>JAUNNI010000003.1 GCA_030531555.1 Eubacteriales bacterium | reverse complement strand
AATGTGTAATTGTAAATTTTGGTGCTAGGCTTCCACCATTATGCCAGAAGCCTCTGATTATTCCTCAGTAATATCATTGGTCAGGAACATGGCATCCCCGAAGGAAAAGAATCGATAGCGATTTGCCACCGCTTCCTCATAAGCCTCCATAATATGATCTTTTCCTGCCAATGCAGAAACCAGCATAAGAAGAGTAGATTCCGGAAGATGGAAATTGGTAATCAGACAATCAATGGCTTTAAAACGATAGCCTGGGTAGATAAAGATCTCTGTATTTCCACTGCCAGGAACGATGGTTCCGTCTTCTAAAGCAACAGACTCCAAAGTGCGGGTACTTGTGGTTCCTACGGAAATAATTCTTCCGCCGGCTTTCTTTGTCTCATTGATCAGATTCGCCGCCTCTTCAGACACCTGATAAAATTCAGAATGCATATGATGCTCCAAAACATTATCTACCTTAACCGGGCGGAAAGTTCCAAGTCCTACATGAAGCGTTACACGGGCAATCTTCACTCCCATGGCTTCAATCTCTTCCATCAGCTCTTTTGTGAAATGTAAACCAGCGGTTGGAGCCGCTGCAGAGCCCTCGTACTTTGCATAAACCGTCTGATAACGATTCTTATCCTGTAATTTATGTGTGATATATGGAGGGAGTGGCATCTGTCCAAGGCGATCTAATACTTCCTCAAAAATTCCTTCATAATGGAACTGTACCAGACGATTTCCATCTGGTAACACTTCGATTACTTCCGCCTCTAGGTCTCCTTCTCCAAATACAACCTGAGCACCTACACGACATTTTCTACCTGGTTTTACCAAAGTTTCCCAGATATCATTTTCTTTTCTCTTTAATAAAAGGAATTCAATCTGTGCTCCTGTATCTTTTTTTGCCCCGATTAAACGAGCCGGAATTACCTTGGTATCATTGATAACCAAACAGTCTCCCGGCTTCAAAAAATTTCGAATATCTCGAAAAATTCTATGTTTTCTCTCCCCGGTCTCCTTGTCCATGACAAGGAGGCGGGAAGAGGAACGATCTTCTAAAGGATCCTGTGCAATTAACTCCTGGGGCAGATCAAAATAAAAATCTGATGTTTTCATTATGCTCTAAGTTCTACTCCTAATTTTGCAAGTTCTTTGAGGATCTTTTCTACAATCTTATTAACTTCTGCAGTTTCTAAGCTACGTTCAAGAGAACGGAATACAAGGTTGTAAGCTACGGATTTGTATCCTTCTTCGATCTGGGAACCTTCGTAAACGTCGAAAAGGGAGATGCTTTCAAGAAGCTTGCCGCCTTTGTCTCTCATAACTTTTTCAACCTGACCTACGAAGATATCTTTCTTCATTACAAGCGCAAGGTCACGGTTTACTGCAGGGAATTTTGCAACACCTTCGTATTTACGGTCGAAGGAAGCATTTTCTACAACTACTGGAAGGTCGATACCTGCTACGTATGCTTCGCATTTCATGTCGTAGTTTTCTGCTACTTCAGGATGTACCTGTCCTAAGAAACCAGCGTAAGTACCGTTGATATAAACAAGGGCCTGACGTCCTGGATGAAGGAATGGTTTTTCCTGAGATGGTTCGTAGGATACTTTGCCTTCAAGACCAAGTTTTAAGAAGAGTTCTTCTAATACACCTTTTAAGAGGAAGAAGTCACAATCACCATACATAGCAAGTGTAAGTTTCTTTCTTTCATCAGGAAGCTCTGTTAATGGAAGTGCCTTTGGAAGGTATACATTTGCCATTTCGTAAAGGCGTACATTTTTATTTCTACGATTATAGTTTACAGCGAGGGATGTAAGAAGACCATTTAATTCGATGGTTCTCATGATGGAGTAATCTTCACCAAGTGGGTTGGAGATTACGATGGCATCACGAAGTGGATCACCTGCTGGGATTAAAAGCTTGTCAAATACTTTAGGGCTTTCGAAGGAGTAGCACATACTTCCGTAGAAACCATTCTGTTCTACTACGTCACGAACAACGCCTTCTACACGAGCTGCGAAGGATCTCTTTCCTGCAGTTGCCTCGCCGTGAGGAAGTGTAGTTGGGATGTTGTCATAACCGAAGAAACGAGCAACTTCTTCTGCGATATCTGCGGAACAACGTAAATCCTGACGGAAAGATGGGATTGCAAGTGTGTTTGTTTCTTCATCATATCCGATTTCAAGACGTTTGAAGTATCCAAGCATATCTTCTACGGATACATCTGTACCAAGTAATTTGTTGTATTTGTCTGGCTCAAATGGAAGAGTTACATCTTCAACAGGGTTTGGATATACATCCACAACACCACCAACAACTTCACCGGCACCAAGTTCTTCTACTAACTGGCAGGCACGGTTGATTGCTGCAAGAGCGTTTTCTGGGTCAAGACCTTTTTCGAATTTACCGGAAGCATCTGTACGAAGACCGATTCTCTTGGAGGAAAGACGGATGTTTGTGCCATCAAATGTAGCTGCTTCAAAAAGCATTGTTTTGATGTCGTCTGTAACCATGGAGTTTTCACCACCCATGATACCAGCAACACCAACAGGGCCTTCTGCGTCATTGATCATGAGGATATCATGGTCAAGATTTCTTTCCTGTCCGTCAAGTGTTGTATATTTGTCGCCGTCCTGAGCACGTTTTACAACAATTTTGTTGCCACGGATTGTGTCAAGGTCGTAAGCGTGCATTGGCTGGCCGTATTCTTCCATAACATAGTTTGTGATATCTACGATGTTGTTGATTGGACGGATGCCACAAGCAGCAAGTCTTCTCTGCATCCATTCTGGTGATGGAGCAAGCTTGATGTTTTTCACAACTCTTGCTGTGTAACGTGGACAAAGGTCTGTATCTACAACTTCTACTGCAATGTAGTCGTTAACATCTTCATCATTTCCGCTTTCTGTAACCACTGGTGGTAAGAAAGGTTTTTCAAATGTTGTAGCAGCTTCTCTAGCCATACCGATCATGCTGAAGCAGTCAACACGGTTGGATGTGATTTCGAATTCTACAACTGCATCATGAAGACCAAGCGCTTCTACAGCGTCATCACCAGGTTTTACACCCTTCTTTTCGTCGAAGATGTAGATACCATTTTCTGGTGCTTCTGGGTAGAAGTTTCTGTCGCTGCCAAGTTCTTCGATGGAGCACATCATACCGTTGGAAGGTACACCACGAAGTTTGCCTTTTTTAATTTTGATACCAGCTTCTGGGTTAGGACTTCCATCATGTCCGCCTGCAACACGTCCACCATCTAATACAACAGGAACGATGGCTCCTTCGAATACGTTAGGAGCGCCTGTTACGATCTGGATATCTTCTGCCTGGCCAACATCTACCTGACAAACTACCAGTTTATCAGCGTCTGGATGTCTTTCGATCTTTGTTACTTTACCAACAACGATCTTCTCTAAGTTTTTATCAAGATATACTGCATTCTCAACGTGAGAACCAGATAATGTCATTTTATCTACATATTCCTGTACTGTACAATCTAAGTCAGGTACATATGCTTTAATCCATGAAATAGGTGTTACCATAATATAATTCCTCCTTAGAACTGTTTTAAGAAACGAGCGTCATTTTCATATAAGAGACGCATGTCATCAATTTCACTCTTTAATAAAGTTACACGTTCCAGACCGATACCGAATGCGAAGCCAGAATATACTTCTGGGTCGATACCACAGTCTTTTAATACTTTAGGATGAACCATACCACAGCCTAAGATTTCAATCCAGCCGCTACCTTTACACATACGGCAGCCTTTACCACCACATTTGAAGCAAGTGATATCTACTTCTGCACTTGGCTCTGTGAATGGGAAATGATGAGGACGGAATTTAACCTTTGTTTCAGGACCAAAGAATTCCTGTGCCCACTGCTGTAAAGTACCTTTTAAGTCAGCAAATGTGATGCCTTTATCTACAACAAGACCTTCAACCTGATGGAAAGATGGGGAATGAGTTGCATCTACTTCGTCAGAACGGAATACACGACCTGGGGATAACACACGGATTGGCATACGGCCTGTTTCCATGATACGAGCCTGTACAGGAGATGTCTGTGTTCTTAAAAGAATGTCTTTTGTAATATAGAAGGTATCCTGTTCATCTTTTGCAGGATGGTTTGCAGGAATGTTAAGAAGTTCGAAGTTATAACGATCGTATTCTACTTCAGGACCTTCTACTACTTCGTAACCCATACCGATAAATACACGTTCAAGGTCTTCTAAAGCAATCTGGTTTGGATGACGATGTCCAACGTTAACTTTTGTTCCTGGAAGAGTAACGTCGATGACTTCTTTTTTCATCTTTTCTTCGCGAATCTTTTTCATGATGGATGTTTTAGCTTCTTCCATCTGTTCTTCGATCTTAGCACGAGCTTCATTTACCATCTGACCAACCTTAGGTCTGTCTTCTGGTGCAACATCTTTCATACCTTTTAACAATTTGGAAAGTTCACCTTTTTTACCAAGGTAGGAAACTTTCACGTCATTCAGATGATCTACGCTTGTAGCAGCTTCGATAGCTTCCAAAGCGACTTTTGTAATCTGTTCCAATTTGGCTTTCATGTGTTTACTCCTTTTTATAATGAATTGGTTGTTGTTATTGATAACTAGACGATTGTTACGTCAATAAGACTCTCACAATCGTCAAACATATATATGAAAAATCGTATGTATTCAATTCTTCATATATATGTTTGACTCAAGTCATCAATAAAAAATCCCCTGCGCACACAATGCACAAGGGACGAAATATCTCGCGGTACCACCCAAGTTCCCGATTCATGTTTCCACGATCGGACTCTCTTTACACTTAACGCGTGTCAACGTCATCCCTTATCTACCTTCCCTTCTTACTCATTTGTGGGAAGCAGCGCGCCGGAATGCAGCTCCAGTGTCGAACTTCGAAGTCAGATTAGTGCTTAAGGGAGCTTGCAGCCGATGGCCCCCTCTCTCTGAAAGATAACCTGCTTCTACTTAAGGCTTATGCCTTCACCTTCAAAGCTTTTAGGTATTAAAAATCAAATAATATTCTAGCAAAGGAAAAAAAAGGTGTCAAGTGATTTTTATTCCAGGCTTTCCTTTTTAAGCACCGGATGTATTTTCAGCAACTCAATGCTATAAATATTAGCACCGTTGCCGTCAACCTTTCCCTTTAATCTCACCCAGTTTCCCGGAAGCTCCATCAAGCTTGCTGGGACAATGTATTCGAAGCTATATTTTGTTCTTCTCTTTCGCTCCGCCACACGTGCCTTCCAGCACTCTCTGGCAAAAATGTGTTTGAATTTACCAAAGCGACAAAGAAAACGTTCCGTTGCATAAGCAATCACGTCTTTCCCATAGCCGCATGCTACTTCTGAGCGGAAGGAATAGTGATTAACAACAGTTACTGCAAAAGTTACAGATGCAAAAGTGATTTTTTTCATAATCATTTACCTCCTAAATGAAAAGCATAAAAAATGAGCTATCAAATGATTCGATAGCTCAGTGCAATTCCAAAATTATGACGCACTAAGCCCCTGAATCATCATGACTTTGGTGCGTATTTATTTGTAAATGAAAATGTATATTACATCATATCACATTTTCTTCCTTTGTCAATGAAGAAAGAAAATATATTTTCGTTTTTTATCCTAAAACCTTATAAATTACCTCATAGTCGTAAGTGTCAATACCTTCTGCTTTTTTCACCATGGAAACTACTTTATAAGTCAGAGGTGTACAGATGATTTCATAACATACCTTAAAAAGATACTGATATAAGATCATATGTGCCAAAGTATTCGCATCCATAGTTCCTGCAAAAGAAATGGTAATAAAGATAATGGAATCAAAGCCTTCTCCCACGATGGTGGAGCCGATGGTTCTCATCCATAATTTATCGCCTTTGGTTGCCACCTTCATCTTGGATAAAATCATGGAGTTAGAAAACTCACCAAAAAGATATCCCAGGAATGAGGCACAGGCTACACGTGGTGTGGTGCCCATAACTGTAACAAAGGCTTCCTGATTGGTCCAGAATTCCGGATGTGGCAGGGCGATGGTGATCAGATAGATCACAACAGCGAAAAAGCTGCAGGCAAAACCAAGCCAGATTACCATGCGGGTATCCTTGAAACCATAAACTTCTGTGAAGATGTCACCCATAATATAAGTAATTGGAAATAAAATAACTGCGGCTGGCAATGTGATGGAGCCAGTCACTGCCCACATTTTACCTGCGATCAGATTGGATAATAACAAGCAGGTAATGTACAGTACTGTGAGCATAAGAAAACATTTGGAAACAGTATTATTCTTTTTCATTTTTTTCTCCTTTTCTATTGGAATAATATTGCTTCACCTGTACTCACTGTTGTTGCCTTTTTACATAACTTCGCAAATAAATTGTTAAAAAGGCAAAAAAAGGACTGTAGCAGATGCTGCAACAGTCCACAAAACCATAGATTATATCGTTAGTCCCGGTTTTATTTAATGACAGGAAGGTACAAATGAACTGTCAGTTACAACATGTAACAATATACTATGTTCTATCATAAATGTCAATGAACATTTTATGAGAATGCCATATAAATCCTACTGAGCCATCATCATGGCAAGCTGACTCTGAATTTCGGAATCGGTCTCAAAACGTCCGCGGAAAGTTGTTGTCACTGTGGTCGCGGATTCTTTCTTAATGCCACGCGCACTCATACAGCTGTGAGTTCCTCGAATGATTACCGCCACATTATCTGTATCTGCAGCCTCCATCATGATTTCTGCCACATCACTTCCGATGCGTTCCTGCAACTGAAGACGCTTGGATGCCATATCACAGATTCTGGCAATCTTGCTAAGGCCAAGGACCTTTTCGTTTGGAATATAGGCCACGGAAACTTTCATATCATACATCAATGCAATATGATGTTCACAATAACTGAAAATCGGAATGTCCTTCACAAGGACAATATCCTTCTTTTTATCTCCAGATGGAAGAGCTAGGTCGTCTTTAAATGCTTTATTAAACATCATGGCAATCTCGTGATTGCTATAATTCATGCCCTCAAATACCTCTTCGTACATTCTGGCAACACGATCAGGTGTTTCCTTTAATCCTTCACGATCCGGATCATCGCCCAATGCGATCAGAATTCCTCTGATATGTTCTTTGATTGCATCTTTATCAATTGCCATTTCACTCCTCCTTTCCGTCCTCATACAAATAGTGTCTACTTTGCTTAAAAGTTTAACACGAAAAAATAAGGATGTAAAGGGATTCTTGCGAAAAGAAGACCTTCGTAGTAATATAGAAAAATAAAGGAAAACTATCGTATTTTATTATCATTTGACCAAAAGGAGGTCATTATTCCATGAATATTCGAGGTCATTTAAAAACCATCAATCATCATAAAAAACTAGTAACTCTCATGTGCTTTAAAGTAGGCCTTTACAAACAGGGACTTCTCCATGACTTGTCCAAATACCATCCGAAGGAGTTTATTCCAGGTATCATCTACTATCAAGGCACCTGCAGCCCATATAATATGGAGAAAAAATTGCATCGTCTTTCCAAAGGCTGGCTTCATCATAAAGGAAGAAATCCCCATCATTTTGAATATTGGATTGATATGAGTCCGGTTCCAGGCGAGGGATTTGTTGGTATGAAGATGCCAAAACGTTATGTTCTCGAGATGGTCATTGACCGCATCTGTGCCAGCAAAAATTATCAGAAGGATGCTTACAAAGATGACAGCGCCTTGATTTATTACATGCGTGGCAGAGAAATGATGATCATTGATCCGGAAACTGATTTTCTTACTCGTTATCTACTGACAATTCTTGCCAAAAAAGGAGAAGACTATTTTATCTCTTATGTACGTAAGGTTTTATTGAAAAATATTGACGGAGATTATCATGTAATCAACCAGAAACTGGTTCTTGATTAGCAAAAAAATACCTTGTCAATTGATTCATAATAGGATATATTTAATTCATAAATAGCCTGGGGTGTTCGATATAATCTTGTTATTTTGAACCTACATTTTTGAACTCGGGAAACATAATAATCACCGGAATGACAGGCCTCATTTTTATCTTCCAGTGGAAGTCAGGAACGTGATTGCGGTTACCCACCTAGCTTGGCTAGGACTCAAAATTGCAGGATGCGGCATTTCGGGTCAGATTTTTACGCCGTCTCATCTTCTGAGACGGCTTTTTTTATCTTATTTGAAATTGTAAACATATTGTAGCAATTCATATTGGAGAAATCTCTTATGATTAATTTTAAAGATAAATTACAAAAGCTGAAATCTTTACTAAAAAGAAAAAGATTGCAGGATCTTTATCAGCTTATCATCGACTTTATCAAAAAATGTAACGATGATCATGTTACCGCTTTTGGAGCCATGTCTGCTTTCTTCTTTCTGCTATCTCTTTTGCCATTTATGCTCTTTCTTTTAACTTTGACCAAATACCTTCCATTTACCAAGGATGATATTTTGGTCGTTTTACAGAAAGTTGTAACATTTGAAAGAAGTTCCATGATTTTCAGCATGATAAACGAAGTCTATCATAAAACTTCTGCATCCGTATTTACGGTATCAATCCTGGCGGCGCTCTGGTCTTCTTCCAAGGGGATGTATTCCATCGTAAAGGGTCTGAATTCCGTCTATGATATCGATGACAATCGAAACTACTTTGTCCTTCGTATCTTCAGTATGTTCTACACACTGATTTTTACAGTAATCATTATCATTGTAATGATTGTCTGGGTCTTCGGACAATCATTATATACTTACATTAAAATACATTTTCCATTCCTACAGCCAATTGCCAGCATCATTATTCAGCGAGGAACGGTTCTTTCCACAGTTAGCTTAATCTTTACTTTCATGTGGATTTATAAATTCGTATCTGGACGAAAACGTAATTTTTTACACCAGTTTCCTGGAGCTCTGGTTGCCACATTGGGTTGGAGTATCGTATCCTGGCTTTGTTCCATGTACATGAACAATTTTAGTAACTTTACTTACATCTATGGAAGTATGGCTGGTATCATGATCTTATTGATCTGGATGTATTTCTGTATGTCCATGATCTTTTATGGTGCTGAAGTCAATTTTTTCCTGGAAAATAAGGAAAACTATCATGCACTGATTCAAATCATTCGTCCAAGTTTCCGAAGAAAGCGAAAACTTCGAGAGGAAATGATGCGAAAAGAAGAAGAAGAAAAACATCACAAAAAGAAGAATCATTAGCTTATGTATCATTTAGAAAAAGAACAGATTGAAAGTATTAGTAATTATATTTTTCGCAAAGACCCTTTAAAGAAGGCAGATGCCATCTTTATCCCTGGTTGCGCCCGACCAGACCACACCATCGCCGCGGCCGGTCTCTACAAAGAAGGATTTGCCCCTCTTCTAATTCCCTCTGGTGGCTACACCAAAGTGGAAGGTGGATTTGCCGGGGTAAAAGCAGGTGGAGAGAAATATGGCTCCGATTTTTCCTGCGAGGCTGACTTCCTGGAAGCAGTTCTCTTAGCGCACGATGTTCCACAGGAAGCCATCTTAAAAGAATGCCATTCCACCTATACTTTGGAAAATGCGGAATTATCAAAAAAACTATTAGAAGAAAAGGGAATCACCATTCAAACCGGCATTCTCTGCTGTAAATCCTACCACGCAAGACGCTCTCATCTCTATTACTCCATGGTGTTCCCGGAAATCGAATGGATCATTTATCCGGTTGATATCGACGGTATCACAAAGGATACATGGTATCACACCGCCCATGGAAGAGAGATTGTATTGGGCGAGCTTCGACGTATGGGAGAACAATTCCTCATGATGGAGGATCGAATCGAATGGGTGTAAGATAGCCCTTCTCAAGTACATCAGAAAATTTCATGAAACAACTCAAAAAAAGTCGTAGTAACGCCTTCGTTACTACGACTTTTAAAATTCATATATGATGCAATCGGTTATCTTACCCTATTCTAAAGCAGATCCTCAAGGTCCTGTGCCATTAACTCCTTCATTGCTGCCAATGCCTTCTTTTCATCCGGACCGTCACATACGCAAAGGAATGTATCGCCGTAGCGCAAAGTTCCACTTACGATGTTAATAATACTTTTGGCGTTAATGTCCATATATTCTGTCTTAAAATGAATTGATGAGTCAAACTTATCTGCTGTATTCGCAATCAAATTGGCTGGACCCAAATGAATGCCTTGAGCGCTTTCAACTGTCAGCTCCGCTCGTACCATAGTGGTAATCACCCTCCCAAAAATTTAAAATATTGTTAATAAATTATTGAAAGTATAGCATATTTTACACACACTTTCAATTATTTCATGTAAATTATTTCACAATTATTTGATTGCAATTACCTCAATTTCAATGAGAAAATCTTTTGGAAGTCGAGCAACCTCTACACAGGAACGTGCTGGAAATGCACCTTCAAAATATCCTGCATAGATTTCATTTACTTTTCCAAAATCGTTCATATCTTTAAGAAATACGGTTGTTTTCACTGTATTATTAAGACAGCTTCCTGCAGCTTCTAACACTGCTTTCAGGTTCTCAAATACCTGTTTTGTCTGTTCTTCGATGGTATCTTTTGCTACACCTGTTGCAGGATCAATTCCAATCACACCGGATGTGTATACCATTCCATTTACTTCAATGGCCTGAGAATATGGGCCAAGTGCTGCGGGTGCTTTTTCTGTTGCGATTACATGTTTCTCCATCTTTCTATCCTCCTATCCTTGCTTTCAATCTTTCTGGATTTTCATCTGCTATACCATAATTTCAAATATATCTCCAGCCTTATGGATATCCATAATACGACTATTGATATATTTTAACTGGTTTTCCATTTTATAAGCTGCTATCAAAGAGTATTCTCCCCAGAGATGCATTGGAAAGACATATCTGGCGCCAATCTGTGCCAGGAAATAATCCATTCCTCTTCCTCCTGCTTCTTCCTGTCTAGGGTCTAATACCACAAAGGCCAAATCAAGTTTTCTGCCTTTTAGTTTTTCCATCTCTTTTTTATAAGCAGCGATATATGCTTCATTTTCTTCTTCCGGTTCTCCTGGCCATTCCCACCAGTGAAGGTCACCGGCATGGTAAATGGTCTTTCCATCCAGCTCTAAAAGGAAAGCTACACCTTCGTCTGTAGACAAGAAGGTTTCCACCTGAAGGTCTCCAACAGCTTTCTTCTCATGGGCATCCATAAATGTAACATTTTCTACCGTCATGTAACTTCGATCAGCCTTCTTGATATCAAAGGATAAGATATAATAAACTTTCTCACATAAGTTTTCCAAACGATAAATCTCTTTGGAATAGTGATCATGATGGGCATGGGACGCAAAAACATAAAGTGCTTTCTTATAATCTAAGGCCGGAATCTGACCTTTCCAATAATCAAAGAGCAAATAGCACTTATCTGTCTCCACCAAAAATGAGCTGTGTTCCAGATAAGTTACCTTATATTGTCCTTCCATAGGATTCTCCTTCTTCCTTTCCTTGCATACCGGATGGTCTTCTCCGGAAGATTTTCATAAAACATCTTCTCTATTATAAATGAAATTCCCTCTAATTTCCACTTGAACTTTTCGCACATTCTTTACAAGGATTTACATGAACCATAACATGCTTGATTTCTGGAAATTCCTTTTCTATCTTATCATGAACACGTTCTGCGATGGCATGACTTGCATCCAAAGTCAACTTACCATCCACTGCAATCTCCACATCCACATAATATCTGGAACCAAATACTCTTGTTCGAATTTCATCGACATCGCAAACACCTTCTTCTTTCTTGATGGTTTCGCGAATCATTTCCTCTTCCTGGGAATCGATGGAAGCATCTACCATTTTATTCACAGCATCTTTATAGATGTCATAGGCTGCCTTGAAAATGAAAAGACAAATTACAACAGAGGCAATTGGATCAAAAATTGGGAAGCCAAGCCTGGCTGCTCCGATACCAAGTAAACTGCCCACGGAAGATAAAGCATCCGAACGATGATGCCAGGCATCGGCCATTAAGGCACCTGATTTGATCTTATCCGCACCAGCTTTTGTATACCAGAACATTGCTTCTTTTACCAGAATGGAAACCACTGCCGCAACTAATGCAAGGAAGCCCGGTGCTTTCAAATCAGATGCACCACTCATGATTGTTTTGATTCCACTGTAACCGATGCCAGCACCGGTAAGAGCAAGCATGGTAGCCAATATGATGGAAGCAACACATTCAAATCTTTCATGACCATACGGATGTTCATCATCAGATTCTTTTGATGAAATCTGAATACCGATCATAACAACAAAAGTGCTTAAAACATCAGATAACGAATGGATTGCATCGGATATCATGGCGCTTGAATGGGCCAAAATTCCTGCGAAACATTTAATGACAGATAATAACACGTTGACTGCAATACTCACATTGGAGATCTTCATTGCAATTTTTTTACTTTCCTTTGGATTCATTATACTCCTCCTCCATCCTTTTCACTTATTTCTTGATCCTGCGATCTTTCTCTCGGATTTCACATTCCTTGCTAGAGTTGTAAAAATACAACTTCAGTTTCATAAGGCAAACATCCCCAAAACGTAAGAAAAGGGGCCTCTTCCATCTTATTCCAGATGATGATTTGGCTCCTCTTTCTATACCGTGTATATTCTTGTTTGTACTTATTCTTGTGGAATGGAATCCCAACTGAATAAAAGTATAACGAATAAGTCTAAAATTAGTCAATAATAAACTTTGTTATAAGATGTGTACTTCAGTTTCACACATCTGACCCAAATTAGTATGCAAAAAGCCACATATAAGATTTTATGAAACTTTTGCTAAAATTCTATGACATAAAAAAACCCCGGAAACCGAAGTTTCCGGGGAATGATTATTCTATGTTAGATAACATTCACGTAAGAGTGAATTATTTAGCCCAACCGTAGGATAATTTAACAGCTTTCTTCCAGCCTGCAAGAAGTTCAGCAACTTTGTCAGCGTCCATAGCTGGTTCGAATACTTTATCGATAGCCCAGTTTTTGATAACGTCTTCTTTGCTGTTCCAGTAGCCAACTGCAAGACCTGCTAAGTAAGCAGCACCCATAGCTGTTGTTTCTACACACTGTGGACGATGAACAGGAGCTTCGATGATATCAGCCTGGAACTGCATCATGAAGTCGTTCTTACAAGCACCACCGTCAACCTTAAGAGCTGCAAGTTTAACACCAGCGTCAGCCTGCATAGCTTCAAGGATATCGTATGTCTGGTATGCAAGGGATTCTACTGTAGCACGGATGATGTGAGCTTTGTTACATCCACGTGTAAGACCTACGATACATCCACGAGCGTACTGATCCCAATGAGGAGCGCCAAGACCTGTGAAAGCAGGAACTACGTAGCAGCCGTTTGTATCAGCAACTTTGTTACAGAAGAATTCAGAGTCTGGAGCAGCGTCAACGATTTTAACTTCGTCACGTAACCACTGGATAGCAGCACCAGCTACGAATACGGAACCTTCAAGAGCGTAGTTAACTTCGCCATCAAGACCCCAAGCGATTGTTGTAACAAGACCGTTGTTGGATAATTTAACTTCTTTACCGATATTCATGAGCATGAATGTACCAGTACCATATGTGTTCTTAGCTTCACCAGGATTGAAACATGTCTGTCCGAATAAAGCTGCCTGCTGGTCACCAGCTGCTCCAGCGATAGGAATACGGCCACCGAATAATTTTTCGTCTGTCATGCCGTAGATTTCGCTAGATGGTTTAGCTGTTGGAAGCATGGATTTTGGAATATTAAGTTCTGCAAGGATTTCATCATCCCACTGAAGTGTGTTGATGTTGAATAACATTGTTCTAGCAGCGTTGGAGTAATCTGTTACATGAATCTTTCCACCAGAAAGTTTGTAGATTAACCATGTATCAACTGTACCGAACATTAACTGTCCAGCGTCAGCTTTTTCTCTTGCACCAGGAACGTTTTCAAGGATCCAGTGAATCTTTGTTCCGGAGAAGTAAGCATCGATTACAAGACCAGTTTTTTCTCTGATTGTATCAACTAAGCCTTTATCTTTTAAGCTATCACAGAATTCAGATGTACGACGGCACTGCCATACGATAGCGTGGAAGATAGGTTCGCCAGTAGCTTTATCCCAAACGATAGTTGTTTCACGCTGATTTGTAATACCGATACCAGCGATATCATCAGCTTTAACACCTAACTGAGCCATAGCTTTCTGTGCTACGGATAACTGTGTTGTCCAGATTTCGTTAGCGTCATGTTCAACCCAACCTGGCTGTGGATAGTACTGTGTAAATTCCTGCTGTGCTACGCTGCAGATTTCACCTTTTTCATTAAATAAGATACAACGATTACTTGTTGTTCCAGCGTCTAACGCCATCATGTACTTTGCCATAAGTAAAACCTCCCTAAAATATGAAATACATCATAGATTTTTAACCACACCTTCATCTCGTGGTCAATCTATTGATATATTATCACAGTTTTATATGCTTGTATTTATACAATTCTTTGTTTTTGTAATATTTTTTATTTTTTTGCACTATTATTTACGTTATTTCCTTTATTATTTTCAACACTTTTGATAATTAATTTTTTAGCTCATATTTTTTAACTAAACATTTGTCACAAAATCCCATTTATCTTTTGTTCTATTTATCTAATTTTTCACGATATTTTCGTGTATTTAAGTCAAAAAAAGAGAGGCTATCTCCAGCCTCTCTGTCTCTGTGCTTCATATACAAGAACGGTGGATGCAATCGCTGCATTGAGTGATTCCACCTGTCCCTTCATCGGAATCTTTATCTTATGTTCTGCCATGGATGTGATCTCATCGGTCAGACCATTTCCTTCATTACCGATAAGAAAAGCACTTCCTTTTGTGTAATCCTGTTGATAGAAAGAATCCCCACCAAGATGCGCCGCATAACTTGCAACCCCAGCTTTCTTTAATCGTCCAAGTGCTTCATGAAGATCGTCCACAATAACAAATGGCACACGGAAGATTGTTCCCATGGTAGACCGGATTACTTTTGGATTGTAGGGATCCACGGTCTCACGATTCATGATAATTCCTGTAACGCCCGCTCCCTCTGCCGTTCTAAGAATGGTTCCCAGATTGCCGGGATCCTGAAGATTCTCAAGAACGATAAAGAGAGGATCTTTCTCTAAATTTAACAGTTCTTCGAAGGATAAACTACTCTGCTTCACAAGGGCAGTTACTCCCTGAGGAGTTTTGGTATCAGAAATATGTTTGCAGACATTTTCAGAAATCACTTCATAACGATAACCACTAAGTTCTGCTTCATATTTTTTTTCGAATGCCTCTGTCACATATACTTCTTTCAGCTGGGATTTTGGAACTTCGAAAAACATTCTTGGTCCCTCAACCAGAAAACATCCCTGATCCTTTCTGGCCTTGGCACTTTTTTTCAGTTGAACAATATTTTTTATTCTGCTGTTCGTTGTACTTGAAATCATTGTTCTATCCTTACATTTTTCAAAATCAGTATCACTCTCTTGTCAAACGAACTACTATCGTGGAGATATCTTCCACACTGATTCCTTTTGTCTTCTTTACATGAACTTTTACAGTGTGTTCCCCTTCCTCAAGATTCGAAAGATCAATCCAAGGTTCAAAGTCTTTCACTGTTGCTTCTTTTACTAAAGAATTCGCACCATTGATATCAATAAAATAACGGTTTGAGGAATCAAATTCCACATGGTATCCAGAAGCATTCTTAATATTGATATCTTTGTTAGAAAATACCATCTTACGATCGATGATTTTTTCAATTTTTGCGTTTACTTTTATACTGTTTAAAGACTCTGCCAGAATCACACCATCTGGAAAACTACCTGAAGAAATTGGAATATCCTTTTCGTAGTTCTCGGTTTCCCCGCTAAGATCGATGGAAACCAGATCCAAAGATTCCAATTCATCGTAAATATCGTCAGCCGCAGCCACAAGAACTGTCTTTGGTTCATAATCAAAGGAAGAAAGAAGATATCCTTCTTCTGGCTCCCCATCAAAAGAGAGATTAACCTTAACAGATTTCATCTTCCATAACCCAATAAATACATTGATGCTGGATTCATCGATATCAATCTGAGTATTTTCAATCGGCTGTCCTTTTCCATCATAAAGCTTTGGCTTAACAACCGTGGTAACATCTTTATCAATTCCGTCTGTCTCAACTTCTGCACGAATCTCTTTCGCATTTTTCAGAAGATTTTCCGGACCATTTACTTTTATTAAGTTTGGAGTGGCCGTTGTCTTTCCAATATAGAAACCTTCAGCAACATTTCCACTGGCATAAACATTTACCGGAAGACTGACGCTGATCATCTCATCCTTCTTAATCTTCATTGTATTGACATTACCAAGATTGATTTCCAGCTGGTCACCATATTTTTTTGAGCTGACGTCAATTGGCACTGCATCCGTAAGGGATAGCTTCGAAAAATCAGCTACCACATCAAAATCCAGAGTTGTCATATTATATACAATGCTTTTTTTCCCTTTGATGGTAAAGGAAACCAGGTTCCCTTCCAACACTTCATAAGCATATCCGTTATCTGTCAGAGCTTTTTCGTTGACAACACGCACCGGAATATCTGTAAAATGCTTCGAAATCACCGGATCATTAATGTTGGCTACGATAATCCAGATTACGATTGCAACGATAACAGACAGCACTTTCATCCATATATCATTGTCCTTTATCTTTTGTACGTTTATCATTCCAAAGCAGACCTTTCCATTTTTTAAATACATCTCCGCCAATGGAAACATCATCCTCTTTTAGAATTTCTAATTCTTTTAACAATGTTTCTTTGGTGAGAGTTTTTCTAAGTTTTCCTTCGTGAGCTATGCTGATTGCACCGGTTTCTTCCGACACAATTACAACCAGGCTATCTGAAACTTCGCTGATTCCGATTGCAGCACGATGACGCGTTCCCAGTTCTTTTCCTATATTCATATTTTCAGAAAGTGGGAGATAACAGGTTGCTGAAACCAGTCGATTTCCACGAATAATTACCGCTCCATCATGAAGTGGAGTATTATGTTCAAATATATTGATCAAAAGCTGGCTGGTAACAATTCCATCAATGCGGATACCAGTTCGCACATATTCACCAAGTGCCACGGAACGCTCAATAACAATCAAAGCACCCGTCTTTACTTTTCCCATATCAACGGAAGCTTTTACAATCTCGTTGATCGTCTTTTCAGTAATCTTCGAATTATCCTCTTTGGAATCTGAGGAGGAGAAAGAAATGATGTTGCTGATAAAGCTTCCTCTTCCCAGCTGTTCTAATGCTCTACGAAGTTCAGGCTGAAAAATGATGATTGCTGCGGTAACACCGACACCAATGGAGTTTGATAACAGCCAGGTGATGGTGTTAAGCTGGAATACAGCGGCAATCAGAGCAAAAACCAACAGTACCAGAATACCCTTAAAAAGAGTCCATGCACGTGTAAATTTTACCCATCGTAACACCTGATATACGATGACACTAATAATTATGATCTCTAAGATGTCCGTTAATCCAATGGATGGAAGGGACAACCAAAACAGATATTTTTCAATGAGTTTTTGTAATGTTCCAATACTCATTTTTATTCTCTCTCCTGTAATTTATTTGTTTTCTTCGATATTTTCTTCTGGGTTCTCAAACATATCATTCGATGAATCTTCTTCTATTTCATCAAATTCATCATTTTCTAAAGAAGAATCCCAAGTGTCCATTTCCAGAATTTCATCGTCCATCTCAAATGTTTCTTCTGCTTCATCCATGATTTCTGTCGGAATCTTTTCGTTGATAATCTTTACATTACGATCACTTTGAGAAACCTTCACCTTAGGAACAGCTTTCACATAATAGATATACTCATCATCTTCAAAAACTGTTTTTTCGATGCGGGAAACATCCCCAATTCCTCGGAAAAGATTAAAGATCAGACAGAGAACAAAACTTACTGCCATCTCAATCAAAACATTCCAGATTGGAATATTTACTTTATAATACAAAGAACCTGCCATCACAGTAAATGCCATGATTGCACTTCCAAGGGCACCAGAAATCAACCAGGCTCTCTCGTTGAACATACGATTTAACAAACTGGTAAGAATAATGGTCAATGCACTTGCCACAACAACAATAAAAAAGGTTTGGTTTTTAATGATGCTGTTGGCCGCGTACATGACACCGGCCCCCATTCCGGAAACTTCAGCGCCTTTGAGGATTGGAACAACTTCCAGTAAAGTCACATAGAAATAATAAAGGACCACACCGGCCAGAGTAGGAACAAGAGCATGGAAACCAATCGCCACTGCAAGAACTGCCGGAATAACGATTCCCACTTTCAAATAAAATAAAGCAGGAACTACCAAAGCCAAATAGGTGTATCGACTGTCAATTCGAAAATAACAGATTACACAAACAATCACAAATACCAAAAATCCAATACTCAGATCAAAACTAACCTGCCACAAATTATATATAATAAAAATTGATCCAATATAATATAAAAAAGATAATGGCAGAAATGCCTGTATGACAGAAATTGCCACAAGACACCATGTTTTGTCGACAATTGCGCCAAATGGGAACATTTCTTTTAAAATAAATAACACTGCTAAAGAAAGCAGGAATCGCAGGATTGGTGTAATCACCCTATGTTTGTCCTGATAAAATTTATGTAATTTTTCTTTTGTACTGATCAAACTGACCACGAATGTGTTCTGTTTCATAAGGTTTCAACCTCTTCTTTTTTCTTTAAGGATTCATTATAGTCATTCTTTGTTTCTTTTTCCTCTTTCAGATAAACTTCCAGATTATAAAGATCTTTATCGTAACGGACCACTCTTTTTCTGGCCATTCGATACCTCTTTTTATAATAAAAATGAAGAATCAGCCAGCTAAGTGCCATAAGGATTCCATATACGATGGCAATGCGAAGACCAATCATCTTAATGACGGACATACCATCTTTCATGATGGCAGAAAGATATCGAACGGCATAGATGCATGCAATCAAAGCAAATGAAATGGTGATATAAATCAGACTTTCTAAAACCTTCATACTCACATAAGTTCCCTGCTTCCACTTGTACATACGTAAATCTTCTTTCCCTTGTCCACTCTCATACATGGAAATCTTGGTCATAAGCCTTACTTTTTTTGTATCTATCATAAAAAATACCTCTTTTAATTTCAGACATGGATTGTTATTAGTATAACATGTTTTTTCTGTCAAATACAAGAGGGTATCAATTACAAAGATATTTCATATCTGTTATAAATTGCTGTCATTTTCACGAAAGAATTTTGAAATATAATCCAAAATCAAGCAAATAATCTTTTCTATCAAAAATTTTCATCAAAAAAACCGGCAGAGAAAACTCTGCCGGCATATAATCGTTCTAAAATGTGTCAGATGAAAAGACCATATTACATTTCTGGTCTTGTGATATTTAAGATCTTGTACTGGGATACTCCCTCAGGACCTTCTACATTCACAGTTTCACCAATTCTGGAGCCAATTAATGCTGCTCCAAGTGGACATTCATTAGAGATTAATCCATTTAAAATGTTAGATTCTGTAGAACCAACAATGCGATAAGTTAATTCTTCATCGAACTCTGCATCATAGAATGTTACGGTGCTTCCGATGTTAACAACGTCGCTATCCATGTTATCTTCGCTGATAACTTCCGCATTTTTAATGATTTTTTCTAACTCTTCGATACGAGCTTCGATGGCACGCTGCTCATCTTTCGCTGCATCATATTCCGCATTTTCAGATAAGTCACCCTGTTCTCTGGCTTCTTTGATCTTCTGTGCGATTTCTTTTCTAGTGACAACCTTCAGTTCCTGAAGTTCATCCTGTAATGCCTGCATACCTTTGCTGGTCAGAATATGTTTTTTTGCGTCCATTTTCGTCCACACCTTTCTTTTCCCATTGCTATTTACACAACTCTTGAATGAAATAATCATTCATCACATGGGATAATATTATAAGTTAAGCTTCCCTTCTTGTCAAGGGAATCAATAATTTTTCCAATTCTTCATAGTTAGTAACCTGATTGACTGCATCTCGAAGTTTGGAAGAACCATGCATACCGGCAGTATACCAGGCAGTATGTTTTCTCATCTCACGGATTCCAGTGAATTCTCCTTTGGATTGGATACTTAATCTGGCATGACGAAGGAGCATTTCCACCACCTCTGATGTGGATGGTCTTCCAGGAAGCTCTTCCCCAGATAGCACAGCCTTAATTTCTCGGAAAATCCATGGATTTCCTTTGGCACCTCGTCCAACCATGACTCCGTCACATCCGGTTTCTTCTCTCATGCGAATGGCATCCATACCATGAAAAATATCCCCATTTCCAATCACCGGAATAGAGACACTTTCTTTTACTCTGCGAATGGCATCCCAATCGGCCTTTCCACTATAAAATTGTTCTCTGGTTCGCCCATGAACTGCCAGGGCATCTGCTCCATTTGCCTCCAATACTTTGGCAAATTCCACCGGATCCCCAAGTTCATCATTGAACCCTTTTCGAAACTTGACGGTAACCGGCAGGGAAACATGTCTTTTGATCGCTGCAACAATCTTTCCGGCAAGCTCAGGATTCAGCATTAAGGCAGAACCTTCTTTATTGTTTACAATCTTTGGAACCGGACAGCCCATATTAATATCAATAAAAGCGAATCCCTGATCTTCAATCTTATGAGCCATCTCACCCATCAGCTCTGGATCTGACCCAAATAACTGGATACCAATTGGACTTTCCATCTCGTTGGTCTCCATGAGCGGAATGGTATTTTTGTTCCCATAAAACAAAGCTTTGGCACTGACCATTTCTGTAACCATGACATCACACCCCTGCTCTTTACAAAGCATGCGATATGGCAAATCTGTGATTCCAGCCATGGGGGCCAGAAATATCGGAAAGTCGGTTCCATATATGTCTTTTGTCTTACTCATACTACTCTCTTCATCATATAAAATGATTCTTAAAGTGGATTATTTCTGTTTTTCATAGATAATCTGAAGACCTTTTAAAGTGAGATACTGATCGTATTCATCAATGGTGTTGGTTTCTTCGGAAATCATTCTTCCAAGACCACCTGTTGCTACAACGAATGCATCTTTATATCCACTTTCTTCCTTCAGTTTACGGATAATGTATTCTGTCTGGCCAATATAACCGTATACACATCCTGCCTGCATGGCAGAAACCGTATCTTTTCCAATGATATGGTTTGGTTTACGAATCTCGATTTCAGGAAGCTTCGCTGCCTGCTGACCTAACATTTTTACTGCAGTACCAAGACCTGGTGTAATCACACCACCAATAAATTCTCCTTTTTCATTGATCACATCATAAGTGGTAGCTGTACCAAAGTCGATGACGATAACTGGTCTTTTGTAAATCTCGTATGCAGCCACTGCATCTACGATTCGGTCTGCTCCGGTTTCTTTTGGATTATTTGTCATGATCTTGATTCCCGTTTTAATACCAGGACCAACAATGATTGGACGTAAATCCAGATATTTAATGATTGCACTGGTAAATGAATGCATAACGTTTGGTACAACGGACGCTATAATAACATCCTCTACATCCTCCACGCTATATCCACGGTATTTGATCACATCAAGCATAAACATCCCGTATTCATCAGATGTCTTTTTGCTCTTTGATCTCATTCGAAATGTATCAAGAAGCTTGCTTCCCTGAAAAATTCCGATTGTAAAATCCGTATTACCAATATCAATTCCTATTAACATTTTTTCCTCCTCCGAGAGTCTTAATTCGCGTCATCTGCTCCCCCTTGTAAAAAGAACACGCGATAATATGTTTCAAGGCTCTCTAACAGTTCTCTTTTCTCCTGCTGAATCTGTTTTATTTTTAAAACGCTTCCAATTTCATCAAATAAGATATCATCCTCTTTGGATTCCACAACCATGTTAAGATTGCCAACCTCATCAAATTCGAATCGGATAATTCCACCAACATCCTCTGTGAAAAGAACACAGATGATATTTAATTCCTGTTTTACTTCTTTTGGAAGTGCGTCAAAATCCGGATTGAAATAAAAAAGCTGCTCATAGTGGCTCGCACCACATAAAATTGTTTTATCTGAAAACATCGATTATTCTCCTTTATACATAACCATAAAGTCCACGGACAGACACTTCCCCAGAGAAAACATTTTCAATGGTTCCGGATTCATCTGCTACCTGCAGCTCTCCCCTCTCATTGATGCCAAGGGCCTTGCGGATCACCTCATCATTTCTTCGGATGATTTTAACTTCACGGCCCACATTAATGAGATGCTGGTTATATTCTTCCATAAAAGCAGACAAATTCTGCTCTTTCAGAAAAAGATCATATCGTTTCATAAATTCCATCACATAATCGGCAAGGAAAGCATTCCGTTCAACTTTACAGCCTGTTTCTACATAAACAGATGATGCGATGGAAGCAATAGTTTCGTCGAACTCTGTTCGATTTAAATTAAAACCAATCCCTGGTACGACATAATGAATCTGGTCCATGTCGGCACTCATCTCCGTGAGAATGCCACATACTTTGCGCCCATTTATAACCAGATCATTGGGCCATTTAATCTGACATCTTGCAGAAGTATGTTTCTCCACTGCCTTCACACCAGCCAAAGCAGCTACCAAAGTAATCATGGAAGCTGATTCCGGTGGAAGGTCCGGCTGCAAAAGGAAGCTGAAGAATACATCCTGTCCTTTTGGTGAAATCCAGTTTCTGCCTCTTCTGCCTTTCCCTGCAGTCTGTTCCTCGGAAACATAGAGACTTCGATCCCCCGCTCCTCTCTGGAAAGCTCGCTTGGCTTCCTCATTGGTAGAATCAATGGTGTCAAAAATCTTTAATTCTCCTGGAAGCACATTTTCTGTAAGACAATTTCTGATTTCTTCTTCTGACAGAAAATCGGGACTGTTCACCAAACGGTATCCCTTTCTTGTCATAGATTCTATCTCATATCCCTCTTCTCGTAGCGCATTGATGTATTTCCAGATGGCAGTTCTTGTTACACCAAACGTGTTGGAAATCTCCTGCCCGGAAACATAACCCTGCTGTTGTTTCAAAAGGGTAAGTATCTTCTGTTTCATTTTATTATCTGCCTAAAGTAGCAACCATAACTGCTTTGATGGAATGCATACGATTTTCTGCTTCATCAAATACTACAGAATTTTCAGAACGGAATACTTCATCTTCCACTTCACGAATATCTAAGCCAAGACGATCACGCATATCCACTGCAATATGAGTTTCAAAATCATGGTATGCAGGGAGACAATGCATGAATAAACACTTGTCATTTTCTGTATCTTTCATCATTTTCTGTGTTACTTTATATGGAGATAAAGCAGCCACACGGATTGGGTAAAGTTCTTCTGGTTCGCCCATACTTACCCAGATATCTGTGTAAATTACATCGGATCCTTTTACATCTTCTGGGTCATGGGAAATGGTGATAGTAGCTCCACTCTTAGCTGCAAGTTCCTGAGATACTTTCAATACCTGTTCATCACAAACTGTTTCAACAGGACCTACTGCTTTAAAGTTCATACCCATGATGGCACAGCCATACATTAAAGCATACATAACGTTATCGGAAAGGTCACCAACGAATGTAAAGTTTACTTCTTCCAATGGTTTGTCAATATGTTCTTCAATGGTAATGAAGTCAGCAAGTACCTGTGTTGGATGGTCTGTGTCAGTAAGACCATTCCATACTGGAACACCCGAATATTTCGCAAGGTCCTCCACTGTCTTCTGAGAATATCCACGGTATTCGATGGCATCAAACATTCTGCCGAATACTTTAGCGGAATCTTCTAAGGATTCTTTCTTATTCATATGAGAATTGGAAAGATATGTTACATGGGCACCTTCATCCACTGCACCTACTTCAAAAGAGCAACGTGTTCTTGTAGATGATTTATCAAAAATCAATACGATATTTTTTCCTTTTAATTCTTCTCCAAGCTCTCCACGTTTCTTCTTTGCTTTTAATTCATGGGCAAGATCAAGCATACCACGGATTTCTTCTTTGTTAAAATCAAGCAAAGTTAAGAAACTACGTCCTTTTAAATTCATTTTCTTCGTCTCCTGTTCTATTTTTCTTATGCATTTGAAAGCAAATAAAGCTGTCTCATATCACAATATATTTTTCGATAAAAATGAAAGATAAGCTTATTTCTCTAAAGAAAATAAGCCCATTCTCGCTCTTAAACAAATATCAAATTTTTCCATCATTGTCAAGAGAATTTCACTTTATTGAACTAAAATAATTAAATTTTTAACAATATTCTATTTTATTTTAATGTGTCACATAATTTGCAATCAGATTATTATCCAAAATCTCTCTGCTCAGTTCCAAAAGTTTTAAGGCACGCACACTATTTTTCATACATAACTCCATATTAAGGTTCATGGAGCTTCCATCTGGAATGTGATAAACCTGCCCGTTTTCCACAGAGCCATCTTTTCCGATTTCAAAAATCTGTTCACTGCTTCCATCGATAAAAGATCCTTTTCCTATATAGGAAATCTGCGCCAGAAAACCTTCTTTGGTGTTCAGAAGATCATGCCCTAACACATAAGGCTGAGGAAGCTCAAGTCCCATAAGATTGGCCAGGGTTGGCATGGTATCAATTTCTCCCCCCACCGTTGTGATGGTCTTACTTTCTCCCATTCCAGGGATATGGATCACCAAAGGAATCTTCAGCATCTCATCAAAACCATACTCTTTTCCCAGATATCTGGTCATGGATCTCTGTACTTCCGGAGTCTCTTTATTAAGGCCCTGATGGTCCCCGTAGAATGCAATCATCGTATTGTCGTAAAGTCCTGCTTCCTTCAGTTCTTCAATCAATTCCCCAATTGCCTCATCTGTATAACGGATGGTCTGAAGATATCTGCCAAATGTGGTATTCTTATCTTCCTCTTTCAAAGTAAGACTTGCCAGTTCCTGCGGCATATCATATGGGATATGATTGGTTAAAGTAATCATATAGCTGAAAAATGGCTCTTGCTTTGTCTTCAAGATGTCCACTGCCTGCCGGAACATTTTCTTATCCGTCAGACCAAAACCAGATATTTCTGTCATATCAAAATCATCCTGGGAATAGTATCGTTGAATTCCCTGATTTTTGTAAGCTTCATCTCGATTCCAGAAAGTTTTCACATAGCCATGGAATGCCATGGTAGAATAGCCCTGCTCACGAAGCATCCATGGAAGACCTTGGTAGGTATTATCCACGTACATACGGTAACATTCTCGAATTTCATTGGGATATAGACTATTTAAGGTTGCAAATTCTGCATCACAGGTATTGCCAACACCGGTAGTAGAATAGAATCGATCAAAATAGAAAGTGTCTTTTTTCAACAAAGCGTTGATATTTGGAGTTAAGGTCTGCCCATTATATTCCGCACCAATGACAAAATCGTTAAAAGATTCAATCTGAATTAGGATCAGATTCTTTCCTTTGGCGATTCCCTGGTAATTCTCGCCTTCTGACTGTGGGACTACTTCTTTCATTCTGTTCTGAATATCCGTCTCATCTACATTTCTTCGTCGAATTCTCCCCCCAACATTAACCAGAAGATCGTTAGTATGATAGGTAAAAAATTCGATATGGTTCACTTTTTGTACATAACGTTCTTCGGTGAAATTAAATCCATAATAAATAAAAGAAATCACCGATATGACATAAACAGCAAGATGGATGATTCTTTTTCCAATCTTCCATACTCTGATTTTTTTCTCATTCTTGTTGGAATCCTTCTCTTTTTTTCCATCATGATTCCTATGTCGATGAAAGAAAAAGAACATGATTGGCAAATCAAGCAAGGTTAAAACACATAGCGGATTCACCGCTGCACCAATCACATTTCCATCTCCGGCAATCTGACTTAGGCTACCTAGCTGATACAACTGATTCACAGAGATATATTTGCCAAAATAACTACTATAAGCGGCATCCATCAGCATCAGGATGGTAAAAAAGGTATATATAACGTAAAACAGTACTGCCCCGACTCGTCCTCTTCCTTTACAGAAAAACCAAAGACATACAAAAAATAAGATAGTCAGGAGCGGCACTTCCCAAACAGACATCATATCTAGTCGATCCGTCTGCCAATAAAAGATAAAAGTTTTTAATAATATAATAATAAATGCCATGGTTTCTTGTTCTCTTATATAAAAAAGTGGGGTTGTTCCACTTGAGAATGTAACAACCCCTAAGCTTATCCATTAATTATTTGTTCTTTGTAACATCGTCTGTCACTGCAACTTCTTTTAATGCACCAATCACACCTGCCATATTCTGAATTTCAGATGGGATGATGATCTTTGTTGCCTGTCCATCTGCAGCTGCTGCAAATGCTTCTAAAGATTTCAGTTTGATAACGGCATCATCTGCACCAGCATCTTTGATTGCTTTTAAACCTGCTGCTGTTGCCTGCTGTACTTTAAGGATGGCTTCTGCCTGACCTTCTGCCTCGCGAATGGTTGCTTCTTTCTGTGCTTCTGCACGAAGGATAGCTGCCTCTTTTTCCGCTTCTGCCTCTAAGATCATGGATTCTTTATGACCTTCTGCACGAAGTACGGAAGATTTTTTCTCACCTTCTGCACGAAGAATGGCTTCACGACGCTCACGTTCTGCCTTCATCTGTTTTTCCATGGCATTTTGAATCTCAGTTGGTGGAATAATGTTCTTTAATTCTACACGGTTAACTTTGATTCCCCAAGGGTCAGTTGCAACATCTAAAGTTGCTCTCATCTTTGTATTGATCGTCTCACGAGATGTCAGTGTGGCATCAAGTTCAAGATCACCAATGATGTTACGAAGAGTTGTCGCTGTCAGGTTTTCAATGGCCATGATTGGATTATCTACACCGTAAGCATAAAGCTTAGGATCTGTAATCTGATAATATACAACCGTATCAATTCGCATCGTTACGTTATCTTTTGTGATAACCGGCTGTGGAGCAAAGTCAACCACCTGCTCTTTCAAAAGAACTCTTTTTGCAACGCGATCAATAAATGGTACCTTGAAATGAAGTCCAACGGACCATGTGCCATTGTAAGCACCAAGTCGTTCAATAACATACGCGTGGGCCTGTGGTACAATTCGCACACAGGAAAGCGCGGTATACAGAACGATCAAAATTACTAAAATAACCAAAATTGTTCCAACAATCTGCATGTTCATTCCTCCATTCTATTCTTCTCATCCTTATGCATTCTTCTCAGTATTTAGTTTTTCCGGATAAGAAACAACACTGACAATCAGCTTCACCCCAGAAATATGCTCCACTTTAACAATGGCATTCTGTGGAATTACCTTGTCAGCCTGTTTGCTTCTTGCTGACCACGCCTGACCCCGAATCGTAACCTGACCGGTTGCCCGCAAGTTATCGATTTCCTCCGTGACAAGGCAGCTCTGACCAATCAAACTCTCGGCATTGGTACGAATCGCCTTGTTATTGATAAAATGAGATGCCAGTGGTCTGGTGATCATAAGAAGAATCAGAGACACTACAATGAAAATGATAACTTGTACACTGATCGGGAGTAAAAGCATGGCCGCTACCGCTGCAACCAATGCACCGCCTGCAAACCAAATGGTTGTAAGTCCCATTGTAAGGATTTCAAGCAAGATAAAAACTGCTGCTGCAATGAGCCAATACAATGCTTCCATATTCCTTCCTCCTCATCTGTCATTATACTTTGTGTCATTGTTCCATCATTGTATCACAAACAAATAGTAAGATAAATAAAAAGATAATTTCAAGAAAGTTTCGATTTTCTTACATCAATCACCTTTATGATATTTTTCGAAATCGCTTTTCCAGAAAAAGCATTCTTTTTTTCAACTGGTCACAGATTTCAAGAGGGTCTCTCTCAACTTCAATACGAACCAACTTTCTCATGCTGTCCCGAAGAACTGCACTGATGATATTAAGGAAATATCGTTTTTCCTCATCATTTTCCATATCATACAAAGAAAAATCGGTATCTTCTAACAATTTATTTTCTAATTTCTCTTCCATGCAATCATAGATTCCTTCCCCTCGTATGATGCCGTCGATCACACAACAAGTCTCTTTGTTGAGAAAGGTATCAAGGAATCTTGCACAGTTTTCCTTTTGATATAATGCAGCAATTTTATCGATATAAAAATCGACCAGACGAAAGATATCTCCATTTACTCTGGATAATTTTTCAAAAACAGCACTGACAATGGTATCATGTTGCTCTGACAGCACGTATAAGAAGATATCTTTCTTGTCCTCAAAATACTGATAAAAGCTTCCTCTTGGGATATCCGCATTCTTTATGATCTGATTGATGGAAGCCTGTCCATAAGGAACGCGGAAGAATTCATTTTTTGCCGCATTAAGAATACGTTCTCTTTTTTCGTCAGGCAGACGATAAAATGTATCTTTTGGCATTTTTTCTCTCCATTTTCCACTTTATCTTAAAAGTGTCATCATACTATCCTTATTCTCATGTCTTCCTAATCTTCAAGTTCGAGGGAATATCCGTATTCTTCCAGAAGATCTTCTGTTTCATCCGGAATATTTTCTACTTCATCATCCACATCAATTACCATTGGCTTACGGCGATAGAAGATATCATATAATACCGGTACAATGAAAAGTGTCATAAAGGTAGAATAGATCAAACCAAAGGATACAACAATGGCCATTCCTTTCTGCATCGCATTACCGGCATCGTTGGAGAATACCATAACACTCATGGATAAGATGGTGGTCAGAGCTGTCATGATGATTGGTCTCATACGAGTCTTTCCGGTAAGGATCAATGCGATACGTTTTTCTACCCCTTTAATACGAAGCTGGTTCGCATAATCAACGAATACGATACCGTTATTAACTACAGTACCCATGAGGATCATGAAGCCCATCATGGAAATAGCGGAGATAGTCTTTCCGAAGATCATCAAGCCGATCATACCACCTGTGAAGGCAAGTGGGATGGTGAAGAGAATGATGAATGGGGAAAGGAGACTCTGGAACTGTGCTACCATAACGAGATAGATGAGCAATAAACCAAGAGCGATGGCAAGGAGCATCTGTTTCATCATATCCATTACCTGCTCTGTCTCACCGTTAATCTCCACATTATATCCTTCCGGAACCTGATATTTGTCCAGTTTTTTCTGAACTTCACGGGAAAGAAGTGTGGTGTTCGCACCTTCTTTTGTACTTGCAGTAACACTTAAATAACGGTTCTGATTACGGCGGGTGATATTATCCATGGTATAACCACTTTCGGATTCTGCAAATTTGGAAAGCTTGTATTCTTTCTCTTCGCTCTTTCCGTCGGAATCTGTTTCCGTTGCCTTAATCTTCATGTCCATAAGATTCTCATAGGTGAGAAGCTCGGATTTATCTTTGATGATATCAACATCCATGTCTGCATTTTCATAAGAGAGGGAAATGGCTGTTTTATCAGAAGTGATCTTTCCGGCAATCTGCTGATATACCTGCGCTACGGTAAGGCTATGTTTGGCCAGCTCATTTTTCTTCAATGTGATATGAATCTGACGATTCTGTTCTGTGATACCATTGCTCACATCTTCAAATCCATCAGTTTCTTCCAACATATCCATGACGTCTTCACTGATGGAAATAAGCTTATCCTGATCCGTACCACTAACCGTAACTTCCATACCCTGACTCATCATACCACCCATGCCACCCATGGCGGAGGAGGATACAGAGAAGTCTTCATATTCTAATCCATCCACAGATTTTTCTACATCTTTGATAATTCTGTGGAATTCCTGTGTGCTCTTAATTCCTTCTTCCGTGATGACATAAATGCTGAATTGCTTAAATCCGTTGGCGGATGTGGAACCTGTCATGCTGCTGACAAGACCGGCACTGCCATCCATCATGCTGACACGGGATACACCATCCACTTTCTGAATGCGTTCCATGGCTTCTGTCGCTGTGGCATAAGCGGTTTCTTTGTCACATTCGTCATCCATAGTTAAAGAACCTGTAATCTGGTTACTTTCCATATCATCTAAGAGAGCAAGCCCTGTCGTGCTTAATCGCATGGTACAGAAAGCAAGCAATACAATAGAGATGAGAAGTGGCACAATCTTGAATCGAAGACAGAAGGCCAAAACATTTCCATAGAGATCCTGAATTTTTTCATATATTTTTGATTTTTTATTCTTGGTTTTACGAAGCATAACAAAGCCAAGAGATGGTACAACCGTAAGCGCAACTAAGAGAGATGCTGCCAAAGCAAATGAAATGGTGAACGCAAACGGAATCATCAGCTGACTTACAATACCGGAAGTATATACCATTGGAAGGAATACACAAACGGTTGTGATAGTGGAAGCAATGATTGGTCCTGCAACCTGTTTTGCTCCATAAACAGCTGCCATTGGGGCAGAGTATCCACGGTTTCTTAATCGGTATACATTTTCCATGACTACGATGGAGTTATCTACCAGCATACCGATACCGAGACACAGACCACCTAAAGACATAACATTAATGGTAATTCCTGTAAAGTACATAAGGATGATTGCAAAAAGTACACTAAATGGAATACTGAATGCAACAACAATGGTCGGACGAACATCACGCAGGAATAAAGCAAGAACCAATACCGCAAGTGCTGCACCGAGAAGGATACTGCTAAGTACACTGTCGATGATACGGTCAATATAATCGCCCTGATTCATCATGATGGTAAAGGAAAGTCCTTCGTATTTATCCTCCAGCTCAGTGAACGCTTCCTGAATATTTTTGGAAACCTCACCGGTACTTGCTGTGGATGATTTGAAAATAGCCAGCATGAGGGCATCCTCTCCATTTACTTTGGAGAAACTTTCATCGGCATTATCAATGACCACAACATCTGCCACATCAGAAACACGGATTGTACCTACGCCATCAATCTTAGCGAGGACCATTTTCTTTAATGTATCAACGTCTTCGTATTTGTCGCCGACCTCTACCAGCCATTGGTTATCGTTCTTATCATCGACATAACCGGCAGGCATGGCAAAGTTTTGTGCATAGATCAAGCTGGAAAGGGTATCTAAGCTGATCAGTTTATCGATGTTCGCATTCTTCAGTGCAGTTTCGATGGAATCATCTAACTGATCCTGCGCACTTTCTAACTGAGTTTTCGCACTTTCAAGCTGAGACTGTGCTGCGGACATCTGTGCCTGTCCGGCACCAAATGCAGAGGCTGCCGCATATCCGCCAGCGATGGCAGCTGCCTGCTGTTTGTCCAAATCTTTTAACTGTTTGTTGATCTGGTCCACCATGGTCTGTGCTGCCATGATTTCTGTCTTTAAATTGGAAAGCTCTGTATCAATCTGTGGAAGGCGATCTTTGGCATCACTGAGCTGTTTCATGGTCTCCACTGTAAATGGTGCTACCTGTTCACCCATTCCCATGCTAGTCATCCATTCTTTAAACTTATTAAGTTTATCCGGATGACTGATACAGTCTTTTACACTACTTGGAATCTCGATACCGGCAGCAGCGGCCATCTCTCCAAGTCCTGCCTGGAAGCCTGCAAATGCAGAATCCAGCTGATTATAATTCTCTTCAATCTTGGCGTCTTCATAGGCCTTTTTCTCTGCATTTAATGCAGCCTCACTGGTCTTTAAAGAGTTAAGGTTCGCTTCATAAGCTGCTTTTGTAGACTGTGCTTTATTAAGCTGTGTGTTTGCATTTCCCAATTTTTCATTGGTAGTTTTCTGGGTTTTTTCCAGCTTTTTCTGCTGAGATTTCAAAGTGCTCTCGCCAGATTCAATCTTATCAAGACCTTCATCGATCTCACTCTGAGCATCATCCAGCTTATTTTCCACATAGTCTGATAATTTCTTATTGATCTTATCCACTTTTTCCTGATTGAGTCGGATTTCCACCGTATTCACGATACCACCCGTTGCAGAAACACTGGCCACGCCATCCTGTCTCTCCAGATAAGGCTGAACAATCTTCTCAGAAAATTTGGTAAGATCCTTGATATCTTTGCCTTCATAGTTGACATTGGCATACATGGTAGCCATCATATCAACACCAATCTCCATGATATTTGGTGTACCACAACCTTCCGGATAGGAAATGGTATTGACTGCCTGAGACACACGGACCAGAGCAGAATTCATATCAGTGTCTTCCGCAAATTCCAGCATGATATAACCGTAGTTATTCGATGCGGTACTTCGGAGATTCTCCACACCACTGATGGTACCCAGAGCACTCTCCGACGGCTTAATGACTTCCTCCTCCACTTCTTCCGGTGATGCACCGGGATCTGTGACGATAACGATCATATATGGAAGCTCCATATCCGGCATCAGGTTAGTCTGCATCTTTGTGAGGCTGACGATACCGATGGTGATAACAACCACAATGGTTACCAATGTCAGGAAGGGTTTTTTAACAAATAATTTGGTCATCTTTTTCTTCCTCTTTGCCTTTCTTCTATATACTCCTTGTGTCATACAATGTGCCAAGGTAAAAAGCACAAAATGACACCCTGTCACACATTATATATGACAGGGTGTCACACGTCAACCATTCCAATTATTAATTTTGGGACATATTCTCAAAAATTGCGGTCACCGTAACATTACTTTCAAAAGTAAGACTTGTGGAAGGATTGCTATCATCCAGCACTTTTCCACCTTCGCATTGCCACCCGACAAATTTCCATCCATCTTTTGGCTTGGCAGTAAGTTTCACTGGAATATTTGCAAAGTAAGAGCCACTCCAGCTGCCCTTCTCCCCAAGATTTGGACAGATGCTGTTAAAATGAATACTGCCACCTTGACAATCATTTACCTTCACAATCACCTTGACAAGTGGCTGAGCGATTCCAAAATAATCTTTCAGCTGAGAAATCGCATAATCCGGACGCTGTGCAAAAAAGGACACGGTATTGTTCCAGCATGCCTCATAACAGCTGCATCCCTGCATGATTCCTTCTCTCTCCTGACCAGGATAGCGTGCCACACTTTTGGCAATAGCATCCTTGTAACTGGAAAGAAAGGCTTTTTTATCCTTTTCCACCAGATCTTTTCGGAAGATTTCGTTAGAGAAGTCCAGGAAAGTCTGGATAAACTGGTTACAGAAGTCCTTATTTTTTATCAAATATGGGAAAAAGGGATCTGTTCTCAAAGAATCTATTCCCGTAAGGCGGTTGCAAGTAAAGCTGTTAATATAAGCTTTGGAATTATCATGGCTGCCTGCGCCATAATCAAGATCATAAGGCAGCCAATACCATTTATTATGGTGAAGCATAATATACAGATTCTTATGCCAGCTCCAATCCTGGTCATTGATATAGAGATGGAGAGCATAATGACGGATAAAGCTATCCACATCCATCATGGAAGAAAGCTTCTTGTATTCCTTTTCGTCAGACAAATCATGGGTTTGAATATAATCTCTAAGAAGATGTAAGGATGTTTTTGTCGCATTTTTATCTCCTTTTTTATAGTCGAATCCATAGTGTTGCCCGGAAAATAAACTGTACTCCCCTTTCGCTAATCCATAACGGGTTTTCATATATTCCTTGCTGTTATAACGTTCCTGAATGGCATAAAGTCCCCAGTATTCCCCATCAATAAAAAGCTGGGTCATGGTATATTTCTGAGAATGGGCATCGGGATCATCTATCGCATCAGAAAGATAATAGTTTAGAATATCATCCCCCTTCATGAGGGTAATTCGATCAGAGAGGATGCCATCCCCATAAAAAGGACTTAAAAATGTTTTATTGCCATCGTATTCTTTTCTGGCATAAAGATTAAAGGATTTTTGTTCTTCCGCAACACGGGACTGATTTCCATGGAGGCGAATCCCTGCCTCCTGAGAAAATGTAAGATCCTGCCCGCCTTCTGCAAAATAATCCACATGAACCTCTCGTTCCCAATCTCTTCCTCTACCGGTAAAAGCATTGGTGTACTCTCTTAAGATATGGGTATCTGTGATTCCATTTAATTTGCCACTGGCCAATGCCTCTTTGTACTTTTTGCCATTTACCATGATTCCATTCTCATCACCAAACAAGCCGTCGGGATCTGTCACAACAGAAAGTACAGAAATGCCCGTATAACCACTTTTTTTCTCATAATCTATAAAATAAGTAGCCGTTTTTACCGGGCTGGTATTGCCATCTGCGTCCACAGCTATGGCACGGACAACCACACATTTATCAACTTCTTTTTTTAAAGATTCATAGCGGGCATAATAGCCGGGAGCCACCTGAGGCTCTCCTGCTGCAGCAGGCTCTGTTCGATATGGGGAAAATTCTGGCGTATAGGCATAACGATTGGGCTCAGAGGAAGGATCTTTTAAAAGGATTTCCCCTTGATACTCACTAGATTTTACGGTTGGAGTAGTGCTGTCTAAAGTATAATAGATTTTCGTTCCTTCTTCCGCCTCCATGCTAAGAGTTACTTCCTTACTGTAAAAGCCACTTGCCTTGGAAAAGACCGGTTCTTTTCGTAGAACTTCTTTTGTCTCTTCTGTTTGTTTATTGGAAGAATTCATGGAAGCGCAGGCCACAAGAAAGAAAGTCACAAGACATAGAGCCAGAGCACATACCATATGTTTTTCTTTTATTCTTCGATTTTTCAATTTTCACTCCATTTCTACGGAAGAAATCGAATTCCTTCCTGATCAACCTGAACAATGACATTCCCATCTTTTGGATAAGCCACAGTGATTCCAGCTTGATTTAATTGTTCCACAAGATCTTCGTCCGCCGGCTCTTCCTCTGACGAAGTAATTAACGCAAGAGAAGGAATCCCTTTTTTCAGCAGCAGTTCCACCGGCTTTTTATTTCTTCCATGATGAGGAATCTTCACAAAATCAAAAGAGCTGCCATCATATTGCTGTTTTAAATACTCGTTCATACGCAATCCTTGCGCATCCCCCGCAAAAAGAAGGTGTTTTCCTTCATAGGAAAATGTGACAATCAGGGAACGATTGTTGTCATTGTTTTTTTCATAGGTATAAGATAGCGGTGGATAGATTGTATAGCTACTATCCTGATTTTGTACAGTAAGGGTTGTTGTTGGAAGAATCTGCTCCGCCCCATTTTCTACTAAAGCATCCATAAATGCTCTATACTCTGCACTATCTTCCGAGCCACAGGTCATATAGCACTTTTCCACAGTAAGAGCTTTGAGTACCCCTGCAGCACCTCCGATGTGATCTTTATCATAATGGGTAAGAATCAGGGCATCCAAATGATTCACCTCGTATTGCTCCAACATGGCAAGAAGAGTTTCTGTATCCTGAGTCACACCAGTATCAATCAAAATTGCATGCTTTCCTTCCAAGATCAGAAAAGCATCTGCACTCTCACTAAGTTTCGGGCAGATTACCTCCATGACCCCATAATTTCGCTTACCGGCTTCCTTTTCATCTTTGCCATATCTGGTAACTTCTTTTAACAGGCCAAAACAGGCAGCTGCCAGAATCATCATGAGAAGCAGAACCAGATACCCTTTGTTATTTTTCATAAAAAACTTTCGTTTTCTTCTCATTTATAATACCTGTTTACTATTTCGCTCCACAATCTGAGGAGCGATGATCAGCACCACATTCATATTGCCATTTCTAGTACGAATATCATCCAAAAGCTGTTTCTGTTTCATATCTTTTTTGGGAATCAGACGATATCGAAGTTCACAATTGGAACCAAAATCAGTGGTACGCACCATAAGAAGCGTATATTCTTCCGTATGCTGGCGTAAAACCGGTTCAAATACTCCCTGAAAATCAAGGGATTCCGGCACCCAAATCTTCAACAACATCGGCTTTCCACTGGTCTGCCCCCAGCCTGCGAACTCTAAAACAGAAATCAGAAGCACTAAAATACCTGTAAATATAATGGCATAGGCCACGTAGCCACAACCATTTAAGACTCCGGAGCAAATGGATACAAAAAGATAACCCAAATCCTTGCTTTCCACCGCTGCACTTCGAAAACGAACTAAAACGAAGATACCACTTAAGCCAAGGGCTGCTGCGATATTTCTTCCGACCAGCATAATAACAATACCTGCGGCGGCTGGAACAATTACCATGACAATGGCCATTCCGCCTTGTAACACATCATTTCTTTTATGAAAAACATATGCCCCGCTGATTACTAAGCCACATAAGATGGAAGATAGTAAGATCAGTAAAAAGCTCATTGGGCTGACATTCATTGCAATATCTGCATCAAATACAGAAAGCAATCCATTTGCTAATAACATAATTTTCTCCTTTTTCGATTCATATTTCTCTTTTTAATTTTCTCTTTTCCATGATCTGCCTTTTAAATATGAGATAAGACATCAAACATTTCAGAATCAAAAGATTCATCATTTAACAGTTCGTGTTTGTAGGACACCCCATATTTGGAAAAAGATGTGGCAAAAATCCCATCATCGCTCAAAAGTCTGGCAAACCACATGGGATAAGCATTGCTCACCTTAACCTCCATCAGACGAAGATGTTCCGGTATAATTCGCTTTCCTTTGCGGGAATCCTGATAATTTACACCACCAGGCTTTGCAAGCCCTTTGATAAAATCTTTGATATTGTCGGGACATTCTCCTTTCAAATAAAAAAGATTCTCATCAAAAGTCAGACGAAAACTACTGTCCTCCCGATCAAAAAATGCATGCCTGTCATAGGAAATCCTGGTGGAAGCATATACATTTTTATGGGTCAGATAATACTGAATCTCTTTCAGCACCTGATTGGTCATATAATCATCCGTCTCTGGAAAGATTCCATAATAGAGAAAGAGTTTTGCCTCTCCGTATGTTAATTTGACGCGGCGCTTTGTCACAACCTTATTGACTTTCTTTTTAATTTCCAAAAACACCTGCGACTGGTCGTTTTTGGGTACACCGTAGCAGCGCATTCGTAATTTTTCTTTATAAAATGGTTTTTGTAAAGATTCCCGAATCACATCATTATTTTCTGTATCAAAATACAGGTTACTGATGGCATAAGTCCGTCCATTTTGGCAATACTTATCAGGATCCATATGTTTTTTGATTTCAGGAAGGATTCTTTCCATGGTCTCCACATCCATCAAAAACTTTTTCTCATGTCTTTGAAATACTGTTATATCTGCCATCGTTTTTCCTTCTATTCTTTTGAATCTGTTGGTTCACTATTTTCTATGATCTGAATGGATTCTGGCAATGCAAGAAAATCATTTCCTGCCACCGGGGACAGGCTTCCCTCTATGGTAACCTGACAATCCGTAGAAAAATTCAAACTTTCTCTGCCAAAGATTCCATAGCGACTTGCTTTGATGGCAATCTGTCCTTTTTCTAACCTGACAATTTGATCACTATAGATTCCATCTTTTCCAGCATCTAATACCAGCTTTCCATCGATGATTTTCACAGAATCTTTGCCTTTTAATGCAGTATTTACTGCATGAATCTCTATGTTACCACTTTTTATTTTGAGATCATCACTGCTGCAGATTCCATGTTTATAATTGCCTTCCACGATAAGGCTTCCATAAGGACCTTTAATCTTTAGATCTTCTCTGGAATCGATACAGGCTCTAGGCTGAATCTTTCCGTCGGCCACTTCTTTATATTCCGAACCATCTCTAAAATAATTAACACTGCCCTTTTTTAATTTGATTACCACCTGATCTGCAGATTTCACAAACAGAGGAGCAGAATCTTTACAAGTGATATCAACGGAGTCTAATTTCAAAGTGATTTTCTCCTCTTTATCCGCATCCACAATAATCTGACCATCATCCATGATGCCGGATAATTGATAGATTCCCCCTTCTTTTATAATCAAACACTTTCCTTCTATGGATAATGCCTGACATTGATCCGCAAAAAAACGCTTCCTTTCCAGATAAATTTTTGTCATTCCTTTCTCCTCGGAGAATTTCACTCCGGAATAAATGCCAGTGGAGACAAAAAGCCCCAGAAGAAGGAGAAGAATCCCCAAAAAAATCGCACTGAAAAGAAAACGGGCACTTCCTCTTTTCATTGAATGAATCATATCTTCTCTTCCTATTCTATTTTAAATATTTCACTAAAATTCCATCAATTTAGTATTATATACTACGAAAACATATCTTTTCAACACATTATTTTTACGATAATTTTACAAAAAACAGACCCATGTTCATTACATGGGCCTGTCGTAAAAAAGTAACGATTTGAATTTTTCTTAATATCCTTCTTTGATCCATTTTGCCACATCAAGTGCGTGGTAAGTGATGATCATCTGTGCGCCGGCACGTTTCATACCGATCATATTTTCCATAACCAGTTTCTTTTCATCTACCCAGCCGTTGGCTGCTGCAGCTTTTACGATGGAGTATTCCCCACTTACATTGTATGCTGCAAGAGGCATATTGGTTTCCATGGAAGCTGTTTTTAAGATATCAAGGTAAGCGAGTGCTGGTTTAACGATGATGATGTCAGCACCTTCATCAATATCATCCCAGATATCACGCATTGCTTCTCTTGGGTTATGGTAATCCATCTGGTAAGTTTTACGATCGCCAAATCCTGGTGCGGAATGTGCTGCATCACGGAATGGTCCGTAGTAACCGGAAGCCATTTTTGCACTGTAAGCCATGATTGGTGTTGTCTGAAGACCTGCTTCATCCAATGCTTCACGGATTGCCTCTACATGACCATCCATCATGTTGGATGGAGCTACCATGTCAGCACCTGCCTGTGCACAGGTTACCGCTGTTTTTGCAAGAAGTGGAAGAGTCGCATCATTTAAGATTTCTCCATTTTCAATGAGACCACAGTGGCCATGGGATGTGTATTCGCAAAGACAGATGTCAGCGATTACAACAAGCTCAGGAAATACTTTTTTGATATAACGGATGGCTTCCTGGATGATACCATGTTCGTTATAAGCTTCGGATCCTACTTCATCTTTGTGTTCTGGAATACCGAATAAAAGAACACCCATAACACCCGCTTCGCGGATGCGGTCCAATTCTTCATCGATGCGGTCTAAGCTGAACTGATAGATTCCAGGCATGGATGGAATTGGATTCTTCTGGTTTTCTCCTTCTACGACAAAAAGAGGGTAAATGAGATCGTTAACAACTACGGATGTCTCGCGAACCAATGCTCTCATTCCTGCGCTGGATCTTAATCTTCTTCTTCTAATCATATCTTTTCCTCCTCTTTCATGGTGAAGCTGTCCTTTACAGCTCCAGATATGTGATCATTCCCGGGCCAAGATTCTCCGTCGGTCTGGCAATGAAACCATGTTTTTCATAAAAATGTTCTCTGCCTTTTGCACACATGAGGCAGAACATCATGGTTGTTCCTTCAAATCCAATGTTGATGACGAACTTTTTCAAAGTCTCAAGAATCAATCCTCCGATTCCCTGACCCTGTACTTCCGGCAGGATGATAAGATCCTGAACATAGCAAACCACCGAAGCATCTCCCACGATTCGACCCATACCGACCGCTTTGCCATCCATGTAGGCTGTCAAAATATACAGACTATTACTGAGCGCTCTCTGGGCCTGATCTCTGGTCAATGGTTTAAAGTTCACCGCCTGTCTCAGACGAAGGTAAGTGTCAATATCTAATTGATCTTCTACAAGTTGAATCATTCTTCTATATCCTAACATTTAATTTTGATGTTGATAACCTAACTTGTAGAATACAACAAATCAGTTTTCCTTGCAATGAAAATTTATTTCTTGCTTTAAGTCCTGCGGATGAAAGAAATGGGCCCTCTTACTTAAGAATCTCAAGTAATTCTTCCTCAAGAAGAGCTCTCTCTCTGACAAAAGCCTGTCCCGCTACTTCTTTTAAGATGCGACGGCGATCCCCTTCTTCTGGAAAATGTTCCTTCACATAAATTCTTACCTGACCAAGCTGATCCGCTATCTCCCCGTAATATTCCGGGATTGCTTTTTCAATCTCCTGACGGATCTTCTTGGATACAATAGGGCTTTTCCCACCTGTATTAATTCCGATACTGATCTCTCCCCTTTTTACAATGGAAGGGAAGAGGAAAGTACATTCTCCCGGTGCATCAATGACATCCACCAAAATATGATTTTCATGACACCAGCTTGAAATAGATTGATTGATCCTTCTGCTGCTGGTAGCTGCGATGACAAAATCTGCTTGGGAAAGCCAGGAAAGCATATTATCCTTCTCGATTGCTTCCTGATGCAGTTTGTCCTCCGGCAAAATCTTTTCAATTTCCGGATCAAAATCCAAAGAAATGACTTCCACATCCGCATCGTATTTCATCAAGGATTCTATTTTTCGAAACGCGACCTTTCCTCCACCAAAAATGATACATTTCTGATGAGAAAGGTCCGTAAATATTGGAAAGTAAGCCATTATTTTTCAATTCCTAATCGGGAGGAAACGCCCCTGTCAAATGGATGCTTTCTCTTGCAGATTTCAGAGATATAATCTGCATGCTCCTGCATACGTTCGGAAGGATTTCTTCCACTTAATACTACTTCAAGGTGTCTTGGTTTTTTCTCAATAAATTCAATCACTTTATCTTCGGATAAAAGATTTTTATCAATGGCATAGAGGGCTTCATCCATGACGATCATGTCAAAGGAAGCTGCCTGTGCAACGATATCCTCTAAAATCTTATCATTCTTTTCGCGAAGATCCCTAAGCTCTTCCTCATTCATCTGGAAGGTCCATTTATCAAGGGCTAAGCTTGGGATTACTTTTACTCCAGGGAATTTTTCCACCAGCTTTCTCTCGCTGGATTCGTTATCCTTTAAGAATTGATGGAGAAGAACCTTTTTACCACTGCCGGCTGCGCGGGTTAATAATCCCATACAGCAAGTGGTTTTTCCTTTGCCATCCCCGCAATAAAGATGAAGCAAACCTTCTCCGGAGGTGTCATCCGGAAGGTTTGCGCATCCACATTTTGCGGATTTTTCTTCGACTTTATCCACATTTTCTTCCTTTTGTCCACCAAAAAGAATGGAATAAATCTGATCCATATCCAGATTATTGCGGATTAAGTCTGCCAATTTATTATACTGAATCTCTTTGTATTCTGCGATACTCAGCTCATTTGCTTCTGGATCGATACCCTTTTCACGCATAATATCGTGAACTAAGGCGAATACCAGATCTTCGTTATCAAAGATTCCATGGAGGTAGCTTCCCCAGATTCTTCCATCTTCTGTCATGTAAGCATCCACACGACCATCTTCTAAAGTAATCATCGGAATGGCAGAACCAAGGTTCGTGGTAAGACCCATATGAATCTCATAGCCTTCAACATCGCGGTTTTCCATGCCGTAAATATTACGGTTCTCATCGATGGTTCCATGGATACGGGTTCTGGTTTTTCCTCCCTGGAATACAGTGGAAGTATCAAGAATGCCAAGCCCTCGCATGTCTCCACCGTGCTCTACGCCATCTGGATCGTGGAGTTCTTTTCCAAGAAGCTGGAAGCCACCGCAAATACCGATAACTCTTGTATTTCTTGCCTGGCGGATGATGGCACCTTCCAAACCGCTCTCAATAAGCCATTCCATATCTGCCATGGTATTTTTGGTACCAGGAAGAAGGATAAGGTCCGGTGTGCCCAATTCTTTTTTATCGGTAACATAGCGTAAAGATACGCCATTAATCAATTCAAATACACTAAAATCCGTGAAATTGGAAATGTGTGGAAGGCGGATTACTGCCACATCAATTCCTTCTGTGATAGTTTTCTGATTGAGACGATCGGATAAGCTATCCTCATCATCCACATCGATTTTTTCCAGTGGAAGAACACCGAGAACCGGTTTCTCTGTCAGATCTTCTAACATCTTAAGACCTGGTCTTAAAATCTCCACATCTCCACGGAATTTGTTGATGACAATACCACAGAAACGGTCCTGGTCTTCCTGAGGAAGAAGCTTTACCGTTCCATAAGCGGAAGCAAAAACACCACCACGGTCAATATCAGCCACAAGAATAACCGGAGCATCGGCCATTTTTGCCATGCCCATATTTACAATATCATTTTCTGCCAGATTGATCTCCGCTGGGGAGCCGGCACCTTCGATGACGATGATATCATTTTCAGACGCAAGATGATCAAAAGCTGCTTTTACTGCTGGTGCCAGATTATCTTTCATCTTGTAATATTCCTGTGCACTTAAATTATCATAAACTTCACCATTTACGATGACCTGGGATCCCATGTGGGAAGTTGGTTTCAACAGGATTGGATTCATCCAATGGGTTGGCTCAATCATCGCTGCCTCAGCCTGCATGGCCTGGGCACGTCCAATCTCGAGACCTTCCTTTGTGATATAGGAATTCAATGCCATATTCTGGGATTTAAAAGGTGCAACGCGGTAGCCGTCCTGCTTAAATACACGGCATAATCCGGCAGTAACAAATGTTTTACCGGAATTTGACATGGTACCCTGCACCATAATTGCTTTTGCCATAACGATCCTCCTGTTTCTTTTTCTATCAATACGGTCCCTTAGAACCCTTATTCTCTTCTTTAAAATACTTCTTTTAAGGCAGCAATAAGTCGTTCATTGGATGCCCGGTCCTTTACCGCAACTCTCCAGTAATCATTGGTAAGATTCACATAATTGCTACAATTTCTTATCATGATGCCTTTCTTTTCCAAACGACGATCCAAATCCGTACAGCCCGGAGCACGGAAAAAGAGATAGTTGGCCTGTCCATCATAAAGACGGATTGGCAACGCTTTCATTCGCTCCTTCATAAAAGTAAGCTCCTCTGCCACCTTATCAATGACAGCCTGTTTGTATTCTGCTAAGGATAAAGCACAAACCCCTGCTTTCTGGGCCATGGTGCTTACAGACCAGGCCTGTCCGGCATGGTTTACCGAAGCAATTAAATCTGAATTGCTACTTAAAAGGTAACCCAGTCTTACCCCTGGGATTGCATACAGCTTGGTAAATGATTTTAAAATCATCAGATTATGGTAGTGACCAAGGTATGGTTTTAAAGTGTATGCTTCTTCCCTGCTACATATTTCCAGGAAGCATTCATCAAGAAGAAGCTTGGCTCCAACTAAGGCAGCTTTTTCAATAACGCGAATAATAAAATCTCTATTCACTAAAAGCCCGGTTGGATTGTTTGGATTGCAGAGAACAATCAAATCGATATCCTCCGTAATCTGATCAATGACTTCCTCCCCTGGCAGCATGGTCTCATCCATAGGGACGTAAACCATCTCTGCTCCAGAAGCTGTCAAGGCCTCCTCGTATTCCACAAAGGCTGGGACCGGAAGAAGGACTTTTTTCGGTTTTAAACCAAAGGCAATTCGATAAAGAAGATCTGCTCCTCCGTTTCCGCAGGCAATCCATTCCTCCTCCACATGATCACAGGCTGCTATGGCCTCTCGAAGTTCCATGCATTCCGGATCCGGGTAGTTGATAATCCCATCGACGGCCTGGATCATAGCTTCACGGATCTCCTGTGGGAGTCCCAATGGACTGATATTGGCAGAAAAATCAAGGATATCCTCTTCCCGAATTCCCAGTTCTTTCGCTTTTTTATATATATTTCCGCCATGTGAATCTTTCTTCATCTTAAAACCCTCTGTTTTCGTTTTATTTGCAAGTTACACAAGAAATGCGATCAAAGCCGCAATTCCTACGCCAAGTACCAGCATTAAGGTGGCACTGACATATAACATTTGATTGGTTCTTTTAATATCTTCGTACTCTACCGGACGGATATCATCTCCAATGGTTGGTTTTACAACCGGCTTACCAAAGTAAAGATGGGTTCCACCCAGCTGAATATTCAGTGCCCCGGCCGCAACCGCTTCTGTCTGTGCACTGTTTGGGCTCAGGTGATTAAAACGGTCTCTCTTAAAGATACGGATGGCACCTTTGGTGTCAAATCGTAAAATCGCACTGGATAAAATCATTAAAACCGCTGCGATTCTTGCAGGAATAAAGTTGCAGATATCATCTAAATGGGCGGAAGCATGCCCAATATGAATCAGCTCCTCATTGCGGTAAGCCACCATGGAATCCAGAGTATTTACTGCTTTATAGGCAAATCCCAGAGGTGCGCCTCCAAGAGCAATAAAGAAAAGTGGCGCGATGATTCCATCTGCAGTATTCTCCGCGATGGTCTCAACGTCAGCTTTGGCCACTTCGCTCTCATCAAGTTCCATGGTATCTCTTCCAACCAGATAAGAAATTTCCACTCTCGCTCCGGCGAGGTCTCCTTCTTTTAGTTTGTAATAAACTTTCATAGATTCTTTTTTAAGACTTTTTGTCGCAAGAATCTGATATATAAAGAAGGTTTCCAAAGCAAAAGCAAGCATTGGATGAACTTTACCAGCCAGAAAAAGAATGCCGTAAACTACAGCAAATGTACCAAGCACGATCACCAGCGTCAGCACATAGCCACAAAGCAGCTCTGCTTTTTCTTTTCTTGGGAGATTCTTCTCCTTCACTTCCTGGTAGGAGCAGCCATAGATCATATGCTGCATTCCATTTTTTATTTTTGTGATAAACCATCCGATGATCTGGACCGGATGAATCAATCCATGGGGATCCCCCACCAGAAGATCGATGGCGAAGCCCAGGATCATAGCATAGATTAATTTCATAGTTTTCTCTTTTCTTCCATTAGAATCTTGCTGCCATATCGACAAAACGTCTGGCAACTTCTTTACAGTTATGGAAATAAAAATGTGGATATCCGGCTAAAACATTTCCTTCCACGTAAAGCCCTTCCCATTTTCTGCCGGTGGACTTTGTCATGACGGCCTGGTCCCCACGCTTGATGGCTTTGGAATAATGGAATTCATGGACGTGGATTTCCTCGTCTTTTTTGATAAAGGAACTGTCTTTTTGACCGGTCAGGGTCACATAGCCAAATTGCATGGATAACTTACTGGTCATCTGAACATCCGTAGGAATCAGTCCCAACATCGGTTCACTGCTGCCATCTAGCTCAATGAGATGGTCACAGGCATACATAAAACCTCCACATTCTGCAAAAACTGGTTTTCCTTCTTCTGCCGCTGCACGAATGGCCTGACGCATGGAATCATTTTCTGCCAGTTCTTTTCGGTAAGTTTCTGGATATCCGCCACCAAGATAGATGCCGCCAATATCCTCCGGAAGCTTTATATCATTGACCGGGCTAAATGGAACCAGCTCCGCTCCCATCTCCTCAAGAATCTCTAAGTTTTCCTGATAATAGAAGCAAAATGCCTTGTCCATGGCCACAGCAATTCTCGCTTTTTTCTTCTCCGGAATTACTTTTTCTACCACCGGAAGTTCTGCAGCTTCCTGACCAATGGCCAGGATTGCATCCAAATCGATGCCTTCTCTGGCAGTATCGCCAAGCACGGCCAAAACCTCATCCAAATTCTGGATTTCTGCTGCAGTCATGAGCCCTAAATGACGGCTGCCGATGTAGATTCCCTCTTTCGGTGGGAAATATCCCACAACTTTTACCGGAAGAGCTTTTTCAATCTCCGGCTTCATCATCTGGAACATACCCTTACTGCAACGGTTCAAAATCACACCTTTGACCGGATTTTTCTGGTATTCGATCATACCTTTGATCAAAGGAATCATGGTGTGAGACATTCCTTTCACATTAAAAATAAGAATGACTGGAGTTTTTGTCTCCACCGATACCGTGTAAGTGCTTTTCTCACAGGATACACCGATACCATCATAGTAGCCCATAACGCCTTCCACCACGGAAAAATCCACTTTAGCACTATCTTTAGCCATGAGGTACCTGAGATCCTCTCCTGTGGAGAAAAATGGATCTAAATTTCTGCACGTTCCTTTTGTGATATGGCTGTGCAGCATGGGGTCGATGTAATCCGGCCCGCATTTATAAGCCTGAATGGACATGCCTCTGTCCACCAAAGCCTGTAATACACCACAGGTTATGCTTGTTTTTCCACAGCCACTATTGGCTCCGGCAAACATAATCCTTGGCATCTTCTGTTTTTGATTCATAAATGTCATCTCTTTTCCATATGGATACTACTGTGGTCTGCGAATTAAAACCATCGGAATTCCTGCTTCTTTACAGGCATTTACCTTCACATCCACACCGCCGGTGGCACCACTGTCTTTCGATACCATGACGGTCGCATTAGTTTTTCGGATCAGTCTCAGATTATCCTCCACACTATAAGGAGGCATCTCTCCAAAAACATGCTCCTTGTCATATCCGGCTTTTTCACATCCCTCATAAGATGCGGCATTATCTAACACACGGACATAGACTCTGTTCTTGGCGTCGCTCACACCCTTTTGGTAAGCACCACAGGTATTGACTCCTGTTGTCAGAAAGATATTTCCCTCCATGCTATTGAGAACCGCAATAGCTTCCTCCATATCCGCCACGGAGATAATCTTGTCATAATCATAGGTAAGATGATTTCTTTCATGGCGTTCATAAGGGATTCCCAATTCTTCTGCTGCCTTGATTACCGTATCGGTAACAATTTTAGCAAATGGATGAGACGCATCGATGATCTTATCGCAAGGATTTTCTTTGAATAGCTGGAGAAAGCCAGAAAGGTCCAATCGTCCTACATGGAGATCAATCCCATACTCTTCCAGCATTTCTGCACCTAAATCTGTGGCAACACAGGCAAGAATACTTTTTCCTTCCTTTAACTGCTGTTCGATGACTTCTCTTGAATCTTTCGTTCCCGCAATGACGATGGTATTATAATTCATTTTTAATAATCATCGTTGTGAAATATCCATACTCACGTTCTGGGAGCAATGGACCAACGTATTCTCCTTCCATTCCCACGTTACTGATAATGATGGCATTGTCTTCTTTGCCCTGTGCTTTTAAAATGTCATAAACCTCTTTGACATGATTTCCAACCTTCATGATTACAAGGTTATCAAAAACTGCCATAGCTTTTTCTACCTGATCGATTCCTTTTAAAGATGGAATTACACCAAAACCTTCATTTCCTTCAACGATGGAAATATTTGCAGTACTGGCACCTGCACAGAAAGATGGAATACCAGAAATCATCTGCACTTCGTAGCCTGCATTGATCAAACGTTTGTGTACGTAAGAATATGTGCTGTAAATACCGATATCACCAAGAGCAAGCATGGCAATGGAATGGCCTTCGTCCAAGATTTTAGCGATCTCATTGGCTGCTTCCTGACGGCATTTTTCACGTTTTTCTTTATCCTTGTTCATGGTAAAAAGAATCTCGATGACTTTATCCTCTGGAATCTCTACAGCACCCTTTGCAATATTAAGGGCAACGCTATCCTCCCCGGCTTTTTTTACAGGAACTGCAACGTAGTCACATTCCTCAATCAGTCGTTTCGCTTTTAATGTTAATAATTCCGGATCTCCAGGGCCTACGCCAATTCCGTACAATTTACCTTTCATATCAGTCTCCTATTCAATAAATCCAGATTATGTCTCTAGATCTGTTTTGCTTCTTCTAAATGTTTTACAAAAAGGTCGCCAATGGCGTCAATTTCGCCAAGTCCTTTTAAAATTACAGATGTTTTGAAGCCTTCTGCCTTAAGGATGGAATCCCAGGAATCAGCTTCTGCACCTGCCAGATCATTTCTTGCATGGTCACCTGCCACGATCATCAATGGCATGATAGTAACCTTTTCAATATTTCTTCTTCTAAGACGGCCAATGACATAGTCAAGACTTGGGAAGCCTTCCACTGTACCAACATATGTATTTTCATGTCCCATATCACGAAGCATATTTTCAAACTGGCAATAAGCACTGTTGGCATAATGTTCGGTTCCATGTCCCATGAGAACAAAAGCTTCGTTGCTTTCTAAAGAATGGTCCAGCTCATTCATAACGATTTCACAGGATGTCGCATAGTCAGATTCTTCTGTAAGAAGTGGACTGCCGATGCGGATAACCGGAATTTCTTCTTTATATTTTGAAAGCATATTGATCATTTTGTCATTTTCCACACCGTTAATGATATGGGTTGGCTGACAAAGCACTTCTTCATACCCTTCTTCCACCAATTTCTGCATCACTTCATCTGGATTTAAGATGGTGATATCTTTTGTTCTTTTTAACTTACGGATGATCATTCCGGAAGTAAATGCACGGAAGAAATCATAATCAGGATATGCTTTTTTACAGATTGCTTCGATATTCTCAATGGCTGGCATAGCTACATCAAAACTGGTTCCAAAACTTACAACAACTAATGCTTTTTTACTCATCGTATCAAATCTCCTTCTTAATTTTTATGAAATCTATTCATCCGCTGTGACTTCACAATCGCATAATGGAGATTTTGAGTAAACAGCTTTTTTAAAATATTTTCTTAGTGGCCAATCTGAGCGGTGAAGATCATCACCGGATTGTTTGTGTCCATGATGTGGTAGCTGCCAATCTTGCGGCCTCTTCCCACCGTTGCCTGGATCACATCAAAGTTTGGATCGTATTTTCCAAGAATCTCATTGGATTCTGCAATGGTTTCAATGGTTACTGCAGAAACCGTTACCTGAACAGGGCTTCCAAAGCTGGCGATCACTTCCATGATCTGGGCCAGTTTTCCGCCGCTTCCACCGATAAATACTTTTGTTGGCACAGGAAGCTTTTTCACTTCCTCGGCAGCATCTCCCTGCCAGATGGTCAGATTGTCTGTGGAAAATTTTTCTTTATTTTTTGCAATCAGAGAGATTGCCAGGTCATTTCTTTCAACGGCATGTACCTGTCCAAATGGTACCTGTCTTGCACACTCGATGGAGATGGAGCCGGTTCCTGCCCCCACATCCCAGACGATATCATCCGGATGCAGCTTCATTTTGTGAAGAATGAGCACACGAATCTCTTCCTTTGTCATCGGTGTTTTATCCCTCTCAAAATCGGAGTCAGACAAGAAGCATGGTCTTGTGACTTCCTTTGGACAAGGGTTTTTAATCATGGCGACGCAAAGGGATGGGAATTCTTTCTTTGCCATCTCTTCTGGAGAGCCGCTTACAAGAAGCTGGTTATCATAAGACAAATCAGATCCTGCATAAACTGTAACATCGTTCATGCCATAATCCAGCATAATCTGGGAAAGCCAGGCAGGTCCTTGTTCTTTGCTACATAAAAAGAATACTTTTGGATTCTCTGTCACTGCCAGGGCGATGGAGCCAGCACTTTTGCTTCTTCCGTGGACACTCAAAAGCTTGGCATCCTCCATAGTTTCTCCGAAGGCTGCACCAAGCATCTGCAAAGAGCCGATTCCCGGAAGGATCTCCATGTTCCAGTCTGCGCTGATTGGATCATTTTGTATGGTTTTGTAAAGACTGTACATCAGCGGATCTCCGCTAACCGTCAATACAACATCTTTTTCTTCTTTTAACAGTTGGTCAATCAAAAGGAAAGTATCCTTGATCTTACCCATGACCGTAAACTGTGTGGTCTCGCTGTCACATTTTTCCTCAAGCATAGGAAGAATACGTCTTGCAGCGATGACTGTATGGGCTTTTTCCATTTTTTCTTTGGCAATCGGCATAAAATACCCGGCATTTCCCGGACCGATACCAACGATGGTTAACATACTCATGGATGTTCTCCTTATTTTTTTACCTTTGTAAGAACGGAGTCTGCATTTTTGCTCTGGGCCAGGATTTCATTATTTCCATCTAAGAAAATGATTCCCACTTCCGCCATTTCATGGGCTGTTTTCATACAATAGCGGGATGCCTTCTCCGCGATATTTGGCCAGATGGCTCCATAGCCTTCTTCCTCCACCACTTTCATGGCTGCCTTGGTGGTGATGCAATCGTAAATCTTTCGAACCACTTCCACCGGAGCACCGTGGAGTGCCACATGAGTGCAGATGGTCTCGATTCTTCCATCAGCCACATGACTGTGGGTGTTCATGGTTCCAGACGCCACTTTTACCAGCTTGCCCACAAAGCCGCCGATTAAAATAGTGGTAAATCCACGCTCCACCGCTTCTTCTATCATAAAACCGATGTAATTACTCACTTGAAGGATGCATTTGAACTCACCATAGGCTGCTTTTAATGCATTCTCCCCTGTGGTTCCTAAGACGAAAAGAATCTCATGAAAGCCTTGTTTGGCATACATGTCAAGCTCCGCCAGCAAAGAATCCTTCATAGCTTCTTCACTCATAGGGCGAACGATACCGGTAGTTCCCAGAATTGACAAACCATCCACAATACCAAGGCGAGGATTGAAGGTCTTTTTAGCCAGTTCTTCCCCTCCCGGAATAGTTACGGTCACTACACATGCTTTTTCTCCAATAATCTTGCGAAGGGCCTTTTCCGTCATCTGTCTTGGAACCGGATTGATGGCCCAGTCCCCCGGCGGAATCTTCAGCCCCTCCTGGGTGATTCGTCCGATTCCCGGACCTCCCACAAAATGGATTGGTCCATCATGATCAAGAATCTCAACAGAAGTGATAATCTCACTTCCGTGAGTCACATCTGGATCATCTCCGGCGTCCTTGATGATGCCACAGGTCCCTTTTTTCTTCGGAATCACATCCAGATATAAGGTTCTTCCAATGGGTGTCTCCACCTCAACTACATGGGGACAATGCCCCGTGGTCAGCCACAAGGCTGCCGCCGCTGCACCTCCTGTCATACAGGAGCCGGTGGAAAACCCTTCTCTTAATTTCTTCATAAACGAATTCTTCTAAATCTGATATAACATAGCGTTGCAGATGGTTGCTGCGATATTGCTGCCACCTTTTCTGCCACGTGGTACGATAAATGGAATTCCAGCCTTCATGATCAGCTCTTTGGATTCCACAACATTTACAAATCCAACAGGGGCACCGATGATCAGTGCCGGTTTCACCTGACCTGCTTCAATCATTTCATAAAGACGAATGAGAGCAGTTGGAGCATTTCCTACCGCAAAGATCACTTCGCCTTCTAAAGCTGCGCCTCTCTCCATGCAGATCGCTGCACGAGTGCATCCTCTTTCTTTGGCTTCCGCTGCCACATCTTCATCGGACATGAAGCAATGTGCCTGGCCACCGAAAGATTCCAATTTCTTTTTATTGATTCCGGACCATGCCATACGGGTATCTGTTACAATATGAGCACCACGTTTGATGGCTTCCATACCCAGCTTGGCTGCGTTTTCGGAAAAACAAAGATTATCCGCATAATCAAAATCTGCAGAAGTATGGATGCAACGTTTTACAATGCCGAATTCCGGGTCCGGCCATGTGCGGCCATTTAATTCGCTGGTAATAATTTCCATACTGCGTTTTTCAATATCTGCAGGTTTTACAATCTGAATTGAATCTAACATATGTTTTAATCCTTCTATTCTAAAACTATTCTTCTTAATCTAATTCCTCATAAGTTCCAAAGTTCGTCTGTTCAAAACTTGGAAGCTCCCAATATGCCTTAAATGCATAATCTGCGATGGTGAATCCCATAACTGCACCGGTTCCTTCTCCAAGGCACATATTTGCAAGGATATAAGGCTGTTTTCCCATGGCATCTAAAACCATACGTCCGGCTGGCTCGTTGGAGCAGTGGGATGGGAAAAGATATGGGGAACATTGTGGAGCAATCTTTGTTGCAAGGAGTGCTGCCACAGAGGAGATAAATCCATCGATAAAGATTGGAACATTGAGTGCTGCTGCACCGATAAAGCATCCAACAAGACCTGCAATATCCAGACCACCCACTTTGGAAAGTACATCGATTGGATCATTTTTATCGACCTGATTGATGGCAATACTTTCTTTGATTACCTCAATCTTATGCTCCAAATCCTTGCTGCTAAGGCCAGCACCTTTTCCAGTTACCTTTTCTACGGACTGGTCCAAAAGCACGGAACAGATAGCAGAACTAGTGGTGGTATTACCAATTCCCATTTCACCGGTAGCAAAAAGGGTATAACCCTTTGCTTTTAAGTCTTCCACCATTTCAATCCCAACTTCGATGGCCTTGATGGCTTCCTCTCTGCTCATGGCAGATCCTTTTAACATATTATCTGTGCCATATTTGATCTTGCGGGAAATCACTCCCGGGTTGTCGCAATCTGTGACAATCCCGATATCCACAGGAAATACATCGGCTCCACTCATACCAGACATAATACAGATGGTTGCATTATGCTTTGTCATATTTTCTGTTACAGTCTTTGTAACTTCCTGTCCGGTCTGAGTTACACCTTCTGCCACAACACCGTTGTCTGCCGCCATAACAATCACTGCTTTTTTTCCAATGGTTGGTTTCTTATCGCGATAAATTCCGGCAAAATCGATTACCATCTCTTCTAATCTTCCAAGACTATAGAGTGGTTTTCCAAGAGTATTCCATCTTGCTCTGGTGTATTTCATGGCCTCTTCATCGAGGGGCATGATTTTTTCTATGGTTTCCTGTAATGTCATAATCTTCATCCTTCTTTCTTGTTACAATAACCCGGCGAGAAGACTGCCAAGTCCCATTGGGAATCCCCAGAATCTCACGATCACAAGAACCACCATGAGAAGAAGAACTTCACTAAGCTCACTTCCCGCTCCCATGATATCTCCGGTAATTCCTCCGATCTTGCCCGTGATATACACACGGAAAAGATAGGCAAATATAAATAAAATAGCAAATATTCCAAGTCCCCAGAAGGAGAATGCTGCCACCATGGCAACGATTCCCAAAATCATGGTTCCAATGACAGTTCCAAGACTTACGGTACCTACGTAAATACCAATTCCTGTCTTTCTAGGGTAGATTGCTTTATATACGATGGCACCCTGAACCATTTTGCCGGCGATTGGCATCATGAGGATCATCAGAGGAATCTGCCAACCTTCAAAAGCGGCAAGCCCACAGAACTTAAGTGCGATGTCAAAGCACATGGCGATGGCACCGTTCGTTCCGATACGGCTGTCCTTCATGATTTCAAGCATACGTTCTCTGGTTCTCGCAGAATAGATGCCATCGGCTGTGTCAGAAAGCCCATCAAGATGAAAGGCTCCTGTCACACAGAAATTTGCCAGCATGGCAAATATAATTCCAAAGATTTCCGGAAGAATCAAAGTCACCAGAAGATACACAATGACATCCACCAAACCGATGATAAGACCCACCACCGGATAGTAGAGAAATCCTTTGTGCATATCTTCATCCTTGACTTCTCCAAGGTCCACATTAACCGGAATTCTTGTCATAAATCCAAGGGTTAATAAAAAACGTTTGATTTGTGTTTTCATGCTACTTCCTCTATCTTATCGATTCTCTTCCACATCCTGACGGATGACGTCCACGATTCCTTTTGCTGTGTAGGAAATTGCAGTCTTTGCCACGGTAAGGCCAGACTTTTCTGCTGTTTTTGTGGTAACCGGACCGATACTAATGTATTTTCCGCATACACTGTCAAGGTCATCCACCATTTCCACAAATGCCTTCACTGCAGAGGAACTTGCAAATGTAATATAGTCGGCAGACTTCACAAGGCGTCCCAATTCTTCTGCTTTTCTCATATCATATACCGTGTGATATAAGGAAATGGTTGTATGGTCAATGCCAGCTTCTCCCAAAGCATTTGGAAGGACTTCATTGGCCTCTTCCGCACGGAGGAGAAGCACGCGGTCCTCTTTCTTAAGAAGTGGGATCATGCTTTCTGCCATATCTTTGGAAGAATACGCCGTTGGAATAAAGTCGCTGAAAATACCGTGCTCTTCCAAAGCCTTTCTTGTGCCATCGCCGATCACTGCGAATTTCACATTGGCGAAGCTTCGGATATCTTTGCGGAGTTCTTTCATTTTGTCAAAGAAACAATCCACTCCGTTGGCACTGGTGAACACAGCCCAGGTATAAGTATCAATCTCTTCAATGGCTTTGGTAAATTCTGGACTTTCTAAAGCCTCCGTACGAATGAGGCTGAAGGAAATGGCTTCCGCACCCTCCTCTTTTAAAATTGGGGATAAACGGTCCACCATGGAACGGCTGCCAGTTACAATGACACGCTGTCCGGATAATGGCTTCATACCATACCAGTTAAGCACATCTCTAAGACCTACCACATCACCAACTACGGTGATGGCTGGTGTCTGGATGCCTTCTCTTTTTACAATTTCCACAATGTCGCATAATCTTCCGGTTGCCACACGCTGTCTTGCAGTGGTTCCTTCCTGAAGAACGCCCACTGGTGTTTCTGGATCTTTTCCATTTGCCATGAGGGAAGCCACGATATTTGGAAGGTTTTTAAGGCCCATGAGGAAGATTAAAGTACCTTCTTCTTTAGCCAGTGTTTCATAATTTAATACAGTAGCTCCGTTTTTATGGTTGCCTTCATGGCCTGTGATCACATGGAAGGAGGAAGCAAAATCACGGTGTGTTACCGGAATACCGCAATAAGCTGGTACGGAGTAGGAGGAAGAAATTCCTGGAACCACTTCAAAATCTACACCTGCTTCGCGAAGTTCCTGTCCTTCTTCGCCGCCACGGCCGAAAATATAAGGATCTCCACCTTTTAAACGAACTACATTTTTGCCTTCTAAAGCAAGCTCAACTAAGAGCTGATTGGTTTCATACTGTTTCAGATGGTGGTGGGAAGAACGTTTGCCGGCATAGATCAGTTCTGCATCGTCTCTCACTTCATTTAAAAGGGAGCTGGAAGCTAAATTGTCATAAACCACAACGTCCGCCTGCTGGATGAGACGAAGTCCCTTTCTGGTAAATAAATCTTCATCTCCAGGACCGGCACCTACCAAATAAACCATGCCTTTATTTACTTCTTTGGCAATGGATTTTCCAAGGTCACCTGCCAAAGCTTTTTTCTCTTCTGCGCTGGCTCCTTCTGGAATCTCCACTGATTTCACAGCTTTTTTGCCATGAACACCATCTTTTACATACATGGCATGCATGGTGAAGCTGCCATCGTTTTCTTTACAGAAGCCTGCTGCTGGAGCATTACAGCTGCCACCGATGGTCTTTAAGAAATTACGCTCTGCCTCGAGAAGACATGCTGCTTCTTCACAATTGATGGCTGCCAAAACATTTGCCATCTCCTGGTCATCCTCGCGACATTCCACCGCAAGAATTCCCTGTCCTGCCGCTGGAAGGAACTGTTCCGGATCCATGTATTCGAAATGAACTCCTTCCATCTCTGTGTATTCCAGACGTTCAATTCCTGCTGCTGCAAGAATGATACCGTCATACTGACCTTCTTTTAATTTGCGAAGTCTTGTCTGCACATTGCCACGAAGCATACGAATCTGAACATATGGATTGATTTCTTTAATGAGAAGCTCACGGCGAAGGGAGCTGGTTCCAACAATACTGCCTGGTGCAAGATCCGCTAATTTCATGCCATTTGTTGTAACAAAACAATCACGAATGTCCGCACGTTCTAAAGCTGCCCCAATTCCTAATCCTTCCGGAAACTCCATCGGCATATCCTTCGCACTGTGAACAGCAATATCAATCTGTCCGGATAAGAGCTCTGCTTCTAATTCTGCAGTAAATACACCCTTACCGCCAAAAGATGTCAGGGATTTATCTAAAATCTGATCACCCTTTGTGTCAATCTTTACGATTTCCACTGTTTTTTCAGGAAAGGCCTGCAGAATTCGATTCTTTACAATCTCTGTCTGAATCAAAGCAAGCTGGCTTTTTCTTGTGCCAATCTTAATGGAATTACTCATCTGTTCCTCCTATTTATCGTCGGATACAAAACCGTATTTATCCTGATATCCACGTGGTGTGATCATTTTTCCGTCTTTTACATAAGTGTTGGAATTACCAATGATAACGATACTGAACATATCTACTGGTGCATTTTCCAGTTCTCCAAGTGTTGTAATATAGGAAGATTCGTCTTCACGACCTGCATTACGAACAACACCAACTGGTGTATCATCTTCACGGTAGATCATAAGAATATCTGCTGCTCTCTTTAAATAATCCGCACGTTTTTTGCTCTTTGGATTGTAGAGACATACGATGAAATCGCCCTGACCTGCACAGTCGATTCTCTTCATGATGCGGTTAAGTGGTGTCATAAGGTCGCTTAAGCTGATAACAGTAAAATCGTGCATTAAAGGAGCACCTAAAACGGAAGCTGCTGCACTTGCTGCTGTCACACCTGGAACGGTCTCGATTTCCACGTCAGATTTCTTCTCATTTTTGATTTCAAGAAGAATTCCAGCCATACCGTAGATTCCGCTGTCGCCGGAGCTGATCATCGCTACTGTTTTACCTTCTTCTGCAAGATCTACTGCCATACGGCAACGATCCATTTCCTTAGTCATAGCTGTGGAAATGTATTCCTTATCCGGGAAGTATTTTTTCATCATGTCAACATATGTTGTATATCCTGTGATCACATCAGCTTCTTTGATTACATCAATCGCTTTCTGTGTCATGTGTTCGATGCCGCCTGGTCCAAAACCAACTGCGTATAATTTACCCATTTTTTTCTCCTCCTGATTCTAATGGTCGAGACATTTGAAAAAGATCTCGAGGTCTTCCGGTGTGTTGTTCTCTCTTACCCAATAAAAGAGATGGTCAAAGGCCTTCTCCACACCCTTATGTTCTGTCACCTTCATGAAATTATCTCTTACGTTATTCATGATGGAGAGGGATTTCTGGAAAACCATCCATTGTTCAAACTGTAATTCGTATTCCCCAAGAATCGTGCTGGCCACTTCTGCTTCCATCATCTTCTTCTGGTTATTCTCAATGGCGATTCTTGTAAAATCATCAATATTAAAATAGAAACATTGTTCTATGGTATCGATCTTAGAATCGATATCCATCGGAACTGCCAGATCCACAAAGACACGTGTTTTTTCTGTGACAAGCTGTTTTTTCATCTTGTTAAATGTCAATGTGTAATGTGGACTTGCTGTGGCACTGATTACCACATCCATCTGATCAAGGTATTCATAACGATCTTCGTATTCAATCATAATGAAATCATCCTGACCATGCTTTGTGCTAATCACTTTGTTGCTTCTTGTTGTCACATATATCTCTGCATCATAGCCTGACATGGCATTCATGAGAACGATGCCGCCAATCTTGCCAGTGGCACCGATGATCATCAATTTTTTGCCAGTCAACGTTCCCAGCTTTTCTTCTGCCACCTTAAGGGCCAGTGTCGCTGTGGAAACGGAAGTGCGAGAAAGATCCGTATCGGTCTTTACCTTTTTTGAAGCAGTGATGGCCATGCGGAAGAAGGTGTTCAAAAATACGCCGGTTGTACCAATTTCTCTGGCGTTTTTATGGGCAGTTTTTACCTGTCCTAAAATCTGATCTTCTCCAATTACCATGGAATCCAAACCAGAAGCCACCTGGAAAAGGTGATGAATGGCTTTTTTACCATGATAGAAAAGAAGATAATCACCGATTTCTTCCACATCTTCGGCTCCTGCTTCCTGTAAAAGCACTTCTTCCATGATTCGATATACATTTCCTGTACTATCAGAATCTGCATACACATAAACTTCCGTACGGTTGCATGTGGAAAGAACAACACACTCCGTCACTTCGAGATGAGCGATCATTTTTTTCATGATGCTATCCTGTTGTTCTTGTGTAAAAGCAAACAATTCTCTGACAGCAAGCGGTGCAATCTTATGACTGATGCTAATTATCTGAATTCCCATTTTTATTCCTTCGCTGTTCTGAATTCGTGTGTAAATGTTTTATCATATAATTTGGAAAGTTCGTATTCATCTCCAAGGAAATCACCAACAACAGTGAGAGCTGTCTTTGTGATGCCTGCTTCTTTTACTTTTTCAGCAATGTTAGTAAGATTTCCGATCACAATCTTCTGATCTTCCCAGGATGCCTTGTAAACAACAGCAACTGGTGTATCTTCGCGGTATTCTTCTTTTAATGTATCTGCTAACTGATCGATCATACCAACACTTAAGAAGATGATCATTGTAGAATTATGTTTTGCAAGATCTCTTAATTTTTCCTTTGGTGGCATTGGAGTTCTTCCTTCCATTCTGGTAAGGATGACTGTCTGAGATACACCTGGAAGTGTGTATTCTTTCTGTAATGCTGCTGCAGTTGCAAGGAAGGAACTTACGCCTGGAATAACTTCATGGGCAATACCAAGACGATCTAATTCATCCATCTGTTCTCTGTGAGCACCAAAGATAGCAGGGTCACCAGTATGAACACGGCAAGTATCTAAACCTTTTGCTTCGGCATCTTTCATAACTTCGATAACTTCTTCTAAAGTCATGCTTGCGCTGTTATAAATCTTTGCGCCTTCTTTTGCTCCGGCAAGAACCTCTTTATTTACTAAAGATCCTGCATAGATGATAACATCTGCATTATCAATTAAACGTTTGCCTTTGATTGTTAATAACTCTGGATCTCCAGGACCCGCTCCAATAAAATGTACCATTTTCTTCTGTTTCCTTTCTTTTTGACATCCCATTGTCGAATGCCTTTTTCTATGTTTTATATGTAAATTATGATGTTTTTTCCAAAAATAATGAGACTGTTTTTGCTACAAGCCAGATGTCATCCGATTATTTCAAAATTGCTTCGATGGTTCTTGCAATATCTTCGTCAGAATGTGCTCCGGATACGAACATGGCCTCAAACTGGGATGGTGCTACGTAGATGCCGGATTCAAGCATGTCACCAAAATAGCTTGCATAAGCAGCTGTATCGGAAGATAATGCACCAGTGTAGTCTTTTACATTTTCTGCTGTGTGGAATGCACAAAGTAAAGATCCAACCTGATTTACATGAAGTGGAATGTTCTTCTGCTGGGCACGCATCTTGAATGCCTCTGCTAATTTTTTCGCATTTGCTTCAATCTTTGTATAAACTTCCGGATGATCCATGAGAAGCTGTAAAGTTTTGATTCCGGCTGTGGTTGCGATTGGATTACCAGAGAGTGTTCCAGCCTGGTAAACTTTACCGGTTGGTGCCACATTTTTCATGATTTCTTTCTTGCCACCATAAACTGCCATTGGCATACCACCACCGACAATCTTACCAAATGTGGTGAGGTCCGGATCGATATTATACCATGCCTGAGCACCACCAACACTGAGACGGAAGCCTGTGATAACTTCATCGAAAATCAAAACGGTACCGTTTTCTGCTGTGATCTCACGTAAAAATTCCAAGAAACCTTCTTCTGGTAAAACAACACCCATATTAGCTGCAACAGGCTCAACGATGAGAGCTGCAATCTGGTCTTTGTTATTTTCAAATAATTCGCGAACAGAATCCTTGTCATTGTATAAAGCAACCAATGTCTGCTGTGCAAAAGATGCTGGAACTCCCGCACTATCTGGAACAGACTGTGTCAAAGCGGCGGAGCCTGCCTGCACCAAAAGGCCATCGGAATGACCATGGTAGCATCCTTTGAATTTGATAATTTTATCTCTCTTTGTATAACCTCTTGCTGCGCGGATTGCACTCATGGTTGCTTCTGTACCAGAGCTAACCATACGCATCAGTTCCATGGAAGGAACACAATCACGAATCATAGCTGCAAGTTCACTTTCTTTTCTGGTTGGTGCACCAAAAGTAAGACCATCCACACAAGCTTTCTGTACTGCCTCAATAACTTCTGGATGAGCATGACCAAGAATACCAGGCCCCCAGGAACATACATAGTCAATAAATTCATTGCCATCCACATCAAAGATACGGGAACCTTTGGCATGATCAATAAATAATGGATTTCTTCCAACAGAACCAAATGCACGAACTGGAGAGTTTACTCCACCTGGCATCAGATCCAGGGCAACTTTATAGAGTTCTTCGGATTTTGCGATATTCATAAAAATGTACCTCCATTGTATTTTTTCTTTCTATTTTTACAAAAAATGAAAATTTACGACATTTTCCAATATATAGTTTGTATTATAGCACGAAAGATATTTTCACTAAAGGTAGTTTTCCAATTATCTGTACAATATTGTCCTAATAGAGGGTATAAGATATTGTTTTTGTCATAACAAAATAGTATTTATACTAGTAAATGTGTCGAATATTACAATTGAAATTTTATCAATGTCAATTTTTTACCATTTTATCGTATAATTATGGTTTTTTTGTCTTTTTTGCGATTTCACCTTTTCCATGGTAAAATATCAGCGAGAATACATAGTGTCTATGTATGCAAAGAGAAAAAAGAGAGGTTTTATTTTGAGCACAGCATATTATTATCTGACACCGGAAGGCAAATCTTTAGCAGAAAAATTAGCTGCCGGCCATCCCGGAGATTTATATGGAAAAGAAAATTTTAAAGAGAATCTACAAAAAGGCTTCCAAAGCTATGACTATCTTGTCTGCATTATGGCCACAGGAATCGTTGTCCGCATTTTGGCACCATTGATTGTTCATAAAACCAGTGATCCAGGCGTTGTTGTTTTAGATCAGAAAGGTCAGCATGCCATCTCTCTTTTATCCGGTCATTTGGGAGGTGCCAACGATCTTGCCCGCGAAATGGCATTCCTGTCTGGAGGTGAGGCCGTTATTACAACCGCCACAGACGTTGCCGGAGAACTGTCATTTGACACTTTTGCCAAAAAGAGAAACATGGCCATTGAAAATATAGGAAAGCTCAAACATATTAGCGGCGCTCTATTAGAAGGGAAAGCTGTGCGAGTTGTCACCGATCTTCAGGATGATGAACTGGAAAATGGAAAGAAAGACGGAAAGTTTATCCTTAAAACAGTAGAAGGATTTTCAGAGGAGTTCAATCATTCTGACCCATTGGAATTTCTTTCAAAAGACGCTCTGTCTATGGCAGGGGCAACATCTGTCGTCGATGGAATGCCTACGGCAGAGGCAACATCTGTAGTTGATGGAATGCCTACGGTCATTATTGATGAAGGCTATACTTTAAGTGAAGAAGATGAAAGCAGACTTGGTGCCCCGGTTCTCTACCTGCGTCCAAGAACCATCTTTGCCGGGATTGGCTGCAAACGAAATATGGAGGCCGCTCCCATCGAAGAAGCACTTCTTGAAACATTAAAAAAAGAAGGCTTAAGCCCTCTTTCCTTAAATGCCATCAGCACCATTCCTTTAAAGGCAGATGAGCCAGGAATTCTGACTACCGCTGACCATTTACATGTTCCATTAAAAGTAATTCCTACCGAAGAAATCGAGGCTCTTGATATTAATGAGCTTGGAATCAAACAATCCGACTTTGTGGCAAAACAAACCGGTGTTTTATCAGTATCCACCGCCAGTTCCTATCTGGCATCTGGAAAAGGAAAAATCCTGGTGGATAAAGCAAAGTTTAAAGGAATTACAATCGCTCTATCAAAGATGAGCTAAAAAATGGATAATCCTATACTTTGGGTATAATTTACTCCATTTATTCTCTCTTACCCAATATTTCAATCAATTCTTAGTTTTTGGGTAAAATAATGTGCAAAAAATCTGTATATACCAACGATTTTCTAGAAAATCTTATTTTTGTTGGTATATTGACTTTTTGCACTTTTCTTTTACCCAATCGCCCCCAAAAAACCTTTAATCTTTGGTAATCTGCATTCAAATTATACGTATATACCCACAGTTCAACAATTCCTCTTGTTCGGATATGTCTTATTGTTTATATATCTTATTATTTGGATATATTTTAATCAAATCATTCTCAGAATATCTACTGCTCTCCAATCACAGAAAGCACCTGTTCAAAGGCCATGTTTCCCCCAAAAAGATCTAACGCACTGCCAATGGTCACATCCACCTTTCCTTTGCCCAATTCTTTTAATTTACGAAGATCCTCAAAGGATCCAACGCCTCCGGCATAAGTTACAGGAATGCCATCCCAGTCACCAAGAAGTGCTGCGATTTCTTCTTCGATTCCGCTGGCCTTCCCTTCTACGTCCACCGCATGAATTAAAAACTCACTGCAGTAGCTGGATAACTGTTCCAAGGTTTCACGATTTAAAAGCACATCCGTAAATTTCTGCCAACGGTCTGTTACAATATAGTAACGACCGTCTTTTTTTCTGCAGCTTAAATCAAGTACCAAATGTTCTTTTCCTGTTACATTTACCATCTTTTTAAGGTTTTCCCAGTTAATGGCTCCATTTTTAAAAACATAGGAAGTAACGATAATATGGGTTGCTCCCTGTTCTAAGAAAAAGGCAGCATTGTCAGCATTCATGCCACCGCCAATCTGAAGCCCACCAGGATAAGCCTTTAGAGCAAGACAGGCCTGACGTACATCTTCTTCATAATATTCACTGCCTGCAGGGTTCAGCAGAATAATATGTCCGCCAATCAACCCTGCTTTTTTGTACAGGTTCGCATAAAAATCCCCATCTTTTTCCGAAACGAAGTTATCCTCCGCGAAGTCCCCTTCATCCAGCAGGCTTCCTCCTACGATTTGTTTTACTTTTCCATTATGAATATCTATACATGGACGAAATTTCATGTTTTTCTCCTCACTATGTCAAATTCATTCTTCAAACTTTTTTACAAAGACTTTGTTTTTTTAATATCTCTTTTTTCTGACTATCTGTATAGTTTAATGTCTCTATTTTTCTGACTGTCTGTATTATTTCAATATCTCTGTTTATTTAATTTCTATTCTAAAGCTATATACGTTTTCGAAAAGCCTCAAACGCAGATGGAATCGCATAAGTATTCTCTACCTCTTCTTTGGAAACCAGAATCCACTCTTTTTCCTCGATCAAATTTTTCATTTTTTTAGACAAAACGAGGAGGCGGATATAATAACCTGTCATATGCCATTCAACATGAGAGAATATGTGCTTGCCTTCTCCCATGGAGTGGATCTTATAATCGGCACCATTCCAGGATTCAATCTTCTCTCTGGCTTTTTCTAAAGTGTAGGCTCCCTCAAAATTAGGAAACTCCCAAAGTTGCGCAAGAAGACCTTTTTTTGGCCGTTTATGAAGATAAATCTTTCCTTCCCATTCAATAAGGAAAACCCCTTTTTCCTCAATTCTTCTCGGCTTTTTCTGTTCTTTCATTGGAAAATCGCACTCCCTGTCCATTTTGTGGGCCTGACAGACAGATTCCCATGGACACTGTTCACAAAGCGGCTTTCCATTTGGCAGGCAAATGGTTGCTCCAAGATCCATAAGTGCCTGATTAAAGTCCCCGGGACGTTCTTTTGGCATAACACGGAGAACTTCTTTTTCCAAGGTCTTTTTCACCTTCGATTGGTTAATCTTACCTTCCTCTGCAAGAATTCTGGAAAAAACTCGCAAAACATTACCATCCACCGCTGCTTTTGGCAAATGAAATGCGATGGAGGAAATCGCACCTGCCGTGTACTCTCCGATTCCTTTCAGAGAAAGTAGCTGATCGTAATTCGCTGGAAGCTGGCCACCATACTCTTCCATGACGGTAATGGCTGCGGCTTTTATATTTCTTACTCTGCTATAATATCCCAGTCCTTCCCACAGTTTCATTAATTCATCGTCATCAATGGCTGCAAGGCTTGCAATATCAGGCAAGGCATCCATCCAACGCTCATAATATTTTTTCACTGCCTCCACTCTGGTCTGCTGCAGCATAATTTCTGAAATCCATACATGATATGGAGTTGGATCGCTTCTCCACGGAAGAATTCTGGCATTATAATCATACCAGCGAACCAGGACATCTCCGATACCTGCTGGCGCGATTTTCAAAGGAATCAAAATCTGCTTCCATTGATCAATTAATTTATCCATGTTACAGGCAGCATTGGCAGGGCTGGTGGAAGGAAGCTTGATTGCCTGCATTCCAGTTTCTTTCTCTATATATTTTTTATAATATTCATGAGATTTGGCTCCATTACAGTAGATTTTTTCAATAGGAGCATTCTCTAAAATTATGGAAAGGTCGTTGGGAACCACGTCTTTGATACTACTGTCGGAAGAACCCACAATATTGCAGCTGGCAATGGTATCCCACACTGCAATGTGATTGCGATGCATGAGCGCTGCCCTTTCCTCTGTTGTTTCTGGAAATTCCTCCGACAAAAGTCTGGACATCAATTTCCAAAAACGATTTTGTGGATGTCCGTAAAAAAAGGCTGCCTCCCTGGATTTTACAGAGGGGAAGCTTCCTAAAATCAGTATTCTGGATTCCTTGTCAAATAAGGGAGGAATTGGATGAAGGATTGTCTCTCCCTGCTGATTCTTTTCTTTCATAATATCTATTCTTCTCTCTTCTTATATATCTTGTTAAAAATTATTTATTTGGAAAAAATTTCTATTTTATTCTTTAAAAAATACCCTCTTTGCCAAAGCGACAAAGAGGGTAATCCTTGATTTCATTTGTCTAGAAGCCTTCCTTAGAAAATTTCGTATTCTTTTCCGTGTTTAGAAAGCCAATTTCGACATTCCTGATATTCTGGCATCACACTTTCAATTTCTCTCCAGAAAGCGGAAGAGTGATTCATTTTTTCATATGGGTCATCTCATGTACAATAATATACTGAATGACTTCTTCTGGAAGCATCGCGAGTTTCCAGTCAAATTTTAAGGTGTGCCTTCTTGTACAACGTCCCCATAAAGTAGTCTGATTCTTTACGGTAAGGTTGCTATATCGAAGTTTTGGAAGGGCCAGACGGGAACCTCCTGTCGTAAGGTTTGTGATATGGATATTTCCATAAGATAAACCAAGTTTCTCAGAAAATTCTTTCACATAACGTCTTACAATTCCAGTTGCACACTTTTTATAATAACGCATGATACAATAACGGATGAAATCCTGATCATCATTATCAGTACGAATCGTAAGAACTCTTTCATGCTCGGAAATCTGATCTACAAAAACTTTGGTTTCTTCCCCTTCAGGAACATGGCGGATGCGGAGCTTCAAATCCATATTGCCAAGAAATGGCATCTGTAGTCCGTTGCGATAGACCAATCTGCCTTCTTGCAGATCCATGGTAATTGGTAACGCCTGATGGTTACGATTCTTCTTTCGGTCGTATTCCTGGAGCAATTCCCGCTTATTAGCTTCAAGGAAAGAATGAATCATATCCTGCTTCATTCCAACAGGTACCTTCATATCAATGGACAAATCATCATTGACCACAAGCTTGACATAACGCCAGGAGCCTAAAATAATATTCACTTCCAAATCTTTTCCATCATGAGGAATCCGAATCTTTGACATCAAAGTACCTCCTTTCTACGTACAAAAATAGACAAAACCAATCCATAGTAAACTAATTTTAATGTTATTTCAAAGTATAACTTGTTTTTTTGTTCCTTTCAAGCCCTTTTATAAAAAATTAAGGTTTTATTAATATAATTTCCATAACTCTTGGACACTTTGTAAAGGTTTTCAGAAAAACACAGGAATTTAGAAAGAAGATTGCAAGAAAAAAGGACCAAACCTTTTTGGTTTAGTCCTCAGATAATCGTATTCAATTATTGTAGTGCCAGATGTCTGTTCATAAGAAAGCAGTTGCCTTCTTATGGATTACGTTAGATTGCTGTTTGAAACGTATATATCATACAGTTATCTGATACCACAAACCTTTTACTTTTTCATGCAGCCAAAGCTGCCACAATCCCTGATGGATTATTCTGCAGTATAAGGCATTAAGGATACGTGTCTTGCTCTCTTGATTGCTACAGTGAGAGCTCTCTGATGTTTAGCACAGCTTCCTGTGATTCTTCTAGGTAAGATTTTACCTCTTTCAGATACGTATCTTTTTAATCTGTTTGTATCCTTGTAATCGATTACTGCGTTCTGATCTGCACAAAAGATGCAAACTTTTTTTCTTCTGCGGCCGCCTCTTCTTCTCATAGAAGAATCGCCACGATCTTTGCTATATGCCATTGATATTACCTCCATATTCGTTAATTAATTAGATAAAAGGCAGTTCCTCTTCAATTCCTTCTGGGATTGTCATAAAGTCACCGTTTTTTGCTGCTTCTGCCGGGTCAGGACGAGCAGGTGCCTGAGCACTTGCTGCTGGCGCCTGATATGGTGCCTGCTGATAACCTGTGTTACCCTGTGCAACTCCGCCGCCGTAGTTCGCAGAGCTTGCTTTACTTTCTGCAAATTCCTGTTCTTCTACAACAACATCCGTGGTGTATACTCTAACACCGTCTCTGTTTGTGTAACTGCCTGTCTGGATTCTACCGGTGATTGCGATCTTTGTACCCTGTTTTAAGTACTTCTGAGCAAACTCAGCGCTGCGGCCAAAAGCCACACAACCAATGAAATCTGCATCCTGACCACCATCTCTTTTGAATCTTCTGTCAACTGCCAAAGTATATCTTGCTACGAGCATTCCGTTTTCTCCTGCTCCCTGACGGACATCAGGATCACGGGTTAAACGCCCCATCAAAATTACTTTATTCATGGAATTCCTCCTATTCGTTTTATGCGTCTACTCTAACACATAAAAATCTCATGATAGGCTCCATAATACGTACACGACGTTCAATTTCTGCTGGAGCATCACTTGATGCATCGAACTGGATGAAGAAGTAATATCCTTCTCTCATTTTCTGAATCTCGTAAGCTAATCTTTTCTTACCAGCTTCATCAACGTTAGTGATTGTTCCGTTGAATCTTTCGATTAAAGCTTTTACTTTATCAACGGCTTCTGTTCTAGCGTCTTCTTCGATTTTTGCATTTACAACCAGACATAATTCATACTTATTCATGGTTTCTGCACCTCCTTTTGGTCTTGATCGGCCCTTTCTTAAGAAAGAGCAAGGATTTTTACACTACAGTTAACCATTCTATCATAGAGCCTTAATAAAAACAAGTCAATTTTTAAAGAAAACCTCGAAAATTTTTTTCTACTAGCTTTCGTGGAACCATAACTTCTCTTCCACATTTCAGGCATTGGATTCGAAAATCCATTCCAACTCTCAAAAGTTTCCATTCATTTCCACCACAAGGATGTGGTTTTTTCATCTTCACTAATTGTCCTACCTGAAAATCCATAGACTTTCCACCTGCGATTCTACCTTTCCCTGATCCAATATTAACTATTTCTTCTCACTATTTTTTAATATAGCAAAAAAACGATGTCTCGTCAAAAACAATAATCCGGCAAAAGCAAGCACAATGGCAAAGAAGATACCAAAAGAACGTTTTTTGATATCTTGAACCATAGGTTCTTCCGTCACAAGAACTTTCTTTTCCAAAGAAGAATTTAAAATATTTGCCTCATTTCCCGCTTCATCCCATGCCTCGTAACCGATGACCTGATAATTCGAAGATGAAGTAAGCTCTGAGGTGATTCGATGCAGTTCATCAAAGTCCGCCTCTTTGTAATCTTTCACGAAATCCATCCCGTCCTTTCTGACATGCATTCGAACGCGTCTTAAGCGGTAATTGTCCATGGCTGTAATGGTGTATTTATGGCGATTGCAAGGATAGATTTTTTCATCTAATCCTCCAATCTCAACCGTTGGAGGTGTTTTATCAATGGCAAATTGAATCGGTTCTGTCCACATTATATTTTCACTTTCCTTTACAAATCCATGGCTATCGCCAACACATTGTTCCACGCTGCTAAAAGCAATCTCATAATTTCCTTCTTCCGAAAAAAGTTCTTTTGGTAAACGGTAGGTTGTCTCATACCATCCTGTCATATTGGAAGGCAGGATCTTCTTATTTTTTGAAAATTCCCCATCCTTATTTTTTATCTTACGGGATTCTTTTTCGTAATCCTTGCTATTTAGCACAATAATTTCTCCATCATTCACCGTCATAATCACATCGGTTGACAATGGATGAAGAGAGTATGCTTTCACTGTAAGATCCTTCTCTTTCTTATGGTAATAGTGTTTTAAATATTTTTTGCTTTCTTCCGTGATATCATATCTCACACCAAATCGGTTTACATAAAAAGGAATCTCTGACATCTTCTGATTCCCAGCCAGATCCTTTGCTATCACTTTTAAAAGATATCCGTTATCATACTCTTGTTTTCTAGGAAAATCCTCCATATGGAAAACACTGTTTGTTTTTCCACTGGTTCGAATTATTCTTTTATCAAGGAACCCCGCCTTTATTCCATTTCTTCTGTAAATTTCCACTGTGCAATCTTTGGCATCCAGATAAGAATCTTCCATAAGAATCTTTGGATTTACGATATCACTATAAGTGATCTGTGCTTTCAAATGCTCAAAAGCTATAATCGGGGCCTTTTGGTCAATGATGAAGGGATTCATTCTTACTTTCCCAGATAAGTTTCCAGCCTGATCTACACAGGAAGCCTGCAATTGATAACACCCATCTTTTGTAAGATTCACTACATAAACACTCCATCCTGCCTGACGCATGATTCCTATCGATCCGCCTGGAATTGTATTTTCCTTCATAACAAGTGAAACCGGATATCTTTTCTTGCCAGAATACACATTGATTTCCCTCATGTCCATGTGCTCATCTTTCACCAGAATATACACGGATTTTCCCTTATTATAATATTTCTCATGGCACACATCCTGCACGTTCATCCATAAGCGTATTTGCGGAACTGTTTTATCCATATAGAAGGATTCTTTTTCTTTAAAACTTGCTTTATTGCCTGAAAAATCAGAGACATTTAATCCCAAACGGTACTTCCCATCTTTTGAGAAAATAACATGGCAATAATAGTGATTTCCTTCTCTATGCCATTTTCCAATTTCATACCCATTTTTCGGTCCTTCTATCTTCCAATCAATCGTATTAATATTTAGATTAAGATCCTCCACAGTAACGGTAGCAGTTCTTGTCTCCTTATAATAAGAGTTTTCCTCATTCTGATCATAAGATACCGAGATTTCCGGATTTTTTCGATCCACCACGATGCCATAATCATAACTGTCATATTTGCTGCTATGACCAGCATTATCGGTAAAACCAGCTGTGATTCTAATTGCTTTTTTCTCATTGGATGTATTCATATGTTGGAAAGAGAGATCATATTTTTGCTTGTAGTGATAGGTAATCTCCTTTCCATCACTATATTTTTTCTCTTCCTTATCATCGTCATTACCAAAAGTGGCTTTTACATAACTTTTGGCAATCCCCGAATACTCATCTGCACCTTCCACAAAGATATCTGGCTTTTCCCGATAATACTTTATTTTTTCTTTTTCATCTGTATAAACTGCTTTTTCCAAATTCAATTTGATATGAGAAAGTTTTTCATGTGTCTCTTTGGATTCCCAGAGAAATGAAGGACTCTTGATTTCTTCACATTCCAGCCCTCGTCCATTGATTGCTTTCATTGAAATCCACCCTTGAAAATCATCCAGATCCAGATTAGCTACCTTAGAAAATGTATTGGAGAAATGATCATTCTTCCATGTTTTCTCCACTATCTTTCCCTCCTTATTCCAATAAGCATAGGTGATGGCATCAACACCGCTTTCTTCATCCACTGCCCATAGACACAGAGGGATCGTCTTTTTGGAGAACATATGAAATGCTGTATAATTGTAGAACAGCAAGCCTTTCGCCGAATCATTGGATATAGAAATTTTAGGAGCAGAATGATCAATGATAAAATGACAGCTTCCGTTTATTTTGTGTATCCCACTTCCATCTCTCGCCTCCCAAGAAATGTCATAACGTCCTTCTCTTTCCACTGTAAATGTCATCTTATTCTTACGGATTCCTTCTTCATAATAACTGGTCCAAAAAGAAGTCTTCACATTCTGTTTTCCACTATCCAAGTGGAAGGACTTCGCATCAAAATTCTCCTCAGCTATGATCAGTTCATAGGTAGGATAGCTATCATAATAATCATATTCGCCTTTCTGAAGGACAGGGTTCAAATTCGATGAAAACTTTTCTACAACTGGATTTGTCTCATCAATAGTAAGCAATGGGCTTTGGTAGATTTCCCCTTCTTCGTCTGTATGGATAAAAAATTGATAATGTCCTTCCTCATTAAAAGTTAATGACAAGGTATGTTTTGTGTCATCATCTTGCCATGATGCATCTTTCAAGGTTTTTTTACTAATATCCTCTACTTTTTCTTTCTCTTCGTCATAATGAAGAAAATGGACCATTACCTGGATATGATCTTTCGAAAAATTATCATCGGAAAAAACAATTTGAATTGCACTTCCTGCCTTTAGATAAAGTTCCGATTTCGATTTCGCATATTCATGGTAAGTAACTTTGATTCTGGCAGGCATTTCCTCAGCTTCCGGTTCATCTTCCACCTTATCCATATTTTCTTCCTCTGGAGTTTGCTGATATTTTTCCCCTTCTTTCTCATTCTCCGTTTCCTGCGTTTTTTGCTCTTCTTCGCTTGTAGCTTCCTGAGATTTCTTTCCCTCTTCACTTTCTATGGTTTTCTGGTGCTTCTTCTCCTCTTCATTATTCGTAGCTTCCTGTGGCTTCTTTTCCTCTTCTTTTTTGGTATCCCCTGCAACCCTCTCAGCACCAGCATATTGTGATGAAAAAATGTTGGCTTCGATTGATTGCACTGGCATGAGCATTAATAGCAGAAGAAGAGTCATCCATACATATTTATTCTTCTTTTTCATGAGCTTCCTCCATAATTTGAATTCTTTTTCTCGTATCAGCGGCCAGTCTTGACAGCTGCTCTTTCTGCTTTTGTTTTATTTCATACCGGGAATCCATGAGGATTCTTTCCGCCCGGTTCACTTCATAATACAAATCTTTTGCTTGCAGTTTTTCTTCTGTAAGAAAATTCTTACAGTTTCCTCGAAGATCGGATAAAATACCACTGGAGATCTTATAAGCTCTCTCAACGCTTTCCTGTGAGCTACTATGTGATGTATTATATGGAAGGGAATAATTATTTAACTGCTGCAAAGTCTGAAACAAGGAGTAAAAGTCTGGATCATCATGAATATTAGCCTGCTCACTCTTTCCAAGAGCAATCAATATCTCAGACAAATCCTTCTCTTCTTTTGACAGCCAGTGTTCCCTTTCCATGGCTTTACTAAACCAAGCTACCGCTTCCTTCCTGCCACTGGCCTGACCTAAATCATAGAAATAAGCAAAGCCCATCTTATAGTTAAATTGCGCATAAACTCTGGGATTTCGAAATTTTAATTCTTTCATTGCATTCGTTTCTTCCAAAAGTGTAAATAATTTTACCGAATTCTCTTTTGCATAGGAATCTGAAAACAACCATTTTTCTGTGATTCCTTGATAAATCTCTTCATATCCCGGAGACCAAAGTATCGCCTTTTTATAATACTGTAGTTTTTTCTGGCAAGAACTCGACTTATGAGCAAGGGCAATATAATCTTTTGCTCTATGCAAAGCATATTCTTCATAGATTCCTTTTCCCAAAAGACAAAAAGAAAGTAAGAGTAAACTCATCCATAGCCACGCATTATATTTTTTCAACTTCTGGTAGTATTTTTCAAGTTCCATGGAAAATACACCTCATTAAATGAGAATCAGATTGCTTCCTTCCATCACCCCATTCTCCTTAAGACTGGCATGGTGCATCAAAATTCTACGTTGGTCCACATGGCACAGCCAGGATCTTCTTCCATAAGAATGTTGTCTTTCTTCTGGCAACATATCCGTAATCTTCTCCATAAGACTATCTGTCAACATATTTTCCTCACAGGGGATTTTCAAAGTGTCTCCACAAACAGGAAGCAGCAGATTAACATGAATCATCGAATTCACTCTCCTTTCAATTTTCCCAAAAATATGGTGGAATCCTGCTCATTTGTGGTATACTGTATCTCGAATCTCAAAATAATCACCCAAAAGGAGGCATAACCATGATAGGGAAAGATGATATTGTCATAAGAAAAACTATTCTGCACGTCCTTGATACAACTCATGGCGAATGCATTTTATCAAATACATTGCTAGATCCAGGTCCGGATCTGCACGAATTCATCCGCACTCACATTTTTAAAATCTTCACCAGTGATGATACGAAAAAATGTACTTTCAGTGAGGATCACTCTCCTATATACGCACTCTTACAAGAGTGGAACGAAAAGGATGAGGGCTCATTTATCGCGACCAGCCAGGAGATTGCCCAAAAATTGTATTATGCAATGCATGAAGGACAAGACATCCCACCAGCAGATTTGCTTTTTGTCACATTCCAAACGGAAGGTGTTATTTATCTTGCGTTATTAAAAATGAATTACAAAGAAAGCTACACTCATCAGATAGCCATCTACGGCCCGGATGATTTGAAAGCTTCCGGTGATGACACATCAGAAGAGGGTGAAACAGCCGTTCCGGATACTCAGATTCACGCAGAAATCGTAAAATCCAAATCTCTATTGCCAGCATCCTCCACCCGCATTCCTGAAGCAGTCATTATCAACTTAAAAGATTACAGCATAAAATTATTGGAAAAGAGCTATGAAATTGCCGGAGAAAAAACATTCTATCTCTCCGAAAACTTTCTGGTGTGTTACACAAGCCTTCCTCCAAAGAAAAAATTAAACATCCTCACCAGAGTAGTCAATAATATCACCAACAAATACGAAGATGGAGATATTCAGGCAAAAATGGAAGTAAAAAGTGCCCTTCAAAAAGAATATGTGGATCACAAGGAATTCAACATCGAAGAAATTGGTCAGAAACTCTTTGGAAAAAGCCCGGAACGCAAAGCAGAGTTCGATGAAAAGATGGAATCCTATGATCTTCAGTACGATACCTTCTCTGTCACCAATGAAAGCACTGTAAAAAAGTTGGAAAAACAGGTCATTGTGACTGATAACGGCATCGAGGTCACGATTCCAATGGAAACTTACAACAAGCGTGGTTGTGTGGAAATCAAAACGGATGCCATCACTGGAAAATCCACCATTATCCTCAAAGATCTTGATAACTTGATTTTTAAATAAAAAGACAGAAAATCCCCCTACACGTCATTGTCATCATGGCTCTCTGGCCCTTTTATCTTTCGTGTAGGGGGATCCTAATATCATTCTTCATGATTTGTCCCTAATCCTATAATGTAATATTGTTCTTCCTATTGGTAAAATCTAATTATTCAATTGTCTTCTTTCGGCTGACTTAATTTCCGTCTTCCCTGGCACTCTTCTTTAATCCAAAAGAAGCTTCCGTCTCTCTTCGATACTTTTTGGAAATCGGAATCTGTGTCCCATCGCATAATTCCAGATACTGCCCTCCATAATCCATTCCTGCAATATAGCTTATATTGACAATATAGCTACGATGACAACGTACAAACTGATCTCCAAGCACCGTTCCCATCCGTGTAAATGAGTCATAAAACTCATAATCCCCATGGGTTCCATATAACACAATCTTCTTGTTACGAGCTTCAAAATACCGAATCCTTGTAAAGGGAATTCTTTTTCTCATCTTTCGCACTGCGAAAAAAAATGATTCATTGGTATTGACTCTCTCTTGCTTTAGATATAAGTATCGAATCACAGATGTGATTTCACAACGAAGTATCTCTTTATCTAATGGTCTCTTACACAGCATAATGGGTCGAATCTCTGGAGTGACACAACGCGAAAAATCAAAGGTTCGGTCCGAAATCACCATCAGTTCCACCTGTGGATTCCATCTTCGAATCCTCTTCAAATCACGTAGATCCTCTTCATCGTTAAGGCTTACAATCCATAAATCCGTTGATTCCCTTGCCGCCTCTATCTCTAGATTCTTTCGATTACAAAACGTATAACGAATCAGCTCCTTCAGTCCAAAGCTATTATAAGTATCCAGACTTTGACCAATGAGCTTACGCTCTGCAATGCTCTCTAAAAATATAGTTATGGAAATCATTACATCGTCCCCTTAAGTTGATGACGCTATTATAACACACTTTTTCACATTTATGTAAATTTTTTCCATTTTCCTGACATTTTTATGGTTTCGGCTGATAAAGCAACAAAATTGAATGAAAGACGAACAAAAAAAGGGACAAAGGATTCTTTTTCAGAATCCTTTGTCCTGTAAGTACATTATTTTTATTATTTAATTGTTGCACTACTTAAAAGAAGATCAATGAGTTTCTGGTACTTGATATCGTTACGGATATCATCTTCATTTACTGTTTCAAGATATTCTTCTTTGGACTCATAACCACCATCGATCATTTCCTGTTCGATAATGTCATTAACTTCTTTATCGCTTGCTTTGATATTTTCTTTTTCGAAAAGAATTTCTGTTACACAGTATCTTTTAAGACTTTCCTGTACATATTCGTCAAGGTCCATACCATAAACTTCTTTGAAGAAATTCTGAAGGTCTTCTTCACTATCACCGATTTCCATGCCATAGAAATCTGCAAGTTCTGTAAGTTCAATGATTGCATTGGATCTTTCTGCTGCCACTGCTTCTTCAGGGAAATCTTTAATCTGTTTAGAATTTTCAACTAAAGCATTGAAGATATTGTATTCATTTTCCTGTGCTGCTTCAGATTTTGCATTTTCTTCTAATTCATCACGAATCTGTTTCTTGAATTCTTCTGCGCTATTACACTCTAAATTCTCTTTTGCAAATGCATCTGTGAGCTCTGGCATTACTTCTTTAGAAACATAATGAATTGTAACATTCATTTCGCCTTCTTTACCAGCCATATCTTCATCATAAATATCTTCGGAGAATGTTCCAGTAATCTTTACAGTTTCACCAACTTTTGCACCATCAAGTTTTTTCTCTGCTTCAAAGCCATCGAAATAATCAAGCTGTCCTTCACCTAATGTGATTTCAATCTCATCTTCACAGAAATCGTTGATTTTTTTGCCATCAACGAGACATGTATAGCTAATGTTAGCAAAATCACCTGTGTTTACTACTTTTTTATCTGTTTTTTCATAAGTTACATAGTTAGAAAGCTCATCTTCCAAACGCTCATTGAACATTTCATCTGTCACTTCTACTTTTGCACCTTCAATGGTAATGTTTTTATAATCCCCAACTTCCATATACTCGGAAGGAACAAGATCAATGTCTACATAGCCATCATCATAAATATCTTCTGTTGTAGTTTCTGCTGCTTTCTCATTTGTTTTGCTTGTATTACAAGCTGCAAGAGAACCAATCATAGCTGCGGCAAGAATTCCTGCAAGAATTTTCTTTTTCATATCATCACATTTCCTTTCTGAGTTAAAATGTTTTGTTTCTTTGATGTGCACTTACTTTAACAGATTTTTCCTAAAATAACAATAGAATTCATAAAATCTTCACTTCTTAAATATTTCTGTCATTTTTGTGATATTTTACAATTTCAGATTAGCCAAAGCGTTAGCTAACGCGTTATTCACCGGCTCTTTCTCTTCTTTTTTCATCTTGCGCATATAGTTGGCTACATCTTTTTTCGAAACTCCGGCACCTTCCTTTTTGCGTCGCTCCTCAAAGTTCTTCAAAGACTCTTTATGGCCACAGACACAGACGAATTTCTGCTGTTCTTTCTGACCAATCAGCTCCATTTTCTTATGGCAAACCGGACATCTGGCATTGGTCTGGCGGGAGATTCTTTCCTTATGACCACATTCTCTATCCTGACAAACCAACATTTTGCCTTGCTTTCCATTGACCATGAGCATTCGTTTTCCGCAATCTGGACAGATCTTATTGGTCAGATTATCATGACGGAAACTGCCCTCCGCCTGCTTAATTTCTTCGGTAAGTGCCACAGCATAGCCTCGTATTTCCTTCATAAAGACATCCTGGCGCAGCTTGTGATTGGCAATCGAAGACAATTTATATTCCCAGTCCGCCGTAAGCTCTGGCTTTTTCAGGTCTTCCGGCACAAGAGAAAGAAGCTGTTTGGCTTTTCCAGTGATAAAAATCTCATTTTCCTTCTTTTCAATATAGAAAGAACGGAACAATTTGTCGATGATATCTGCTCTTGTGGCTACCGTGCCAAGTCCTCCTGTATTCTGAAGTGTTTTGGCTGCCTGATCATTTTTTTCAGAAAGAAAACGTACCGGATTCTCCATGGCAGCCAGCAAAGTACCCTCTGTGAAACGGGAAGGCGCCTTTGTTTTTCCTTCCGTCATCTGGAGGTGTACTCCTGTCAGAGTTTGACCTTCTGAAAGTCCTGCCAAAGCATGATTTTCACGGTTTTCCACTTCTTCCTCTCCTGTCATCAGTTCTTTATAACCAAGGGTTAATGGAACATTTTCTTTGGCAGTGAAATACTCTCCACACATGCACAGGGTAACCGTCGTCTGTTCATATTCATAGGCTGGCATCAAAACCGCAAGAAAACGTCTTACAACCAGATCAAAAATCTTTCTCTCATCCATGGAAAGATTGGTTAGTGCCACTGGCTGCTCCGTTGGAATGATGGCGTGGTGATCACTGACCTTGGCATTGTTGACAAAGGATTTATCTGTTTTAATCCTAGCCTTTAAGATATTCATGGCAAATGTTTTATAAGGGCCTGTTTTTACTGCTGTTACACGGTCTTTCAAAGTATCAACGATATCTGTGGTCAGATAGCGGGAATCCGTACGAGGATAGGTAAGAACTTTGTGATGTTCATAAAGGCTCTGCATGAGATTCAGCGTTTGTTTGGCAGAAAAACCATAGCGGGCATTGGCCTCTCTTTGAAGCTCGGTAAGATCATAAAGACCGGATGGACGCTGAGTCTTTTTCACCCTTTTTGTCTCGGTCACTTTCGCTGGCATCCCCTCTGCCTTAGACTTTTTCTCTATCAACAGCTCTTTATGAAAAACAGAACTATTATTTTTACTGTCTTTCCAGGTAAATGTTACCCCCTGCCATTTGGCCTGCATGCCGTAATAAGCTTTTGGCACAAAATGACGAATTTCCTCTTCCCTTGACGCAATCATGGCAAGAGTTGGTGTCTGCACACGACCACAGGATAACTGGGCATTGTATTTGCAGGTCAGGGCTCTTGTAGCGTTGATTCCGACTAACCAGTCCGCTTCTGCTCTGGCTGTTGCTGCACGGAAAAGATCATTATATTCTCTGCCATCCTTTAGATGGGCAAAGCCTTCTCGAATGGCCTTATCTGTAACGGAAGAAATCCAGAGACGTTTGATAGGCTTTTTGTTGCCTGCCATCTGTAAAATCCAGCGGGCAACCAACTCCCCTTCACGACCGGCATCGGTGGCAATGATGATCTCATCTACATCTTTTCGATGAATCTGCTCTTTCACTGCCTGAAACTGTGCTCTGGTTTTCGGAATAACCACCAGTTTCAGCCTTTCTGGCATCATGGGAAGATCTTCCATCCTCCAGCTGGCAAGCTTTTTATCATATCCTTCCGGATCTGCTAAAGTAACCAGATGACCAAGTCCCCAGGTTACAATATAATCTTTTCCCTCGATATATTTTTTATTTGCATGTTGGCATCCGAGAACTCTGGCGATATCACGGCCCACGGATGGCTTCTCTGCAATTACTAATTTTTTCATCATTTACTCCATATTGTAAAAAGGAGGTGCAAGCCCATAAAGCGGTATTTGCACCTCCATCTTATATTTTCCTCTTAATTTGTAACAATTAGTGGATTGGAGTTCCTTCTGGAACAGCATCGTCCACAAAGATTACTTTACAGCCAAAGTCATCTCCGCTGGCAGCGATTAACATACCATTGCTCTTTTCCCCTGCGAATTTCGCTGGTTTTAAGTTTGCAATAACGATGATTTTTTTGCCAACCATTTCTTCTGGTGTGTAATAATCACGGATGGAGGAGACGATCACTCTCTCGCCAAGTCCATCATTTAATGTGAGTTTAAGAAGTTTTTCTGCTTTCTTTACAACTTCACATTTTACGATCTTACATACTCTCATGTCGATCTTATCGAATTCTTCGATTGTGATCTGATCTTTTACTGGTGGGATGGCAGCTCTTCTTCTTTCTTCTTCCTCTGCGGCAAGTCTTGCAGCTTCTTCTTCTGCAGCAATTCTTGCTTTTTCTGCTTTGTATTCTTCTGCAGCTGTTTTCTCTTCTTCTGTCTGTGGAGTGGAGAAGTCAAGAAGTGGTACATATTTCTGTGCATCTACAGCATATAAGAATAAGTATAAACGAGGACCTGCATCCTTATCGATCATGAGTCTGTATACATTCTTGAAGAAGTTAGCCTGAACTTCCTTCTTCTTATCTTCGTCAAAGTTAGGATCTGCTTCTCTAGGGATTGCATAGAGGTAGAGTTTTAAGTCTTCTAAGTCAAAGCCACCTTTTGCGATGTAATCATGAAGAAGTTCGATTTCTTTCTTTTCTACATCGCTTAATTCGTTGTAGTAATCGAAATTACGGAAGCTAAGTAAAGTATTCATGTTCTCTGGAGCACATACTTCAAGCCAGTATTTTGCAAGTTCCAAACGTTCTGCGAACTCTTCTTCTTTGTATGGGGAACCGATTTTTTCAAATACAGTTTCAAGCATAGGAGAATTGAAGTCTACTACGGAACCGAAGTTTACAATCTGCTGCATTGGTACTGCGTGAAGTTCTCTTCCTTCGATCATACAGTTGTGCATGATACCTTCGATATAATCGAAGTTTTTGCCTTTTCCTGCCTGATATGTTTTAAGCATCTTATCAAATTCGAAGTACTGACGAAGAATCTCATCATCGAAGCAGAAGTCAAATGCTTTGTTTGGCTCAGATTTGGAGTATAACCAGAGAATTACTTCTGGCTGGTAAATTTTAAGAAGAGTTTCTGGTGTTAAGTTAAGACCAGTGGAACCAGACATCTTACCTGTAGTACCTTTGATACCAATGAATTCATAACCCTTGAACATAGGAGCATTGAAGCCAAAAATCTTCTTAGCGATGATCTTACTTGTGTCATAGCTTCCACCTGGGCTGGCATGATCTTTTCCGCCTGGCTCGAAGTCAACACCTTCCACCATCCAACGCATAGGCCAGTCAATCTTCCAAGCAAGCTTACAGTTGTAATCTGTCTCAAAGTTCCAGCTACCAGAGTGACCACATTTACATGTGTATTCTGCATGTACACCGTCTTCTGTGGAGGATGTGATTGTTGTTTCATCTTTGCCACATGCTGGACAGTAGATGCTTACTGGATAGTATGCTTCTCTTTCTTCTTCTGTTGCTGTCTGCTGACGGAATTTATCAAGGATATCAAAGATTTCTCTTCTTCTCTTGATGGATTCTACAACATATTTTGCGTATTTACCGCTTCTATAGTTTTCACTCTGACGACGGGAGTCAACTTTGATTCCGAAACGAGCGAGGGATCTTTCAAATTCTTTTTCGAAATGTTCTGCATAAGAACTGCAGCAACCAAATGGGTCCTTTACATCAACGTATGGCTTGCCGATATCTGCTTCTAATTCTGGAGCGATTGCTTTTACGTTAACAGGCACCTTACGAAGACGGTCGAATTCGTCCCAGGAGAATAAAAGGCGAGCTTTTTTACCCTGTTTGATCAGTGCTTTATATACAAAATAGCTTGTTGCGATATCTCTGAAGTTTCCGATGTGAATAGATCCGGATGGGCTGATACCCGCTGCACATACATACTCTTCTTTGTCCGGATTTCTCTTAATAATGTCTTTTGCAATTTTCTCTGACCAATGCATTATTAATCCTCCTGTTTTTATGTTAAATATTATTTCTTTTCTTTATGGAAACAGCTTCTCTTTTTATAAAAAGACTGCGCCCGAGTTTACATATACAACCAATTTACGATTATATCAAAGCAGAAAATGATTTTCAAGAATTTTTTCATACCCTGTTAACGCTTTGGCAATGTTAGACAAAAAAAGCCATCTCAGTAAATGAGATGGCAAATAAAATACCTATGAAAACCGTGCGGTTGGCTTTGTACGCTTGCCAACAGACGTAACCTCTACAGTTAGCTCGAACCAGGCACCCTCACGGCACACAAAAGATCCTCCTTAATGCTGCTTCGTTCCCGACCTGACATGGTTCGAAGGTTTCTGTTGCGCGAGACCCAATTGTCAACACCACTTATAAAGGGCAGCTCCATCCGCAAGACGTCCGGGGCCAACCATCACTCCTGCTATAGCGGATTGCAGGTACAGGACGCCGCTAATTCCCCAGCTGCACGGTATTGCTCATTATAAATGATTTGCAAATAGATGTCAATCAAAAATTTGCTTTTTTGCTTCCATTTCGGCTTTTTCCGCCTTTTTTCGTTCTTTTTGTGCCCTGCGAAGTTCTCGGAAAAAGTCCGATAACATGGTAGAACACTGTTCCTGAAGCACGCCTCGGGTCACATCACATTGATGATTAAATTCCTCCATCTCAAGAATATTGAGAATAGAGCCACCACAGCCAGCCTTTGCATTCATACTGCCAATGACCACCCTCGGAATGCGGGCCTGCACGATGGCACCGGCGCACATCTGACAGGGTTCCAAAGTAATGTACATGGTACATTCCTCCAAACGCCAGTCCCCCATGATCTTACAGGCTTTTCTCATGGCAAGAAGCTCAGCATGAGCCAACACAGTTTTATCTTTATTTCTTTTATTATAACCTCTGGCAATGATTTTTCCTTCATGAACGATGACACAACCGATGGGAACATCCCCAAGGGCCCCAGCCTTTTTGGCCTGACGGATGGCTTCACTCATGAATTTTTCATCTTCCGTATACTTTCTCATAATCGGATCCCTGTCTGCCTATTCTTCACAAAGAATGTCAGATAAACGAGCGAATTCTTCCAGACTTAATTTCTCACCGCGAACCGTTGCCGGCAATCCCATGCTTTCCAATGCCTGCACTACTTTTTCCTTGCTAATCTGCAGCTCGCTGGAGTTATGCAAGCCATTTTGCAAAGTTTTTCTTCTTTGATTAAAAGAAGCACGAATCAAACGGAACATAAACTTGCTGTCTTTTACCTGCACCGGACGCTCTGGGTATTTGGTCAGACGAATGACCGCAGAACCCACCGCTGGTCTTGGCATAAAGCAGTTTGGTGGTACATTTGCCACGATATAAGGCTCTGCATAAAACTGTACCGCCAGAGAAAGAGCACCGTAATCTTTAGTGCCTGGTCCCACTTGCATGCGGTCTGCCACCTCTTTTTGTACCATAACCGTGATAGATTCCACTGGGACTTCTTTTTCAAAAAGACCCATGATGATCGGTGTGGTAATATAATATGGAAGATTAGCCACAACCTTGATTGGCTTTCCACCATTTTTCTCAGCCGCAATGGCATTCAGATCCACCTTTAAAATATCATCATTGATGACTGTCACATTGTTGTAGGCAGAGAGGGTATCTGCCAGGATTGGAATCAGTTTCTGGTCAATCTCCACGGCAACAACTTCCCTTGCAGCCTCGCAAAGGTACTGCGTCATGGTGCCGATTCCCGGTCCGATTTCCAAAACAAAATCATCCGGCCCAATCTCAGCGGCATCGATGATTTTTTCCAAAACATGGGTATCGATCAAAAAGTTCTGTCCGAACTTCTTCTGAAAATTAAATCCGTATTTTTGAAGTACTGCTATGGTTTCCTGTGGATTTCCAAGATAAGCCATAAAACCTCCTTATACAATCTATGTTAATCTCAATTATTTCTGTTGGTATAATCGCATGGCATTTTCCCATGTCACGCGCTCGACTTCTTCCGTGGAGCATCCTTTCAATGTGGCGATCGTTTCCACCACATAAGGAAGCATGGCGGATGTGTTACGTTTGCCGCGGAAAGGTTCCGGACTCAAATAAGGGCAATCCGTCTCTAGCACCAAATGAGACAGTGGCGTGTCCTCCACCACCTTTTTCAATGTTTTGCCGTTTTTGAAGGTTACTACGCCTCCGATTCCAAGAAAATATCCCATTTTGACATACTCTCTGGCCATCTCCACAGATCCGGAATAGCAATGAATCACGCCAGGAGTCGCACCGGCATGCTCTTCTTTCATAATATCAAAGGTATCCTGGGAAGCATCACGACTATGGATCACAACCGGAAGATTTTCTTCCTTGGCCAAATGAAGTTGACGAATAAACCACTCCTTCTGCACTTCTTTAGGAGAAACCATCCAGTGATAATCAAGACCGATTTCCCCAATGGCAAGAATCTTTTCCTCACGGCTTATTTCGCGCATAATTTCCATACGTTCGTCATTGAGCTCATCCACATGATCCGGATGGATTCCCACCGCACCATATACAAATGGATAGGCTTCCGTAAGTGCTTTGATTCCTTCCACGGAACGCCAGCTGGCACAGATATTTACCACTCTTTCCACGCCATGTTCTAAGAGTCCATGGAGAACCTCTTCTCGGTCCTCATCGAATTTTCTGTCATCATAGTGAGCATGTGTATCAAAAATCATGATCTACTCCTTACTACAAGCGAAAGAACAGCATCCGCTGCACTTTTTGACCAGTTTTCGTCAAATGTCGCAAGGGATGCTGTTTTAATCATTTCATAATTAGCAGATTTCTGCGCCGGATGGCATATCTTTTTCTGGTGTCATAAGGGAAAGATTGCCTTCTGCATCTTCTGCACAAAGTAACATACCTTCAGAGAGAACACCTGCAAGTTTTGCTGGTTTTAAGTTCACGAGAACCATAACCTTCTTGCCTACCATCTCTTCTGGTGTATAGTATTTTTTAATTCCGGAAACAATCTGTTTTACCTGGCTTCCAATCTTAACCTGGGAGCAGAGAAGTTTTTTGGATTTCTTTACTGCTTCACAAGCGATGATCTGGCCAACCTGGAACTGCATTTTTCCAAAATCATCAAATGTAATTTCTTCTTTTGCTTCGATATCGATGCCTTCTTCTTCCTCTGCAGGAGCTTCTTCTTCCTCTGCACCTTTCTGAGCAGCGTACATAGCATCAACTTTTTCGATGACTTCTTTTGCATCAAGTCTAGCGAAAAGAATTTCTGGTTTTTCTACAACTTTTCCACCATTTTCGTATAAACCGAACATATCAAGTTCTTCCATGGTTCTCTCAGAAGAATTGAGCTGAGCGAAGATACGGTCTGCTGTTTCAGGCATAAATGGTTTGAGGAGGGAAGCACCGATTGTGATGCTTTCTACTAAGTTGTAAAGTACTGTGGAAAGACGATTTTTCTGCTCTGGGTCTTTTGCAAGTGCCCATGGCATAGTTTCGTCGATGTATTTGTTGCAGCGTTTGAAGAGATTGAAGATCTCTGTCATAGCGTCTGCTACTCTTAATTTTTCCATTTTCTTGATAACTTTGCCTTTTGTATCTAAAGCAACATCCATAAGCTCTTTATCAAAACTGTCTGTTACCCCTGTGTTTTCCACAACGCCACCAAAGTATTTGTTGCTCATGGAAATAGTACGGTTTACAAGGTTACCAAGTGTGTTAGCAAGATCGGAATTGAGACGTTCTACAATAAGTTCCCATGTGATAACACCATCGTTTTCAAATGGCATTTCATGAAGAACGAAGTAACGAACTGCGTCAACACCAAACATATCAGCCATGTCGTCCGCATAGATAACATTTCCTTTGGATTTACTCATCTTACCATCACCCTGTAATAACCAAGGATGTCCAAATACCTGTTTTGGAAGTGGAAGATCTAAAGCCATAAGGAAGATTGGCCAGTAAATTGTATGGAAACGAATGATGTCTTTACCAATAAGGTGTAAGTCTGCTGGCCAGTATTTGTCGAAGAGCTCATCATTTTCTCCATCACACTTGTAGCCAAGACCAGTGATGTAGTTTGTAAGAGCGTCAAGCCATACATATGTTACATGTTTTGGATCGAAGTCTACTGGAACACCCCATGTGAAGGAGGTACGGGATACACATAAATCCTGTAATCCTGGAAGAAGGAAGTTGTTCATCATTTCGTTCTTTCTGGATTCTGGCTGAATGAATTCAGGATGTGTATTGATGTAATCGATGAGACGATCCGCGTATTTGCTCATTTTGAAGAAATATGCTTCTTCTTTTGCAGGCTGGCATGGACGTCCACAGTCAGGACATTTGCCATCTACCAACTGAGATTCTGTGAAGAAGGATTCACAAGGTGTACAGTACATGCCTTCGTAGTATCCTTTATAGATATCTCCCTGGTCATATAATTTTTTGAAGATCTTCTGAACTACTGCTTCATGATCTTTATCTGTTGTACGGATAAATTTATCGTAGGATGTGTTAACAAGGTCCCAGATACGTTTGATTTCTCCAGCAACATCATCAACGAATGCCTGTGGAGTAACGCCTGCTTCCTGTGCCTTTAACTCGATTTTCTGACCATGTTCATCTGTTCCTGTCTGGAAACGAACATCATAGCCTTCTTTTCTTTTAAAACGTGCGATTGCATCTGCAAGAATAATCTCATATGTGTTACCGATATGTGGTTTTCCTGATGTATATGCAATGGCGGTTGTAATATAATATGGTTTTTTATTCATAAAACTATATGCCTCCTTGCAGTATTTGCCGAATTCAACGATATCCCTCTATAGATATACCCATTTATTATATGATAAATGGAAATATTCGTCTATGGTTAAATTCATAAAAAAATTCCCTTTTCCAAACCTTTTCATAGTATAATGGTGAAAAAATGAAGAAAGGACCCCATTTATGAAAGAGAAGAAATCAAAATTCGCTTTTCTCCTGCTTATTCTCCCACTTCTTCTTCTGAGTTTTGGTGGGTTATATTACTATAAAACTTTCTATACAAAAACACGTTTTGAACATTTTCTTGATGAAAGTTTTCAATATATTGCAACAGAAAATGCATTGACTCTCCACATGACTTTGCAATATCCAGAAAAATATGGAATCGACATGAATCAGACTACCCTGCTTCCCGACCTGTCAGATCAGGCATGTAAGGAACGTTATGCCCACTATCAGTCCATGTTGGACCAGCTGCACCAGTTTTCCATGAAAAACCTTAGCCAGGATCAACAATTTCTGGCACTTCTTTTTGAGTATAACCTGAAAGAATATCTGACCATGGAAAAGGAGTTTCCTTATTATGAGACCAATTTGGGAGCCAATGGCAACCTGGTGGATCTGGCTATATTATTTAGTGAATTTTCCTTTGAGGATCGAGATGACATCGTCCTTTATGAAAAACTTTTAAACAAGCTTCCTGACTACCTGGATTCCATGGCAGACTATGAAATCCGTCGCCAAAAAGCAGGGATTTATCCAAGTTCTTCCCTCATAGAAGGAACCCTGCAACACATCGACCAATTGTTAGGTTCAGAAGACTCCAACCTTTATTTGGATTCTTTTCAAAATCGCATCAAAGAAGCTACTTTTCTAAGCAATAGCGAAAAGAAAACTTATCTCAAAAAAAATGAAACATTGGTCAAAAAAATGGTAATTCCTTCCTACAAAAAGATCCAATCTCTTTTGAAGGAAAAACTAGAGGTCTTGAAAAAAAATCTGACAATCTCCTCTTATCCGAAGGGAAAGGCTTACTATACTCATCTTCTGACCTCCGAAACAGGAAGCAATCTTAGCCCGGAGGAATGTTATGATATTTTCTCTAAAGAGATAGAGGAGCAGCAGAAGAAGATAGAGGACATATACAAAGAAAACCCTGATATCGAGCTTGATTATCTCACTTCATTTCCTGCTATCGATCAGGCCAATGATATCCTGGAAGATTTGAAAAATGTAACAAGAATCGAATTTCCTGCCATAAAAGATCTTTCTTGTGATCTTTCGGAGATTTCCACAAACCTTAACTCTATTTCTGCCAGCGCTTACTATATCACGCCACCTTTTGGCTACGAAGGTAGCAATCACATTTCCTTACAAGGATACTCCTCCTCTGATCTTAGTTTATACACAACGCTGGCCCATGAAGGTTATCCAGGACATTTATATCAAACAAATTATTTTTACCAACATATGATTCATCCCATCCAGCTGTATCTGAAATGTCCAGGTTTCAATGAAGGATGGGGCACCTATGCAGAATACTATTCCTACGACTTTCTTGCGATAAAAGACATGGATGAAAAAACATCCAATCAAGTAAAAAGCCTGCTCAAAGCCAACCATCTTCTAAACCTAAATATTTCCTGCATGGCAGATATCATGGTTAACTATCTTGGCTATGATGTCAAAGATCTGACAAAATATATGAAAAGCCTGAATATTGAAGAAAATGCCTCGGAGCAAATATATCACTACGTCGTGGAAAATCCATGCAGCTATCTGAAATATGGTATCGGTTATTATGAATTTATGGAACTTTTACAATCTGAAAAGAAAAATCCATCTTTTTCCATGCTGGACTTCCATACCAAGATTCTTTCCTATGGTTCCTGCCCATTTGATCTTCTGCGCACGATGATGAATCAAGATAAAAAATCCCTTTCTTTTGTAGATAATAATGAATAATCCTATCTTCTATCAGAAAGGTACGTCAAATTCTCACATTGTAATTATGGCAAAAAAATGATAAGATATATGATTGAATACGACTAAAAAGACAATTAATAGAGAAAGTGAGTGTTTTCTATGAAAAATGATGAAAAAATAGATATTAAGCTCTCGATGGATGTGGATATGGAAGGTGCCACGGAGGACGAGAAAAATTATATCACTGCCATGCGCTACATCAATATTGCGGAGCACATGAAGCAGTTCGAAGATCAGGATAAATATTTCCATCGTGCGATTCTTTATTTACAGAAAATTGAAGGCAACGAATATAAAGAGTTGATTACGGAACTGAAATGGAAAAAATACAAAGCTCGTGCCGAGGGTAAAATTGGTCTTTACGAAGAGGCATGCCACATTCGAGACAAGGCCAAAACAGCAACTGATTATTATTCTGCGCAAGCTTTATTCCAGCGTATTGCAAAATACGAAGTAAAACATCCAATTCCACAGAAATTCGTTGCACCAGAAACATTTGAAAAAGCACAACATTGTACCGATTCCAAAGAACAGGCAGAATATTGTGAACAGATGGCCGATGCTGTCAATGCAAAGCAGAGGAGAAAAAGCTTAGTTGCAAGTATCGCTATGATTGCTGTGATTATCGCTGTGATTCTTTTCAGTAGAACCACAGAGGCCCGCCGCCTTTTAGCAAGCGCATATTATCTGGTTGGTGATTACACAGGTTCTTATCAGAAACATAATGCTGTTTACGAACGTTCTGGAAAAACAGATGAAGGTGCATATAATAAATATTTAGATGCGCGCTACAAAGCTGGATTAAAAGCTGTGGAAGACGGTGATATGGCTACTGCTTATGAAGATTTCCATGCAGTTGCAAAAGATAATTACAAAGATAGCAGCGCACAGCTTTTTGCAATCGAACAGGAATATTTAAAAAATACTCCATTAAGCGAACTCGTTCAGTTTGCAGGATTTGAATGGCGTGTCCTTGATATTCAAAGCGACAAAGTTCTTTTAATCAAAGACGAGTCCATTTCCGGTATTCCATTCAATGAAAATGGTAATGACTGCACTTGGTCCACTTCTTCCATCCGAACATGGTTAAATGGAGAATTCCTAACAGAAAACTTCTATAAAGAAGAACAGGATGCCATCATTGAAAATACCGTAAGCAATACAGAAAACCCTTACTACAAAGGTGTGGATGCCGGAGAAGATACCAAAGATAAAGTCTTCTTATTAAGTGTGGAAGAAGCGGAAAAATATGTGGACCAGCTTCATGAAACAAAAACATGCTGGTGGTTAAGAACACCTGGTGCTGCAGAAGGTTCCATGTCTTTCGTATATCCAAACAAAGAAGTTATGCCTTATGGCTATGATCTCACCACGAAAACATTCAATACAAAACCTGCCATCTGGGTTTCTTTGAAATAATAGAAGAAAAAAGCGGCTTTCGAATGTCCCTGAAAATCGCAAAAAATTAGCGTCTGCAGTAACGATTAGCCCGTTCCGTAAGGAATGGGACTAAACGTTACTGCAGACGCTTTCTTTTTATAATTATTCTATTATATCATTTACTAACGATTCGTTGTTTACTGACGATTAGAATAAACCTGTAATCATACCATCATCCGTAACATCAATACCGAAAGCAGCTGGTTTCTTAGGAAGGCCAGGCATAGTCATGATTGCACCAGTAAGAGCAACAACAAATCCTGCACCAGCGTTTACGAATACGTCACGAACTGTGATCTTGAATCCTTCTGGACGACCTAATTTTGTCTGATCATCAGATAAGGAGTACTGAGTTTTAGCCATACAAACTGGAAGATTACCAAATCCTAAATCTGTAAGATTCTTTAATGTCTTTAATGCAGCAGGTTCAAATGTTACACCATCTGCACCATAGATTTCTTTTGCGATTGTTTCGATTTTTTCTGTAAGAGGCATTTCATCTGGGTAAAGAACGTGGAAGTTGCTTTCTTTTTCTTCCAATGTCTTCATAACTTTTTCAGCAAGAGCGAGGCCACCTTCGCCACCATCAGCCCATACTTCAGATAATGCGAATTCACATCCTCTTTCTTCACAGAAGTTCTTGATAAATTCATATTCTGCTTCTGTATCTGTTACAAAAGAGTTAAGTGTTACAACGATAGGCACACCAAATTTCTGTAAGTTTTCAATATGTTTTTCAAGGTTTACGATACCTTTTGCAAGAGCATCTAAGTTTTCAGCATTCAGTTCTGTCTTAGGAACGCCACCATTGTATTTTAATGCACGTACTGTAGCAACAAGAACAACTGCATCTGGTTTTAAATCAGCCATACGACACTTGATATCTAAGAATTTTTCTGCACCAAGGTCAGCACCAAAACCAGCTTCTGTGATTGTGATATCAGAAAGCTTCATCGCAGCTTTTGTAGCACGTACAGAGTTACATCCATGAGCGATGTTAGCGAATGGACCACCGTGAACGATTGCACCTGTGTGCTCTAATGTCTGGATCATGTTAGGTTTGATGGCATCTTTTAATAATGCTGCCATAGAACCAACTGCATTAAGCTGTCCAGCTGTAACAGGGTTGCCATCCATATCGTATGCAACAATAATCTTAGATAATCTATCTTTTAAGTCTGCAATGTTTTCAGCGAGACAAAGAATTGCCATAATTTCTGTAGCAACAGTGATTACAAAATGATCTTCACGTACAAAACCATCTACTTTTTTACCAAGACCTACAACGATATTACGAAGTGCACGATCATTCATATCGAGACAACGTTTCCAGATAATCTGTCTGCTATCGATGCGAAGTTCATTTCCCTGATGGATATGGTTGTCAATTAATGCTGCTAAAAGGTTATTGGCAGATGTGATTGCATGGAAGTCACCTGTGAAATGAAGGTTGAGGTCTTCCATAGGAACTACCTGAGCATATCCGCCACCTGCAGCTCCACCTTTGATACCAAAACATGGTCCAAGGGATGGCTCTCTTAATGCAACAAGACATTTTTTGCCCATTTTATTTAAAGCCTGAGCAAGACCAATACTTGTTGTTGTTTTACCTTCTCCTGCTGGAGTTGGATTAATTGCTGTAACAAGAACTAATTTACCTTCTGGTTTGTCTGCGATTTTAGCAAGTAATTCATCAGAGAATTTTGCTTTGTATTTTCCATAAAGTTCTAAGTCATCTTCTCCAATTCCGTATTTGGCAGCAACGTCACGAATTGGTAACAATACAGCTTCCTGAGCAATCTGAATATCAGTTTTCATCTTTTGTTTTCCCTCCAATAATGTAAATAAAAAATAAAAATTGAATAAAAAAGTGTCTTCGACACTTCAACTCCCCTGCCCCTCAATCATGAGGGGTT
>JAUNNI010000130.1 GCA_030531555.1 Eubacteriales bacterium | reverse complement strand
ATAAAGGTAAATGGGATAAAGCTGATACATTTAAGGATAAACATACCTTTAATCGTAAATGGATAAAGCTTTGTTATGAATTGTTAAAGCCTAATGGAACTATCTGGATAAGTGGTACATATCACAATATCTACAGTGTCGGCGCTGCGCTTGAAGAAGAAGGCTTCAAAATCATAAATAATATTACATGGAGAAAAACTAATCCACCACCTAATCTTGCTTGCAGATGCTTTACACATAGTACAGAAACAATTATATGGGCGAAAAAGAATAGTAAAAAAGCAAAGCATATTTTTAATTATGCCGATATGAAAGCAGAGAATGGTGGCAAGCAAATGAAGGATGTTTGGGAAGGAACTCTTACAAGTAAAAAGGAAAAATCTTTTGGCAAGCATCCAACACAAAAACCATTATATATTTTAGAGAGAATTATTAAAGCTTCTACGAATGAAGATGCTATTGTATTAGATCCCTTTTGTGGTTCATCAACGACAGGTGTTGCTTGCAAAATGCTAGGGCGAAAATACATAGGAATTGATAACAATGAAGAATATATAAAATTGTCAAAGGCGAGGATAGAGAACTATGGAGAAGAGACTATTTAGTTATTGGTTAGGAACATTTAGAGAGTCAATAAACGAATACAAGTATTATACGGATTTTGATAAGGTTTATGAAAATGTGGATGCTATAAAAATAGAGATAAACATACTTAATTCTTTGATAGGGTCAAAAGATATAGAGAATGATTTTGAAAACATATTGAAGAAATATCCAGAGTGCTTAAAGGTAATACCTATTTTGCTTGCTGTTAGGGCAAATGAGATATTCTGTCAGGACGAGAAGGGTGCTGTAAAATATCGCTTTGATAAAATGAATTTAGGGATAGAACAGTATAAGTATTTTATGCGTGAAACAGGATTGTTTGATATGTTACAAAATCATTTGATTGGTAATCTTTATGATTATGTAACAGGTGTTGAGGTTGGTCTGGGATCAAATGGACGCAAGAACAGAGGTGGTCATCAGATGGAAGACCTTGTGGAGTCATTTATTAAACAGAGTGGAGTTGAGTATTACAAAGAAATGTATTTGCACGAAATAGAGAGTAAATGGGGAGTTGATTTATCAGCTATTTCAGCAGAAGGAACTTCAACAAAAAGATGGGATTTTGTAGTAAAAACACCTAGCAAGATTTATGTTATCGAAACAAATTTCTATACTGGTGGTGGTTCAAAACTGAACGAAACAGCAAGATCTTATAAAATGATTTCTGAGGAAAGCAAAGCTGTTAAGGATGTAGATTTTGTATGGATAACAGATGGAGCTGGATGGACTTCAGCAAGAAGAAATCTTGAAGAAACATTTAATACAATGGATTTAATGTTCAATATTGCAGATATGGAAAACGGAATATTGATAGAATTATTCAAGAAATAATAACAACTTGTAAAATATATATCGTGCGCCAAAGGGTAGCGAGTAATCTGAAAAGACAACTTGCTATCCTTTTTTATTTGCATAAAACAATTTTGAAAGGAGTGATTTGATGATTTCACAAGAAGAAAAATCAAAGAAAGTCTTGCTGGCAGAGGAAAAGCTGGCACAGGCTAAAGCGCAACTAAACAAAGCCAAGCGAGAGCAAAGGGCAGAAATTGAAAAGGCAAAGTCACACCACAAGTATATGATGGGTGGAGCTGTCGCAAAGTATTTTCCGGATTGCTATGAGTTTGATGAATTGGAAATGAACAGAATTATTGCTTGTGCATTCCAGACTAGGGATGTCAAGAATATCATTGAGCTTGTAAAAAAGGAAAGACCAGCACAGGAGCAAGAAATTGAAGAAAGCGAGGGTGCAGAGGATGAAGAGGACGAGGACGGAAACGAGTAATTTTCTTCACCGAGATTTTCTCGGTGCGCACAGATATACCACCAGAGGTGGTATGTGCGTCCTTCGGAGACCATTGCATGGAGCAAGATGCCTGTCTGCGACAGTCATAAGGGGAAATGACCTTTCCCCTTCGCTTCGCTACCCTTTTGTGTACTTTGCGCCTTCGATAGGTCTAAAAAACAGACCTATCAAAGCCACAAAGTCTGTCGGTGGTGTATCGACAGTATTGTGTGCATTGCAACAACAGAGAGTGAGGTGCTGGCATTATGGCTGTTAAAAACATTAGTACCAGAGCGCAGATATGTGGCAGAAGTGCCAAGTGTCATGGTGGACATTCAGCCGTTGAGCAATCCTCATATATCAGCAGAACAGCTATGTATTGCGAGTATGATGGACAAACCTATTATCCAAAGTATAGCGAGGATTTAGTGCATTCAGAGGTAATGCTACCAGCCAATGCACCAGCAGAATATCAAGACCCCAAGGTGCTATGGAACTCTGTTGAGAATGCAGAGAAAGGAGCGAGTGCCCAGCTTGCAAGAACATACAAGGTATCACTTCCAAATGAATGGAGCTATGAGCTTGCAACCGAGGTCATGCGAGACTATATAAAGCGCAATTTTGTTGATAAAGGTATGTGCGCCCAATTTGCTATTCACGATAGCGAGAACAAGGATACAGGGCAACGAAATTTACATTGTCATATTCTACTTACTTTGCGTAGCATTGATGAACAAGGCGAGTGGATGGCAAAGCAACGAAAAGAGTATCTTACTGATGAGAACGGAGAGCGCATCCCTATCATTGATAAAAAGACAGGTCAGCAAAAAGTTGATAAGCAAAATCGAAAGCAATGGAAGTGCCAGACCATTTCCACTAACGATTGGAGTAGCAAAGAGAATGCAAAGAAATGGCGCAAGGATTTAGCTGATACTGTTAATGCTGTTAATGAGCGAATGGGTATGACGGAGAACCATTGGGAGCATAGGTCATTCAAAGAGCAAGGTCTTGATATTCAGCCACAGATACATTTAGGAGCAAAAGCAAGTGCAATGGAGCGAGCTGGCATCCAGACTATTCGTGGCAATATCAATCGAAAAATCATAGAGAGCAATGCTATCATATTGCAAGCTAAAGCTGTATATGATGAAGCCAAGAAATCACTTATTTCTGTTAAGGCACTTGCATCTGTTGGAGCGAAGAAAGTTGCTGATGCAATCAAGAATGAGATTGTTGATGTTATCAAAAAGGTTGAGAGCCTAAACAAGGGCAGATTGTCCTTGCCGATTGTAGGTGGCAAATATCTTCGACTTATCACTAATCGAGCACAGCTACAGAACCCAGAGACAATGGAGCAATTCGTTCACAATATGGGGCTTACCACTTTTGAGGAATTAGCCAAATTCAAGAAAGACGAGGTGGCAAAGTATGAAGCCGTTGCAGACGATAGAGAGACCTTGTTTTCAAGGCTGGAGTATATTGAAAAATTGCTTTCAGTACATGAGGAACAGTATGCACCTTATAAGCAATTCAATGATGAAAAATGGAAACTGAAAGGCTTTGCTAGAAAACTATATGAGCGAAAGCATATTGGAGAGCTGGCTAATTATGATATAGGCAGAGAAAAGTTAAAGTCTATGATTGTTGAGCCAGACAAGAAGATAACACCTAAAGCATGGCGAAAGGAACTTGCAGAAATCCAAGAGAAGATTGATGCAACCAAACAACCATATTCACAGGCTGTTATGAGACTTGCATCTGTTGAAGTGTTGGAGCATAACAAGAAAGACCTTGAAAGACTTTTGCATAATGAGAGAAGTGCAAGAGAGAAGCAAGAACAACAGCAGACCCAAAAGCGCAATCGCAATGGTCAAGGCATAGAATAATGATAATATTTTTGTAGCATTTATAGGATATATTTGGTATTGTTTATTCAGAGAATTGTCGGTGCGATGCATCGAAATTCAAATTTTTCTTGTGAAAGGTAATGTAGAGCTATTCTTGGGTTAATTTTTTACTATAAGGTGCCGATAAAGGAATAGGAAAGCTATATGTAAATTGATTTAAGTGTTTTTATAATTTAATAAATATATGTATATTAGAAATACGATAGGAGTGTGAAGAGTTATGTACGATGAATTTGCAAGTTTAGAATTTAGCAAGGACCCATATAAATATGTTTCGTACTGTAGCAGAAAAGAGTTGGGAATGATGCAAAATAGTTTAAAGTATTTTAGGCTATGTATGCTATTGCGAAGATATGAAGAATTCGATTGGTATGATGTTGATTATTGGAACAAACTCTTTGAATACTTCTGTGAAGAAGGAGAGTTTAAGGAGAAGTTTACTTCTATACGAGATGTTATAAACGCAACTACTTTAGG
>JAUNNI010000129.1 GCA_030531555.1 Eubacteriales bacterium | reverse complement strand
AATTGTAAATTTTGGTGCTAGGCTTCCACCATTATGCCAGAAGCCTCAAAAAATTGCTCCATTTTTAATTCTTTTGGCAGGAATCTTATGGGGAACCATAGGTTTATTCATCCGTGTGCTCAATGATAAAGGGATGGAATCCATGGATATCGTCATGGTCCGAGCCATTGTGACAGCAATTTTGCTGTTCATCTATCTTTTTCTCTATGACAAATCACTGCTGAAGATCCGTTGGAAGGATCTCTGGTGTTTTCTGGGAACTGGTCTATGCAGTATCGTATTTTTCAATTATTGTTATTTTAAGGCAATCACCTTAACATCCCTTTCCATTGCGGCTGTTCTTTTATATACAGCACCAGCGATTGTCATGGTTTTATCGGTTCTCTTATTCCAGGAAAAAGTAACTGCGCAAAAGATTGTTGCGATCATCGCTACCTTCCTGGGATGTATGTTTGTCACAGGAATCATTGGATCCGCAGAAGGGTTGAATGCTGTGGGAATCTTAGTCGGTCTTGGTTCTGGCTTCGGCTATGCACTTTACTCTATTTTCAGTCGATTTGCTTTGGAGAGAGGATACCATTCTCTGACCATCTCCTTTTATACTTTTTTATTGGCTATGTTTGGAACCTTTCCCTTCAGTAGTTTGAGTAAAATCCGTATGGTCTGTCTGCAAAGTCCTTCCATGGTTGTATTTTGTTTGATTTTTGGTCTTTTTAGCACAGTAATTCCATACATTGTATACACTACCGGCTTAAAAGAGATGGAAAATAGCAAGGCTTCTATCATTGCCTCCATCGAGCCGGTGACAGCTACTTTGATGGGAGTCCTTCTCTATCATGAGAGATTGAAAGGGTTGGAAGCATTGGGTGTTTTCCTGGTTATTGGATCGATTATCATTAGTAACATTGAGTGGAAACGAAGAACAGGAATGAATCCTGAAAATTAATAAAAGTAATAAAAACAAGATAGCAGTTATAAAAATAAAGAAAATAGTTTAAAATTTTATCAAAAGAAGGTACAATACTTGAGAATATGAATCTTTGATGATTCTTATCTCTCATGAATCATAATTAGAAAGCAGGTATCAATTTTATGAATTCTGAATTATTACAGAAGTATGCACAATTAATCGTAAAGGTTGGAGCCAATGTTCAAAAAGGTCAGAAGGTTCGTCTTACTACAGAAGTGGATCAGGCTCCATTGGCAGTTGCCATTACAGAAGAATGTTATAAAGCAGGTGCTGCCCATGTTGAAGTCCTTTGGCAGTGTGGCAAAGTTAAAAAATTAGATTATCAGTATGCAAGTACAGAGGTTCTTGGTACTGTGGAAAAATGGGAAGAGGAAAAAGGACGTCAGATGGTGGAAGACCTCCCTGTTCGCATCTTCATTGAATCTGCAGACCCAGATGTATTAAATGGAATCTCCCCAGATGTAATCTCCACAGTAACCAAAATGCGCAGCAGTGTTATGAAAAAATTCCGTGATCAGATTGATGGAAAACATCAGTGGGTAATCGCTGCGGCAGCTTCTCCAGCGTGGGCAAAGAAAGTTTTCCCTGGTGTGGAAGAAGCAGAAGCTGTGGAAAAATTATGGGATGCAATTCTTTCCTGTGTGTATCTCAGTGAAGATGCCGATCCAGAAGCAATCTGGACTGCTCATACTGAAAAAATGACAGAAAAAGCAAACTGGCTCAATGAGCAGCAGTTCACAGAACTTCGTTATAAGAGCTCCAATGGAACAGACTTCTCCGTTCAGTTAATTCCTGGTGCAAAATGGAGTGGTGCACGCGACTTCAATCATGATAACAAAGTATATTATGTACCAAACCTCCCAACAGAAGAAGTATTCAACAGCCCTATGAGAGGTAAGTGTGAAGGTCGTCTTGTATCCACAAAAGCACTTAGCTGGTCTGGCCAGTTAATCGATGAATTTATCGTAGATTTCAAAGACGGAAAAGTAGTGGATTGCCAGGCTAAGGTTGGAGAAGAAACCCTCAAAAAGATGTTTGCCATCGATGAAGGCTCCTCCATGCTTGGAGAAGTTGCTTTAGTACCAAAGGAATCTCCAATCAACCAGTCCGGTCTTATGTTCTATAATACATTATTCGATGAAAACGCATGCTGTCACGTGGCAGTAGGCGGCGGATTTGGCGAAGTCATCGAAGGATATATTGACATGACCAAAGAAGAATTATTCGAAAAGGGAATCAATGATTCTTTGATTCATGTGGATTTCATGGTTGGTTCCGATGACCTTGATATCGTAGGAATCAAGGAAGATGGAACGGAAGTTCCAGTCTTTGTTAACGGTACCTGGGCATAATGGATATAGACCATTTTTACGATAGAATTTTTAGCTGTTTCAGAAAAATCTATTGAAGATAAATATTGACAGATAAGGCAGTAGATCTCCATATGTGATGATGGACATCTACTGCTTTTTGATTGTATTAGGAAATCAATGTTTTTCTTTTTTTCGTAATTTTTCCTGGAATGCCGGTAATTTTTTCAAGCCAATATCTGTAACCGGCCTGATCCATTTGCCAGAATACAGGTGATGCTGCATCTCTATATATCGAACAGGTTCATCGATATAACAGAAGATAAAGATTGCCCAATATGGAAGCTTCCAGACGAAACCGCCCAAAACAACGAGAGGAAGCACCAGTGCATAGAGGAAAATAATTTCTAAAACAGTACCATGAACGGCATCGCCAGATGCGCGGTAGGTATCATTCTGAATCCAGTTGCCCATACGGATGACAGAAGCAACCCCATAAATGATCAGTAAATGGGTACCAATACGATAAGACTCTCCAGAAAGACTCATACGATGGAGAATTGGACTATGTAAGGTGAATAGAAGTAAATTCACGCATAGAATTACACCACTGCAAAGGTAGACGAGGCGTTTGGCACGCTCATAGGCAGTTTCCAATTCTCCTGCACCGACACAGGTCCCAACCAAAACAGAGGCAGCGTTGGAAAATCCGGCAAAAAAGCCGATGACCAGACCTTCCATAGTACGGAAAACAGCAAGGGCAGCGATGACTTGCTCTGGCTGGCGCCCCAAAGTAATATTGATCACCATATTTCCGATACCGACCAGCAACTCATTACAGATAATTGGAAAACATTTGTGAAAATATTCCACTAAATGATGGCGACTCCAGCGAAAATGACCCTTCACATGGAAAAGATAAGGATAGCCGGATTTCCAGGCCAACAGGTAGATGGTGAAAAGGTTGATGGCTGCAGCGATGGTTGTTGCCAGTGCAGCTCCGCGAATCCCCATCTTTGGTGCTCCCAAGTTTCCGTAAATGAATACCCAGTTGAGAAATAAGTTGGATGCCACAGAACAGATGGAAGCAATCATAGGAATCTTTACACGATCCGTGGCGCGCAAAAGGCTGCTCATGGCCATGGAAAATACTTGCATAAGATAAGCAAAGCCTACAATTTTAAGGTATTGGATTCCAATTTCCTGAATGGCCACCTTGTCAGTGTAAACCTGCATGACAAGATGAGGTGCAAAAATTGCAAAACAGGAAAAAACGGCTGCCACAAACATCATACAGGCCCAGGTCATACCGTAGGAACGCTCAATTCCGTCATCTTCTTTCGAACCATAATATTGGGAGAAAAAGAGCATACCGCCACCAACAAATCCCCAATAGCTGGAGAAGAGCAGGGAGGAGAACTGGGCGCAAAGTCCCAGAGCGCCTACGGATAATTCCCCAAGTGGTGCTACCATCATGGTATCTACCATGCTGGCAGTGGTTGTCAGCAGATTCTGGATGGCGATGGGGATGGCGATGCCAGCTAAGGAGGTTAAGAAACTTTTCCATGGGAAATTCAATGTATTTTGTTTTTTATTAAAACGATAACTCATAATAATACCCTCCTTTCATTGGTTTCTATAAAGTGTAACATTGATATTAGTAAACCATAAAACAGTGTTTTTTGCAATTTCGATCGAATGAAGGTATAATATGATGATACCAGAGTAAAAAGGTTAAAATATATTCATTTACAGTAGCTGACAATTCACACAGAAATGGAGTAAAGCAATCTATGCCATTAAAAATCGTACGCAATGATATTACACAAATGAATACGGATGCCATTGTTAATACGGCGAATAAGAATGTGCAGGTGGGTCCTGGCTGTGATTTCGCTATTTACAATGCTGCAGGCTATGAAAAACTGCTTACTTACCGAAGAGAAAACATAGGAAATGTTTCAGAGGGAGAAGCTTTTCTAACTCCTTCTTTCCAATTATCATGTAAATATATCATTCATGCAGTCAGCCCTCTTTTTCAGGATGGA
>JAUNNI010000045.1 GCA_030531555.1 Eubacteriales bacterium | reverse complement strand
AGTGGAAGTACTCTTAGAATTGTAAAGCCGGGTTCAAATCAAACATATGCAAGTCAACTCAATACATCCAAGACATTTTCTGTAACATTGGATAAAGCAGGTGAAAAGCCTCAGGCAGATGACTTTGAGTGCCATATTCTACACAAAGATAGCTGTGATTCTTCATCAAGTACATCCGTATCTTCTGAATCTATCAAAGTGAAAAATGTGGAAGAAGTATCAGATGGAACATATAGCCTGGAGTTTGAGTTCACACCAAATGATACAGGTTTCTTTGACTTTAATATCAAATATAAGGATGAAGATGAAGACGATGTTGGGCTGATGATCTATGATACAGCGATTCTTGAAAAACTAGAGAAGAATTATGAAGATACAGTTAAAGAGACTTACACTTCTTATATGAACAAGGTGAAAAAAGAAGTTGAGAAGATTAAGGATGATACGGCAGAGGATGCGGATTATCAAGTGCTCGTAAAGGATCTTCAGAAAGATCCATCTCTTATTATTAACGGTATTTTGGATGTTGGCAGTTTAAGTGGTTTTGATCAATTAAGCACAGCAGAAAAAAACGAATTGACTGCTTGTGCTTATGAAGCATATGCAAGGGCTATGAGAAAGACATGCATTGAATTCAATGCAATTAAGGACAATGATAAAGCAGAATCTGAGATTGTTAATAAAATTATAAAATATATTAATGAAGGAAATGTGGTGAATAATCACTGGACAAAACTTGATTCCGGCTATAATCAGAATGGAAGTCTTCATAGTGTATCTGCAAAATGGAATCTGAACTTTAATAATGGGACAATTACCGTAAGAGATGATTCAACGAATAAACAATATACATTTTCAGCAACATCAGATGATATTTATGACTGTGTCGCAAATTATCTGGACGAATTGAAAAAATTGGAGATCAGCGCCATTGAGAATGCAAAAGCAAAATGCCTGGAAGATTTTCAGAATCTGATCGACTGGAATTTTATCGCTGAGGGAAAAGATATCTTAGACAATGCAAATCGTAACTGGGCAAACGCTCTGGCAGATTGGATGAGTAAACATGGAATCGATCATCTGATTGATAATCTGAAAACATATAAGGCTTATTATGAGAATTCACAGAAAATCTTTAATGCCTTTAAGACAGGAACCACAGTAATCCTTGATAAAGATGCCACATCGGGCGAGAAAATTGCTTCTTTGCATAATATATGCCAGTTAGAATTCAATTCTGCAGACTGTGGCAATTATGCGGATAAAATATATAACAAGATTGTAGATGCGGAGAAGAAAAGCAAAGACTATTTAGAAGAGTATCTGAAAACCGGAACGATCAAGGATCTGGAGCCAAATACATTATGGGACAAATTTAAGAATGGATTTACAAAAAATGAAGTGAAGTGTCCTGTCAGTGTTTCCGTCCTCAATGCTTCTGGTACTGAGGTTGGCTATGTGGGAGATGACGATATCTGGTATAATGACGATATTATGATCAAAGAAGATGGTGACACAAAGATTATCTATACACCTTTTGGAGAAAGCTATTCTTTTGTTGTGACAGGCACTGATGTAGGCACGGTATCTTACACAGCAGAGCAGTTCCAGAATGGCTCATCCGTTGGCCATAGGGTGAATGCTTATGATATACCAATCGTTACTAACACAGTAATTAATATCTGGATTCCTTCTGGAAGCATTACGAGTAATAGGGATGTTTCTGTAACATCTCAAGGCAACACGATAGAAACTGCTCTTGTGAACAATGCAAGCGCTATGGTGGATATATCATTAAATAATAATAGCTCCTGTGGAAAAGTATACGGTGGCGGAAGCTATGTGATCGGTGATGTAGTTACCATTAAAGTAATACCAGAAGAAGGTTATGTTTTTGATGGATGGTATGAAGGAGACATTTTAGTCGATTGGTCCAGAGAATACCAATTTGAAGCCCGCAATAGCAAAACACTTACAGCAAAATATCATAAGAAGCTGACAGAAGAAGAAATCAGTGCAATTACAGAAAAGGTAATAGAAAAAATTGAATCAACAGAACCTCACACCCATGTTTGGGATGATGGAGTGATCACCACCCCTGCCACCTGCAGATTAGAAGGAGTCAAAACCTATACCTGTTCCTGTGGTGAAACAAATACGGAAAAAATCCCAGCAACAGGTCATAGTTGGGATGATGGAGTGATCACAACTCCGCCAACAACAACCACAACTGGTGTGAAAACGTATACCTGTAGTGTTTGCAAAGTGAAAAAAATGGAAGGAGTTGATAAGCTTCCAACAGAAGGATCCGTAACCCCAACTCCAGTAGCAAATGTAATCACTGCCTCAGATATCACCAGAATCTACTCCACAGGTGCTCAGTCCTTCAACATTGGAGCAAGCTGTAAAGGTGGGGCAAAACTGACCTATACATCCAATAACAGCAATATCGCTGTTAACAGTGTCGGTCAGGTTTCGGTGAAAGCAAAATATATGGGTGAAGCGGTTATTACAATCACATCCTCAGCTACAGCACAATATAAGGCTGCGATGAAACAGATTACCGTAACAGTTACCCCTAAGAAAACAACCATTTCCAAAGCAACTTCACCAAAGAAAAAGACATTGAAAGTTACCTGGAAGAAGAATGCAACAGCAAGTGGATATCAGGTTTATGTATCTGCAAGCAAAACATTTACAAGAAATACAATAGCCTGTACTGTAAAAGGTCAGAAAAAGCTTTCTGCAACTGCTACAAAGCTTAAGAGCAAGAAAAAATATTATGCAAAAGTTCGTGCATATAAGACAGTAAGCGGAAAGAAGATTTATGGACCATGGAGTGTGGTGAAGGCTTGTAAGGTGAAATAAGTACCTATTAAAATGTAGAATCCCCGAATCATTGATTCGGGGATTCTTTTAAAACTAATTGGTGGGAAGAAGGATCAATACTCAAAAAATAAATTTCATTCATCTCATCGAATTACAAGTACAGTAAAACATAATTTATCATTTGTGAGAGGACAAAGTTCCTCTGTGTTTTATTGATGTTTTGTTGTAACTATGTTAACTGATGAAAGATTTTTACGAAGTCGTCGACGGAAGATACTCTTGCGGCTTCGAATATAAGGGTCTGTAGGGCTTCAGGGTCATTAAGAGACTGTATTTTGTCTGTAAGTTCGGGTGGAACCTGACCTAATTTGGAGAGAAAAGTTGTGAGAAAATCTTTGTGCATAGTTAAAATTTCATCTCTTCCCTTTTCTACTCCCATTTGTACTCCTTTTTTTTCGGATTCTTTTAACATAAGTTCTAAAAGCATATACTGTTTCTCCGTTTCTCGGTCGTGTTTTATATGACGAATATATCTTTGAATCTGGGTGACATAAGGGTCATCCGATTTATCTTCGCTTTCTTCTAATGTGGCTTTCGTGAAATTCAAGAAGCTGAGCAATTCGGGAGAAATATCTTCTGGGTTCTGCCCACGATTATTGAGAATGATGGTGTGGATTCCGTCATTAAGTAATAAATCAGGAGATTCTTCACAACGTGTTGAAAATGTATAACGATATTTCTTCAAACCAAATGGATCATAATTGCAGATGAATATCACATAGGTCTCAGGAAGCTGGTCATAATCTGCGCCTGTGGCGATCATTTCCATGCCCATCTGTGCATGGTAGTAACGGCTTCTTTTTGGGATTGGCGTGTGTTCTACCTGCATCTCAACATTATAAAGAGTATTGTTTTCATCTTTTGCGTATACATCAAGCCGGATTCCTTTGAAATTCGGATGATAAACGAGAGTTTTCTCCGTGGTGACTACCACATGATCGATGGGAATATCCAGGATCCTTTCCAGAAGAAGCCTGCAATTTTCTTCATTGGACATGACTGCCCCAAACATGAAGTTGTCAATGATTGTCAGATCTTGTAATCTTTTCGCCATTTTGTTCCTCCTATTATATGAACAGAGGAACTCTGTAAATCTATTATAACCACCATTTTTTGCAAATTTCAACTGAAAATGTGTTGACCCTGACATAAAGGTGGTTTGGGCTGACAAAGGGTTTTTGTCCTTATTTTAAATCTTTCCTGTCAAAGAGGCTGTCCTATGTTGTGGATATAAGCTTTAATTTATATAATTTTGTATAATAGAATGAAAAACAGGTATTGTTAAATTTATAAAAATCAAGAAATAGAGAAAATAAAGGAGGAGAGAATCCATGAAAAAGAAAGTCACTATGAAACAAAGATTGCTGTCGATAATTCTTACAACAGTGATGGTTTTGACAGGTGTACAGATTCCACCACAGAAAGTAGAAGCGGCAACACTGAATAATCCAAGAATTGTGGCGGATTCCAGTATGGAAGCAGGACAAAGGGTTACTTGGGATTGTATCTGGTTTGGAAGCTATCCGCAAAGGGAGGTCGTGGCAAATCCAGAACAGTCAGGTGTTTATGGGAAATCTTGTTCTAGCACAGATGATTATATCGTAGATGCTGCCCTTTATAGTGCATTATCTAATGCGACAGGATGGAACAGCAACGGGGATCTCACTTTCGGTAATGCAAAGTACCGCAGAATGAAGAAAAGTGATGCAACCTATGGAATCAGTAGTTCCAGCGGTTGTTATAATTGGTCAGATACAACGACCTATCATTATTTTAAATATCAACCGATCAAATGGCGTGTATTAAAGGTAAGTGGCAGCAATGCCTTCTTACTGGCAGATAAAGCTTTGGATGACCAGCAGTATAATACAAGTTATGTAACAGTAACCTGGGAAAACAGTGGGATCCGAAGCTGGCTCAATGGTTATGGGGCAGGTGTGAATCAACCGGGAACCGATTATACCAGCAAAAACTTCTTAAAGTGTGCGTTCTCTGCTTCTGATCAGAATGCCATTCAGACTACAAATGTGGTAAATAATGATAATATATCTTATTCTACCAATGGAGGAAACAATACTTCCGATAAGGTATTTTTATTGTCAGAAGAAGAAGTCTATACGGATACTGCAAAAGGCTATGGCTTTGTCTCTTCTAGAGCTACTTATGACAAAGCCAGAAGAAGCAAAAGCTCCACCTATGCCAAGGCAATGGGAACATATTCAGACTACTCTGGTTCTTACCTGGGTAATTGTGATTGGTGGTTGCGCTCGCCTGGCGATAATACGAATCGTGTCGCGAGTGTGGACTATCGTGGCTATGTGGAGAGGGATGGTTATGGTGTGTACTATATCAATTATGGTTGTCGGCCCGCTTTGAATTTGAATCTCTCATCCTCTAATCTCTGGACCTATGCGGGGACAGTATGTAGCGACGGGACGATGAATGAAGTTGGTGGAACAGGTGGTGGAAGTACTGAGCCGGTGGATCCAGATCCGGGAGATTCAGACCCACATAAAGATGATTATATAATTACTTCTATCAGTCTGCCAGAAAAAGCAACCTGTGAGATGTATGATGAAACAGGTGGTCTTGATGCAGATGTAATTATTGAATTAAAAGATGGAAAAGAAATGAGTGAAGCACTTGCAAGTAGTGTGGCTTCTTCCATTAAAATCACAAGTAGCGATACATCTGTTGCTGAGCTGTCATTAAAACAAGGCTTAGAAGATTTGGGTGGTCATGTTTGGCTTTTGGCAACCTTAAAACTTAAAAAAGCAGGAACTACCACGATTACAGCTACAGCAGGTGATATTACATCGAAATGTGTTGTGACCGTGAATGATGTTCGGATTCAAAATTTGAAAGGTTCTCCTGCAGACAATATTCCACGGATTAATCTAAAATGGGATGCAGCCCCAAATGTTGATGGTTATTTCATTCAGCGTGAAAAAAACATAGCTGATTTCAAGGAAACTTCTCTGATACAAGATGTTAGAGTTCCATCCTATCAAAGTGGTGATCTTGAATTTGGTGAAACTTATTATCTTAGAGTCAGTGCATATAAAACAGTGAATGGACAAAAGAAACATTATGCTTGGAGTGAACCTATTTCAGTTAAAATTCCTGAAAAGGAGAAGAAAGCAATTATTGTTATTCCAGGAATACTTGGAAGTGAATTAAAAACTTCTGAAGATATTTATATACCTACTATGGATCCGCAGAATCCAGTAAAAAAAATACCGTCGGGAAAACGAGTTTGGATGCCACAAACATGGATGGATGCATCTGAATCAACAGAAGGATTATCATTAATTGTACCATCGGATGATCTTTACATTTTAGGATGTAAATCGGATGGCAGTTCCAAACAAAAATTAGAACCCGTTTCATCTGCACCTACTGAAAATAGTATAGGAACTACAGGCGCTTATACTGCGTTGGTTCATTTTCTTTATAATGCATATGATAAAGGAAATGATGCACAATTTGATGTGAGATTTTTTGCATATGATTGGCGTATGTCCGTAAATTTGGCATCTCAAAAATTAGAATCATTTATTAGTGACCAGGGGTACAAAGATGTCATTTTGGTTTGCCACAGTATGGGAGGATTAGTCGCCTCTAGTTATATTAATCGAAGTACAGCCAATAAAGAAAAAGTTGATAAATTAATTACAATTGGAACACCATATTGGGGAGCACCTAAAGCGCTTCATGTATTGGAAACCGGTGAAATGATGAAGGATTTTAATAATTCAAGCTTTATGAGTACTTTTAAAAATAAGATGGTGACTAGAGAGTTTTTCAAAATGGCGTCACATAATCTGCCTACTGTATATGAATTAATGCCGAATACTGAGTATATGAATAATTATGCAGTAGCTAAATTATATAGAGGAAGTTCAAAAAAAGCATCATTAAGTAATGGATTTACAACTTTAAATGTAGATGAAATTAAAGATAAAATCATGAAATCTCATCATAATCTGGACTTATACAATAGTGCTTTAAATGTTACAAAACAGTTTACCGATAATCGTGCATTGAATTCAGTAGACTCTTATGTCATTTATAGCGGAACACTTCTCACTATCGGTGCTGTTATCTATGATGATTTTATGAAATGTAAAGATATTGAGATAACTGTTGGAGATGGAACGGTACCATTATATAGTGCACGTGCAGGTTTCAACACAAGTGCTAATTCCAAAGAATATGCTGTAGAATCTGGAGAACACGATCATTCCAGTCTTGCTGCTAATCCTGAATCAATAAAGATAGTGAAAGAAATTATTGATCAGCCTGAATTCCAAATCTCAACATATTCTGTGTCGGAAACAGATACTGAAAATAATGAATCTGAGGATATTGGTGCACTTACAAAACTATACGTTGAAGGTGCATTATCTTATACCATATCCGATGCTTCGGGAAATATACTTCTTCATAAAACAGAGACGGATGAAGAGGTCAAAAAGGGATATGAGGACAGTTTCTATTTCTTAGATGACACGAACCAGACCATGATTGCATTTTTAGATAAAGGGGTCTATAAGGTTGAGGCTGATAAACTGATTGGTGAAGATTTCTCATGTAGAAGCGTAGAATATACTGACTATTCCCAAAAAAAGATTGATGAATTAAAAGACTATATTCTTCATGATGCAAGGCCAGAAACTGGTGTTTCCATTGAAACAAATCAAAATGATTATCAGGTTGATAAAGATGGAGATGGAAGCTTTGAAAGTACATATACAGTAAAAGACATCGTAGAAGCAACTGCAATCCATTTGGACAAAATTACCATTACAATGAAAGTTGGGGAAACAGAAAAACTTATGGAAACGGTTAGTCCTTCCACAAATACGGGAATGGTAGAATGGTTTTCAAATGATGAGACAATCGCTTCTGTTTCTGCAACAGGAGAGATAAAAGCAGAGAAAGAAGGAACAACCCAGATCTGTGCATCCATTGACGGAGTAATTGCGACCTGTAGCGTTACGGTTGAAAAGGATTCTACAGAAACGGGTGATGTAAATGCAACTGCGATTTCTTTGAATCGCACCTCCGTAACAATGAAAGTGGGAGAAAAAACAAACTTGATAAGCACAGTCACTCCTTCTACAGCAACAGGAACAGTTACATGGAGTTCTAATGACAGAACAATTGCTACTGTGTCAAGCACAGGTGAAGTGAAAGCAGAAAAAGAAGGAACAACCCAGATTTATGCATCCATTGATGGTAAATTTGCAATCTGCACAATTATTGTTGAAAAGAAGCCGACTCCTATAGTTATGCCGGTTCCTAATACGATTATTGCTCAAAGCTTTACCAAAATCTACTCCACTGGTGCCCAGTCCTTCAACATCGGAGCAAGTTGCCTTGGTGGAGCGAAACTGGCCTATACATCCAACAATAGCAATATCACTGTTAACAGTGCTGGTCAGATTACAGTGAAGGCAAAATATATGGGACAAGCGGTCATCACGATCACATCGTCAGCCACTGCACAATATAAGGCTGCGATGAAACAGATCACCGTAACAGTTACTCCTAAGAAAACAACCATTTCCAAGGCAACTTCACCAAAGAAGAAGACACTGAAAGTTACCTGGAAGAAGAATGCAACAGCAAGTGGATATCAGGTTTACCTATCCACAAGTAAAACATTTGCAAGTAATACAAAAGCATATACTGTAAAAGGTCAGAAAAAGCTTTCTACAACTGTTAAAAAACTCAAGAGCAAGAAAAAATATTATGCAAAAGTTCGTGCATATAAGACAGTAAGTGGAAATAAGATTTATGGACCTTGGAGTGCAGTGAAGGCTTGTAAAGTGAAATAAGTACCTATTAAATATAGAATCCCCGAATCATGTGTGATTCGGGGATCCTTTTAAATTTGATTGGCGGGAAGAAGGAATAATACTCCCAATTTGTTCCTGCGTAAGCCTTCACAAATCTCTTTTTCATAGGTAAAATAAGAATAAGTAATCATTAATTTATTCAAAAAATTGAGGTATTTTCATGAGCGATTATATCAAAATAAATGTCAATGCAAACACAGTCATCAACTACGCACTGTGGCAAAACAGAAAGAGAGTGGTTCAAAGTATTTCCATCACCAACGACAGTGAGGAAAGCTTAGAACATGTGGAAGTGAAGATTCATACTGAGCCACAAATCTGCCATGATTATGAAAAGCATATTGACCGAATTGGGGCTGGGGTTAACTTTGTTATGAAGGAAGTGGACCTTCTTCCTGATGCAAGCTATCTGGCGGGACTGACGGATCAGGAAAATGGAGTCATGTTTGTTTCCCTAGAAAAGAATGGGGAGACTCTGGCTTCTGTGAATGTGGGAATAACAGCACTCTGCTATGATGAATGGCAGGGGAGCGGCTATTATCCAGAACTTTTGGCTTCCTTTATTCAGCCAAATCACCCAGAGATTATTCAATTGGTGGCAAGGTCTGCTGTATTCATGGAACGCTGGACAGGTAATCCTTCTTTAGATGGATATTTATCTCAGGATTCCAATCGTGTGCTTTCCATGATGGGGGCAGTCTATGCTGCCTTACAGGAACAAAATATCGTGTATGCTCTTCCCCCAGCCAGCTTTGAGATGGTAGGGCAGAGAATTCGTCTGCCGGATGCAGTTTTCCAGCAGAAAATGGGAACTTGCCTGGATCTTACTTTATTATATGCATCCTGCCTGGAGTCCATGGGACTTCATCCTTTGATCATTTTACAGAAAAATCATGCCTTTTTGGGCGTATGGTTAGAGGATAAAAATTTCCCAGAAGAATTGCAGGAAGATGCCACCTTAATTACCAAACGTTTTGCCAGTGGAATCAGTGAGATTGCTTTGGTGGAGACCACCTGCATCACCAGTGGAAAAATGGTTTCTTTTGATGAAGCACGCAGCACAGCGGAGCATCATTTTGATCAGGAAGATGCCATGGAATACTGTATTGATGTGGCGCGTGCCCGTCTTTCCAGAGTAAGGCCATTGCCATCTAGAGTTCGTAATGAAGATGGCTGGCATATTGAGCGAAGTGATATTCCAGAGGAAGAACTGACGGAAGCTCCAAAAGAGGCAGCGGAGTCGGTGGATGTTTCCGAGCTTATGGTGGAATCATCAGCGGATAAAAGAGCTCAGTGGGAGAGAAAACTCCTGGATATGAGTCTTCGTAATACACTGATTAATCTTCGACTGACCAAAACCATGGTACCAATTTGGGCCAGTTCTCTGGATCAGCTGGAAGATTTTCTTGCGGAGGGAGAAGATTTTATCATCCATCCAAGACCAGGGGATTGGAAACTGGAAAAGGAAATGGAAGATTTCGATATTTTCCGTATTCCACAGCTTTATGAAGATGCGGTAGAAAATGATTTCGCCAATCATATCATCCGCTCTCCATATACGGAAGCAGAATTGACCAATGCATTAAAGGGACTTTATCGTTCTGCCAAAACCAGCTTGGAAGAAAATGGTGCCAGCACCCTCTATCTTGCCATGGGATTTTTGAAATGGTATGAGAATGATCGCAGCACCAAGCCAAGATATGCTCCATTGGTTCTTTTACCGGTAGATATTATCTTAAAATCAGCAAAACAGGGCTATATTTTGCGACTTCGTGAGGAAGATGCCCAGATTAATATCACAATTTTAGAAAAAATCAAACAGGATTTTGGAATCCAGATTTACGGGGTGGATCCTCTGCCAATGGATGATCATGGGATCGACATTCGTAAAGTATTCACCATACTTCGCAAGGCTTTGATGGCAGAAAAACGTTGGGATATCATGGAATTTTGTGGACTTGGTATCTTCTCCTTCTCCCAGTTTGTCATGTGGAATGATATTCATAGTCGTAGTGAAGATCTGGCGAAGAACAAGATTGTGCGAAGCCTCATGGACGGAACGCTTGCCTGGGATGCAGAAGCCATGGAACTTGGTGATTTTGTATCGGAAGAGGATGTTCTTTTGCCAATTGCGGCAGATGCGTCACAATTATTTGCTATCAAAGAAGCAAATGAAGGAAAATCTTTTGTGCTTCATGGACCTCCGGGAACTGGAAAATCGCAGACCATCACAGCACTCATTGCCAATGCTTTGGCTCAGGGAAAGACCGTATTATTTGTGGCGGAGAAGATGGCAGCGCTGTCCGTGGTACAAAAACGTTTGCAAAACATTGGAATCGGTGATTTCTGCATGGAACTTCATTCCAATAAGGCCAGAAAACGTACGGTTCTTGATCAATTCCAGCGTGCTATTGATGTGCAGAAACAAAATGCGGATGAAATGTTCGTTGTGAAAGCAGCACAAATGAGCAAAATCCGCCAGGAGTTGGATCAATATGCCAAGGATCTCCATGAAAAACGAGATTTTGGATATAATGTATATGAACTGATTAATTTATATGAAGAGAATAAAGATGCGCAGGATATCAAACCATTTTCCAGAGAAATGGTAAGTGAACTGACCAGAGAAAGTCTCCATGAGAGGGAAATTCTCATGGAACGTCTGGTGGCTGCAGCCAAAGAAGTAGGACATCCTCATAACCATCCTTTAAAACGTGTGTGTCAGACCACTTATTCCCAATATATTCGCCAGAATCTGGATCCTTGTATGAAAGAATACCAGGATTCCTTGGATCAGATGCAGAATTCTGCTTTGCGATTGAAAGAAAAGCTCTCGGAAGCAGGGGAAAGGTTCGATTACCATACGCTGGATGATAAAGCCTGTCAGCTGGTTTATTGGGATAAGCTTCCAAAAGCATGGGCGACTCAGCAGGATCTGGGATCTTATTTAATTCAGGTGCAGATCATGGCGGGACATTATAGAAATGCCGAGGATATCCGCGGCCAGATGTCTGAATTCTGGAAGGATGATTTCTTTGCCGTCAATGGAGAAGCTCTTCTGCAGGAATATAAGAAGAACGAAAAACAGTGGTTTTTACCAAAATTATTTGGTACCAGCCGTCTGATGAAAGAATTGAATTCCCACAGCAAAACCAATGTATCCAAAGAACATGCTGTAGCATCCATCCAGACCTTGGTAGAATACCAAAAAGAGAGAAGGCTGGCAGATGAATTATTTGTGATTTATGGATTAGGTTTGGAGAAAACCAATCATGCGGATCTGGTGGATTGGCCGTTGGTGACAGAGATGTGCAGCGAATTGCGCAATGACCATGCTCTGGCTGAAATGCGTCATTTTATAGCAAAAGATTCTGCCCTTGTGGAGAATGCGAAAACTTATTTGGAAGAAAGAAAAGTATTTTCTGAGAAAAAAGAGACATTTTATGATCTTTTGGGCATTATGGAAGAAGAATGTCTTTCTGGAGAAGATACTTTCTTTGAAACATATTATAAGAAGGAAGAGCAGATGTTGCGAGATATTCATGAGCACAGCAATGAGCTGAAGGAATGGATCACCTGGCAGCATGTGGCGCAGCAGGCAAAGGATATGGGAATTTCTCAGATGGTGGAAGCCTATGAGGATGGCGCAGACCATGATTCCATCATTGCCATCTATAAAAAAAACATGTCGAAAGCCCTTCTTATGAAGGAAATCGATGGTCATCCGGCTCTTGGTAATTTCTCCGGGGCAGTGTTTAATGAAAAGATTGCCCAATTGAAGCGTTTTGATGAAGAGATGAAAGAATTAACTAAGAAAGAAATCTTCTACAGACTGGCTTCCCGTATTCCGGACTTTACTAAAGAAGCATCCAAGAATTCGGAAGTTGGTATCTTGCAAAGAGCCATTCGAAGTGGTGGCCGTGGCCTCAGCCTGCGTAATCTTTTTGATCAGATTCCAAATCTGATGCAAAGATTATGTCCATGTATGCTCATGAGCCCGATTTCTGTGGCCCAGTATCTGGTGACAGGCAAGGAATCCTTCGATCTTGTTGTCTTCGATGAGGCATCCCAGCTTCCAACTTGTAAAGCAATCGGTGCTTTGGCAAGAGGCAAGGAAGCGGTCATCGTGGGGGATCCAAAACAGATGCCTCCAACCAGCTTCTTCATGTCCAACTATGTGGATGAAGATAATCTGGATATGGAAGATTTAGAAAGTATTCTTGATGACTGTCTGGCATTAAATATGCCACAAACCTACCTCTTATGGCATTATCGAAGCCGTCATGAAAGCCTGATTGAATTCAGTAATCATCAATTTTATGAAAATAAACTTTATACCTTCCCATCCGTCAGCGACAGGGAATCCAAGGTGAATCTTGTATTGGTGGATGGAACATTTGACAAGGGAAAAAGCAGACAAAACCGTGTGGAAGCAGAGGCTGTGGTGGAAGAAATCAAACGTCGATGCCATGATCCAGAGTGTGCCAAACAGAGTCTTGGTGTTGTCACATTTAACATTAATCAGCAGAATCTCATTGACGATATGCTCATGGATGCCTGCAAGGAAGATACCGAGCTTGAAGCATGGATCAACAAGGAAGAAGAGCCTCTTTTCATCAAAAACCTGGAAAATGTACAGGGTGACGAGAGAGATGTCATCTTATTCTCTGTGGGCTATGGTCCAGACAAAGATGGCAAAGTTGGCCTGAATTTTGGACCATTGAATCGCGATGGCGGCTGGCGTCGTCTCAATGTTGCAGTATCTCGTGCCCGCATGGAAATGAAGGTATTTTCCTCCATGACCCATGACAGCATCAACTTAAACCGTACCAATGCTCTTGGGGTAAAAGCTTTGAAGGCCTTTTTGAAATTTGCCCAGGATCATACCATGGATCTGGATGATGCTAATCTGCTGAGTCAGGAGCAGGAAATGGCAGTAAGCACTGGTGTCATGGATCATCTGTGTGATTTCCTGGCAGAAAATGGCTATGCCACCGAAAAAATGGTAGGCGATTCCAAGTACCGGATCGACATTGGTGTTATTGACCCGGACAAACCGGAAAGATATCTTCTTGGTATTCTTTTCGATGGCCCTCAGTACGGTAATTCCAAGACAACAAGGGACCGTGAATTGGCACAGATTTCTGTTTTGGAAGGCCTTGGCTGGAATATGACCCGTATCTGGTCCATGGATTGGTGGGACAATGCAGAGAAAGAAAAAGATAAGATTCTCACTTTATTGGTTCAATTAAAAGAAGAAGAAAAAAGAAGAGAAGAAGAGAAATCTTTGGAAGAAAGAAAAGATGATAGTTCGTCAGGGGAAGATTTTGTCCAGGAAAATGATGCGGAAGAAGTTGTGGAAATCTTAGCAGCAGAGGATGAAGAAAAAATTACAACCTCTGAAGAGCGAAATCTGTATCCGGATAGCATGGAAAATGAATCTTCAGAGGATTCCATTGAAGTCTACCAGGCCATCGAATCCAAAGCATTTCTGCTCACCAGCGATCAATTTTTAGATCCTTCGAATTTTTCTTATTTAAAACGTCTGCTGGAAGAAATTCTGAAGATGGAAGCACCAATCACGGAAAGTCTTCTGACCAAACGTTTGCTGCAAAACTGTGGCATTGCCAGAGCAGGCAGCAGAATCCAGGGTCACATTAAAGTGATTTATGATTCCATGGAACTGACGCAGACCCGAAATGCTGATCGAATCATTTACTGGAATAAGGAACAAAATCCAGAAGAATATGCCAGCTTCCGAACCAATGGGGAGGGAGCTTGCAAGAGAGAAGTTCTTGAAATTCCTTGGGAAGAAGCAACCAATGCGGTTTGTCAGATTCTGAAAGATCAGATTAGTCTGGAAGAAGATGATTTGATACGTGAGACATCAAAAATCATGGGATTTTCCCGCATTACCAACAATGTGACCATGGTATTCCGCCACGCAATCCAGCTGGCAGCGGATGCTTCCCGCATCGCAAAAGACAGAAATGATCGCTGGATTTTGGATGAATAATCAAAAATGGGGAATCACATAGAAAAATAGGGAGATAGATAAGAACCTAATGAATAAAGACATCATTGATCAAATCAAAGTATATGAGCCATGGAATGAGCAGGAGAAAGTGGACAAGGCCATGATTCTTCATTGTCTGGAAACTATGCCCCATATCTTCTTCCGGGAAAATGCATTGGCGCATATGACCGCCTCCGCCTGGGTGGTAAACAAGACGAGGGATAAGGTTCTCATGGTTTATCATAATATTTATGATTCCTGGTCCTGGCTGGGAGGACATGCTGATGGGGAGAGAGATCTTCTTAAAGTTGCCATAAAAGAGGTGTGTGAGGAGAGCGGCCTAAAAGAAGTAAAGCCAGTCACGGAGGAGATTTACTCTCTGGAGGTGTTGACGGTGGATGGTCATGTGAAGAGAGGAAAATACCTTTCCTCCCATCTTCATCTCAATGTTACCTATCTGCTGGAGGCCGAGGAAGACCAGAAGATTTCCATAAAAGCAGATGAGAATAGTGGCGTGGGCTGGTTTGGCCTGCAGGAGGCAATCGAGGCTTCCACAGAACCATGGTTTCAGGAAAATATCTATACAAAATTAAATGAAAAATTAAAGGGATAAGCATATTTTCTTTCAATTCATTTTCATAAACTTGAGCCATTAAATCATCTCTTTTGTGATTGGTGAAATTGTTTAAAATATGGAAAATATTTCATGAAAAATCACGGGGAGAGAAGCCTTGAGTTTTCTTGTAAAATCATGTAATCTTAATGTATATATTTACTTAAACGTTTAAGTGCATCGTTTAAGGTAGAAATATATCATATTTATATTTTAAATCTGCAGTGTTCACTCCACTTCTTGACGCTGTAGAGGACAAAAGGAGGTTAACCGCAGACTTGCGGTGCGGCAGAGTGGAGACCTGTCGTAATGTGGCGCAACTTTTCACAGCTGGTCGCGAGGTAATTCCATGCGGAGGCAGAATTACCAGAGTCAAGATAATATGTCAGAAGTGATTTTAAAACACATCAAGAAAGTTTACCCAACTGCTCACAGAGATGGTAAGAAAGCAAAGAAAGGCCAGGAAAAGAAGACAAATCTTCTCGTAACAGATGAAGGCGTACTTGCAGTTCAGGATTTCAACCTTGAGATCGCTGATAAAGAATTCATCGTACTTGTAGGACCATCCGGCTGTGGTAAGTCCACAACGCTTCGTATGGTGGCTGGTCTGGAAGAAATCTCCGATGGAGAGCTCTACATTGACGGCAAAGTGGTAAATGAAGTGGCACCTAAAGACAGAGATATTGCCATGGTATTCCAGAGCTACGCTCTTTACCCACACATGACAGTACGTGAGAATATGGAATTCCCATTAAAATTACGTAAAATGCCAAAAACTGAGATCGACAAACGTGTGGATGAAGCAGCTGAAATTCTTGGTATCACAGAATATCTTGAACGTAAACCAAAAGCATTGTCCGGTGGTCAGCGTCAGCGTGTAGCAATCGGTCGTGCGATCGTTCGTGAACCAAAAGTACTCTTGATGGATGAACCTTTATCCAACCTCGATGCTAAGCTCCGTAACCAGATGAGAGCAGAAATTATTAAGCTTCGCCAGCGTATTGATACAACATTTATCTATGTAACTCATGACCAAACAGAAGCCATGACATTGGGTGACCGTATTGTTATCATGAAAGATGGTGTTGTTCAGCAGATCGGTACTCCTCAGGAAGTATTCGATGAGCCGGCAAACATCTTCGTTGCAGGATTCATTGGCGTTCCACAGATGAACTTCTATGATGCAGAATTAGTAAATGAAAATGGTCAGTATGCCGTAGTTCTTGAAGGTATGAAAGTTGTTCTTTCCGAAGAAAAACAGGCAAACCTTGCAAAGAAAGGTGTACAGCCTCAGGCAATCACTCTCGGTGTTCGTCCAGAGCATATGAGCATTGCAAAAGCAGGACAGGATTGTATCCATGGTACAGTAGACGTATCTGAAATGATGGGTAGTGCAATTCATCTTCATTTAAATGCTTGTGGAAAAGACACCATCCTTATCGTTCAGACAATGGATATTGAAAAAGGAAGAAACTTCTCCAATGGTACATCATTAGATATCACATTTGGTGGAAATGTTGTTCATATGTTTAGTAAAGAAACTGAGGAAAATCTCGAATTCTAATTTCCTTGTTCGATAATCATTAAAATATATTTCAAGAGCCGTTCTCTTTGGAGTTCGGCTCTTTTTATGCTTTTTTCAGATCCATGGAATTGTGGCCTTACGGGGTAGAGAAAGAAGGAGAGGTTTCTCTTTCATTTTCATGGGAAAAAATAGGATTTGTACAAAAAAATGGAAGAAGAAAAATGAACCATTTATTCAAGAATTATGCAGATTTCATGTAAAATCATAGCATTTGAATATGAATAGAATAAAATAAGAATAATCAACAAGTGTTGGCTTCATCATGAAGAAATCAAAAAACTTTTTAAAAAAGATAATTTTGTATAGATTTTTGTGATAAAAAGTATGGAAAATCCTGCAGAAAACCTAATAAAAGAAGGCCACAATTATTGACAAGGAAAGTTCAAAAGTGTATCATATTAATAAAATTTTTTAATATGATATTTCAAGGAGGACAAAGTAATGAAATTAATGAAAAAAGTTGCTGCATTAGCAATGGCAACAACAATGATCGTAGCTTCATTAGCAGGTTGTGGCGGTAGCTCCGACAAAGGTGGCTCCAGCGAAGCTGCTGATACATTTAAAATCGGTGCGATCGGACCTATCACTGGTGGTGCTGCTGTTTACGGACAGGCTGTTAAAAACGGTGCAGAAATGGCCATCAACGAAATCAATGAAGCAGGCGGTATCAATGGTTTCCAGGTAGAATACAACTTCCAGGATGACGAACATGATGCTGAAAAATCTGTAAATGCTTATAACACATTAAAAGACTGGGGTATGCAGCTTCTTCTTGGAACAGTTACATCTGCTCCATGTATCGCCGTTTCCCAGGAAACAGCGAACGACAACATGATGCAGATCACACCTTCTGCAACAGCGGTTGAATCTATCGCTCCAGAAAACGCATTCCGCGTATGTTTCTCTGACCCTAACCAGGGTATTGTTTCTGCACAGTACATCAATGATACAAATATGGCGAAAAAAGTTGCTGTAATCTATGACAGCTCCGATCCATATTCTTCAGGTATCTACCAGAAATTTGCTGAAACAGCTGCAAGCTGTAACTTCGAAATCGTAGCTGCTGAAGCTTTCACAGCGGATAACAGAACAGACTTCTCCGTACAGCTTCAGAAAGCAAAAGATGCTGGCGCAGATCTCGTATTCATGCCTTTCTACTACACAGAAGCTTCCCTCGTTCTGAAACAGGCAGCTGGTATGGACTTCCATCCTACATTCTTCGGTGTAGATGGTATGGACGGTATCCTCGATGTTGAAAACTTCGATGCATCTTTAGCAGAAGGTCTTGTATTCCTTGCTCCATTCTGTTCCACATCTACCGATGAAACAATCAAGACATTTGTTGATAACTATAAAGAAAAATACGGCGAAGTTCCTAACCAGTTCGCTGCAGATGCTTACGATGGTATCTACATCTTAAAACAGGCTATGGAAGCAGCAGAAGTTACACCTGATATGAGCGTCTCTGATATCTGTGAAGCTGTAAAAGCTCAGATGACTCAGATTACATACGCTGGTGTTACTTCTAAAGAAATGACATGGGGAGCAGATGGCGAACCTGTAAAAGCACCTATGGTTCTTAAGATTCATGACGGCGCTTACACTGAAATGGAATAATCTTGTGATTTGATTTTTTAAGGGTATCGTCATTTGGATGATACCCTTTTCTCTATTCTATATCTTAATTTTTTATCTTAATTTAAATTTTGGAACATTTGAAAGGAAGACATTATGAGCTTTATATCTTATCTCATTAATGGCGTTAGTTTAGGTAGTGTATATGCTATTATTGCACTTGGCTATACCATGGTTTATGGTATTGCAAAGATGCTGAACTTTGCCCATGGTGACGTTATCATGGTTGGTGGATACGTGGTTCTGCTCGCTATGGTAAATACAGGGCTTCCACCAGTGGCAGCAATTCTCGTAGCAGTAATCGCATGTACCGTTCTCGGCGTTACCATCGAAAGAATCGCTTATCGTCCATTACGTAACGCAGCTTCACCACTTGCAGTTCTGATCACTGCTATCGGTGTAAGTTATTTCTTACAGAACGTAGCATTATTAATTTTTGGTGCTAATACAAAATCTTTTGAATCTGTAGTTAAAATGAAACCAATCTCCCTCGCTGGAGGCCAGTTATTGATTACAGGAGAAGCAATCGTAACAATCGTATCCTGTATCGTAATTATGTTAGTACTTACCACATTTATTAAGAAAACAAAAGCAGGTCGTGCCATGGTAGCCGTATCCGAAGATAAAGGTGCTGCACAGCTTATGGGTATCAATGTAAATGGTACCATCGCTCTTACATTTGCTATCGGTTCTGGTCTCGCAGCTATCGCTGGTGTATTACTTTGTTCTTCTTATCCTTCCCTTACTCCATATACAGGTGCCATGCCTGGTATCAAAGCCTTCGTAGCAGCGGTATTTGGTGGTATCGGTTCCATTCCTGGAGCTATGATCGGTGGTATCCTTCTTGGTATCATTGAAATCCTTGGTAAGGCTTATGTATCTTCTCAGTTAGCAGATGCTATCGTATTTGCAGTACTGATTATTGTATTACTCGTAAAACCATCTGGTATTCTTGGAAAGAATATTCAGGAGAAAGTGTAGGTGTCATGTATGTTTAAAAATATGAATCCAAAATTAAAAAGCAACATGATCACTTACGGTATGGTAATTGTTGTATTTGTGATCGTACAGGCTATGGTATCCCTTGGTATGCTTTCCAGCCTTGTACAAGGACTTCTTGTTCCACTTTGTGTTTATGTAATTTTAGCATTATCTTTGAACTTAACAGTTGGTATCCTTGGTGAGCTGAGCTTAGGACACGCTGGTTTCATGTGTGTTGGTGCTTTCTCCAGTGCATTTTTCTCCAATGTTATGAGAGATGTGATTCCAGTTTCCATGGTTCGTTTTATTCTTGCGATTCTCGTAGGTGCGGCAGCAGCTGCCATCTGTGGTTTCCTCATCGGTATCCCAGTACTTCGATTAAAAGGTGACTACCTTGCCATCGTTACTCTGGCCTTCGGTGAAATCATTAAAAACATTATCAACACCGTTTTCCTTGGAAGAGACGTGAATGGATTCCATTTCTCCATCAAAGACGTAGCTTCCCTGAAAATGGACGGTGCAACTGGTAAGGTCATCATAAATGGACCACAGGGTATCACAGGAACTCCAAAAGATTCCGTATTCTGGATTGGTATTGTGATTATTTTAATCACTTTATTCATCATTCTTAACCTTATCGATTCCCGCGACGGACGTGCAATCATGGCAATCCGTGATAACCGTATCGCTGCAGAATCCATCGGTATCAACATTACAAAATATAAATTAATGGCATTTACGATCTCTGCATCCTTAGCAGGGGTAGCAGGTGTTCTTTATGCTCATAACTTATCCACTCTGACTGCTTTACCAAAGAACTTTGGTTACAACATGTCCATCATGATTCTCGTATTCGTAGTACTTGGTGGTATTGGTAACATGCGTGGTTCCATCATCGCTGCTGTTATCCTTACTTTACTCCCAGAATTATTACGTGGACTTGCAGATTATCGTATGTTAATTTATGCGATTGTTCTGATTATCATGATGCTCTTCAACTGGTCACCAAAAGCTCTGGAGTGGAGAGAAAGAAACCTTTCCAAACTTCCATTTGGCAAGAAAAAATCAGCAAAGGAGGAAGCATAATATGGCTATGTTAGAAGTTAAAAATCTCGGAATCTCCTTTGGTGGTTTAAAAGCGGTAAATGCAGTGGACATGCAGATTGAAAAAGGTGATCTCTACGGTCTCATCGGACCAAACGGTGCCGGAAAAACAACTTTCTTCAACCTGATCACTGGTGTATACACACCAACCGAAGGTATCGTAAAACTGGACGGGCAGGATATCACAGGCAAGAAAACCATCGATATCAACCGTGCAGGTATTGCAAGAACCTTCCAGAATATTCGACTTTTTAAAGATCTTTCTGTAATTGATAACGTTAAAGTTGGTCTTCATAACAATCATCCTTATTCCACTATCGAAGGAATTTTAAGACTTCCTAGATTCCGCAAAGTGGAAAAAGAAATCGAAGCAAAAGCTTTAGAACTTTTAGAGGTATTTGATCTTCAGAACGAAGCAAATGTTCTGGCTGCTAACCTTCCATATGGTAAACAGCGTAAATTGGAGATCGCCCGTGCCCTTGCTACAGATCCAAAGCTTATCCTCTTAGATGAGCCTGCAGCTGGTATGAACCCAAATGAAACCATCGAGCTGATGGAAACCATCCGTTTTGTACGTGATAAATTCGATATGACCATTCTTCTTATCGAACACGATATGAAACTGGTAGCTGGTATCTGTGAAAAATTAACGGTACTGAACTTTGGTGAAGTACTTGCACAAGGTGAAACATCCGAAGTATTAAATAATCCGGAAGTTATCACTGCATATCTTGGAGAATAGGAGGAAATATCATCATGGCAATGCTTGAAGTAAAAGATATAGAAGTATATTATGGCATGATCAAAGCCATCAAAGGCGTTTCCTTCGAAGTAAATGAAGGGGAAGTAATCGCCCTCATCGGTGCCAACGGTGCCGGAAAAACAACTATTCTGCATACCATCACGGGCCTTCTTAGCCCAAAGAAAGGTAGCGTAGTATTTGAAGGTCAGGACATCACTAAGATTCCTGCTCATAAGATCGTAACATTAGGTATGGCACACGTTCCAGAAGGAAGACGTGTATTCTCTCAGCTTACTGTTTTAGAAAATCTGATGATGGGTGCTTATACTCGTAAGGATAAAGATGGAATCCAGAAAACATTAGACATGGTTTACAAGAGATTCCCACGTTTGGAAGAACGTAAAAATCAGATGGCCGGAACCTTATCCGGTGGTGAACAGCAGATGCTTGCCATGGGCCGTGCTTTAATGTCCAAACCAAAAATCATCGTAATGGATGAGCCTTCCATGGGTCTTTCCCCAATCCTCATCAATGAGATCTTTGATATCATTGAAACTGTAAAAGCAGATGGAACAACAGTACTTTTAGTAGAACAGAATGCGAAAAAAGCACTTTCCATCGCAGACCGTGCTTATGTATTAGAGACCGGTAACATCACATTAAGTGGTGATGCTAAAGAATTGATGAACGATGATTCCATCAAGAAAGCATACTTAGGAGAATAATTTCGATCGATGTAGGAATGAATATTACTGACGGGAAACAACAATATTCAAAGAATGTAAGGGGGTAATTATAATGGATAAAAAAGTAATTATCACAATCGCAAGACAGTATGGTAGTGGTGGAAAGACAATCGGTAAGATGTTATCTGAGGAAATGGATATTCCATGCTATGATCGTGACATCATCCGATTAGCTTCCGAAGATAGTGGAATTCACGAGAGATTGTTTGGACAAGTGGACGAAATTCGCACACGTAGCTTAAAAGACATCCTTACAAGCAAATCTTATGATCCAAATCTTATTCCACCAGAATCCAATGAGTTCACATCAAAAGATAATCTTTTCAATTACCAGGCAAAGATTATCAAAGAATTAGCAGATAAAGGATCTTGCATCTTCATCGGTCGCTGTGCCGACAATATCTTACGTGATTACGATAACGTAGTACGTGTATTCATCCATGCGGACGAAGATTATTGCTTCCAGCAGGCAAAAGAACGTAACTCCATGAGTGACAGCGATCTTAAGACCTACATCCGTAAGATTGATAAACATCGTGCTGACTTCTACAAGTACTACACAGGCAACGAATGGAACAATGCGAAGAATTATGATCTTAGCTTGAATACTTCCAAGCTTGGCTTTGAAAAATGCGTAGAAGTGATCAAGGATTATGTAAATATTTATTGCAAATAAAGTATAATGAGACAGGTCCCGGGTTTCCGGGGCCTGTTTTTTGGGTTTGAGGGGCGAATCGGAGCCAACTATATGCCCCAGCGGAGCAGGGGCATATGGGAGTTTGCAATTCTCTAAAAACAGATGCCCTAGCAAAACTGGAACATCTAGAAACAGCTTAATTCAATTCTATAATAGCTCTATGGAGCCTTGTTAGGATAATGTTCTCAATTAGTTTTAAATCGAGAGGATTTTTATTGGTTTCATAAGTGATTAACAAACGATCCCCAAGATAGATTCCATTTTTATTATAGGCACTAATTTTGCCAAGATTTTTCTCCAAATAATCAAGATTCATAATAAGTCCTAGATGCTCAATATATATTTCTTCTAAGGTATAGGGATCCAAAATGGTAAAATCGGGATAAATGGTCCCATATCCTTTCAAGGTCAAAGGCTTTTCGTAAAGATAAGGAATATTATGTTTATCGAGAATTTGGGCAATGAATACTTCAGATTTTGAACGCATATCTTCTTTACGTGCTGACTGATAGGTTGGAGAGTTGAAAGAGATTGCCATTCGTTCATATGGAGTGTTGTACCATCGGGTAATCTGTTCATTTTTGTTTATTATAAGTGGACTTACAACTGCTTGTAGAGAAGGGTTAAGTTCATCATATAGGTCATTTACATTGCCAGATTCATAGTAATCAAGAAGATTATCAATAAGTGCTTGTTCTTTTTCTGCTGATTTTAAAAGCATTTGATTGTATTTTTTCTGGCCGAGATTTCTGGCAAGTTGCATATCTTCTTTGCGAATATAAGATCCATTGTAATCTTTTGTATCTTTTCTTCGATAGTATTGAACTCCCTTTTTGTGAGGGATAATTCGCAGAATTCCCTCGGGAGCTTGCGCTAATAAGCGACGAGTATCTCTAATAATCTTTTCTAAAGTAAGCTTTCGTTGTTTCAACAATTGTTGAAAGACAATCAATATAAGACCTCCTTTTAAAAATGGAAAAATATGGTAATTAAATTATAGCATAATTAAGATAAAAATAAAACTAGATATATTCATAGAAAAAGTATAAACTATTAAAGTATATTTCAAAAAATGATCTTTAGAAAGAGGACATAAATATGAACTGCCCATATATTAAAAAATGCGGTGGATGCCAACTAGGTCATCTGCCTTACGATAAACAATTAAAAAAGAAACAAGAAAGCGTTACACAGTTATTAAAAGGATTTGGAAAAGTCGATCCTATCATCGGCATGAAAGATCCGTACTATTATCGTAATAAGGTGCACCATGTGGTTTGCAACGATAAAAAAGGAAATGGATTTACTGGAATTTACGAAGAGAAGACCCACCATGTTATTCGCGTCGATGAATGTCTCATTGAGAACAAAAAAGCCGATGAAATCTGCATGACCATCGCATCCCTCATGAAATCATTTAAGATGAAAGCATATAATGAAGACACAGGATACGGATTTTTGAGACACATTTTAATCCGCACCGGCCATGTGACCGGTCAGATCCTTGTGGTGTTAGTGGTTGCTTCCCCTGTATTCCCATCCAAAAACAACTTTGTGAAAGCACTTCGCAAAGTTCATCCGGAAATCACCAGTATTGTAGCCAACATCAACAACCGAGGCACCAGCATGGTTTTAGGTGAGAAAGAACAGGTTTTATATGGAAAAGGCTACATCGAAGATGTACTTTGTGGAAAAACCTTCCGCATCTCTCCAAAATCATTTTACCAGGTAAACTCCGTCCAGACAGAGATTCTTTACGGGAAAGCAATTGAATTTGCTGCTTTAACTGGAAAAGAAACGGTCATTGATGCCTATAGCGGAATTGGAACTATCGGTATGGTTGCCAGCGACCAGGCCAAAGAGGTTCTCAGTATCGAACTCAATCCGGATGCCGTAAAAGATGCCTATGCCAATGCAAAAAATAATAAGATTAAAAATATCAAGTTTGTGAAAGCGGATGCTGGCGAATACATGGTGAAAATGGCAGCGCAGAAACAGAAAGCCGATGTTGTTTTCATGGATCCTCCACGTGCTGGTAGTGATAAAAAATTCATTGATTCCGTGGCAAAATTGGCACCAAAGAAAATCGTATACATTTCCTGCAATCCAGAAACTTTAAAAAGGGACCTTGGCATGATCACCGCAAAGGGATATAAGGTGCAGAAGATACAGCCTGTGGACATGTTTCCTGGAACTGGGCATTGCGAAGTCGTGACTAGCCTTGTGAGAAAATGATATGGCTATTTTTAACCTCGACCCACGTTGAAACCGTCTGTCTCTTGGTTAACCAAAATTCAAAAGCGAAGCAGCATGTAAATATTGGAATTGATGCAGAAGAATATTATAGAATTAAGAATAGTTGATTGAAGTTTAGTAGGTGAGTCTTTCGGGACTCTCCTTTTTTTTGCTTGACAATCATCATGATTGTGGTATTATAATCCGCAAATAGGTAATATATTACCTAAAAGGAGGAGCATATGAGAATTGATGATGTTGTGAATGATGACAATATAGAAATTAAAGGGATAAATTCCGGCTCTTCAGGGGTAATGGTGGGTTAAAAACCGCCACAACCCCAGTGTTTATCT
>JAUNNI010000128.1 GCA_030531555.1 Eubacteriales bacterium | reverse complement strand
TACCCTGGAGGACCACCATCTCTTCCTAAATATGTATTGATTTCTTTATTAAATGCAACTGTCTTTATTTTAGTAATTTCTTCTGCATCTTCCATTTTTGCACGTTTAATAGTAAGCATGTTTTCCTCCACGAATTCCAATTTTCATCTTTAATCTCAAAACAAATCCTACTTTTTATTACAACTTATTTGTATTCCATATACAAACCATATTCAAAAATCATGTTTTTCAATGCGAGGCCATATTGCAAAGCAACTGTAAATCAACAGAAATACAGAAAATCCCACTTTGCTGAACTTTCCACCTGAGAGAAGTATTTCTTGTTCATTTCCAAATGATTTGATGTAGTATCCAGTTTCTTTAAATCCGTTTCGAATGTAAAACTGCTTTCTTCGAGTTTTTATATCTACCCCATCTCTCGATGGTGGATCTATCGTTACCAATATCTTACGATTAGGATATTGGGTTCTCAATTCAGCAAGAATCTTACTTCCATACCCACGACTTCTTAATTTAGCATCCACTGCGAAGAACATGACAAAAACATAGTTACCCAGCGCACCATAATATATAAATCCGCATAGTTTCTCATCATCGTAAAATGAACGGAACTTAGTTGTTGGCGTACAGGATAGCAAAAGCATTAATGTCCACGACATTCTTTCCTTTTTTGAAAAAGATTCATAGTATGTCTTTTTGATCCTTCTTTTATCTTTACAAAATACAACATTTTTCATACAGCATCCTTGCCCCTATATTCTCATTTTCCTAATCCAATTTATCCGAGGTTTGTAGAATAATCTCAATTACTCCCAAAGGATTCTCTATATTTGTAAAATCACTCATTCTACCGGTTGGCTGAGTTGTCCCTTCCTTTAGATACCATACTGCCTGAACCGGATGCATACCGATTTCTCCGGCAGTTTCTAATTCCCTGCTCCCACCATCTCCGACATATAAACAATCAGCTGCATCTACGCATAATTTTTCCATACATTCTTCAAATATTCTGTGGTCAGGCTTTTTTATACCTTCGTCATAAGAAAGACACACTGCATCAAAATATGGAAACAAAATACTTTGCTTTATTACCATAGCTTCTTCAGAATGACAGTTACTTATCAGACCAATTTTATAGCCTTGTGATTTCAACGTTTCTAATAATGGAATTATTTCAGGGTGCATATGCTCAAACGCTTCCCTTTTGTATCGGATACGCTTTTCCATAATATTTTTCACTTTCTCTACTGTAAAGCAATTGTTTACTTTCAATATATCTGCAATCACCGCATCTACAGTCACAAGCCCGGTTGTTCTATCTTCTTCTGTCATTCTCCAACTCCTATTGAAGTCCTCTTCCTGAATACCCGCATCCTCTGCCATCTGCGTGCTAAAATAGGCAGGACTCTCAAACAGTGTTATAAGTGTTTCATACATATCAAAGATTACTGCTTTTATCATTTACACACCTCTCCTCTACGCCTTGATACTCATTCTATACATCTTCTACATAAAATAATAGTGCAACCACACTAACATGCATTTGCACATTACCAAGCTGCACTAAATCTATCGTTTATTCTTTATCGTGTACTTTCTGGAGCGCTTCATAAACCAATATAGAAATACCGCCAGCACTAATGTGGAAACGGCACTGACCGAGTACTCTACTCCAAATTGCTTATTTCCTTCTATAGATATGGATTGTAAAACAGAAAAAATAAAAATCAAAATTAGCGAAAACCATAATTCACTCTTCCTATACAATGTATACATATGCTTTCTCCCTTTGTTATTATCTTTTCCTCTTTCGTAAATATATTATAACAAGTATTGCTCCAAGATAGGTAATGATTGCTGGCACAGCTGCCTCAATTCCAAAGGTTCCGCCAGTGAGAAAATCGTTTTTCGAAGCAAGCTTGTACCGGTATACGGCTTGATTCCAATTCCCACTCCCCGAGATAGCAAACACCTGTCCAATTATGGCACTATTCCACAGACTGTGAATGACCACTCCTGGCCATATCGACTCACTTATCCAAGAGATAAGAGAAAACAGGATTGCCACTAAGGTTCCGGATAACATCAGAAGTGTTATAGTCGTAATGTCTGGATTTTTCAAATTTCTCACATGAAGCAATGCAAAAAGTACGGACGGTACAATTACCGCCATCACTACTCCCCAAGTCTCTTTCATATATCGAAAGAGGATGCCTCGAAACAAAAACTCTTCCACTACGCCTGCACTGATTCCGACGCAGATTGTAAATACGATGACCGTGATATTTATTGTGCAGGTCTTAATAAGCCTCCCCTCTACAAAGCATAGATAAAATCCGCTTACTACACACGGTAACACAATTCCTATTCCCCACCAAATCCTTTCGGGAAAACGAGTCCACATTCCAATATCCTTTAGGGACATCTTCAAAACTAATTTTGCATATACTATTCCCATGAGTAAAGCAACTCCGATATGGACAAACGTATATACTATGTAAGTTACTGCAAGATTCGAAAAATACGCACTTGCAAGATTGCCAACATAATCTGAAATCTGCAAAATACCAAATATAATAAAAACGGTTACGATATTGATAACACTTTTCTTGATCATACCTTCTTATAATCCTCAATCATCCCTGTTGAAATTTCAACCTAAAAGGCGTAGTGCTTCCTGGACATCTGTAAATAATACCGCATTAATTCCTAATTCTTTAGCAACTATTATATTGTTGATATTGTCATCAAAGAAAATGCATTCCGAAGCAGTAAGCTGATATTTATTAAGTAGCAGCTCGAATATTCTTCGTTCTGGCTTGCAGCAATGAACATGGGAAGATACAATTCTTCCGTTTGCAGTTCGAATAAAGTCATAATTTTCCTCTAAATATGAAAAACCATCTGCAGAGTAATTGGTTAAAAAATATATATTAAGTCCTAATTCGTGTGCTCTTTTATAAAGAACCATATTTGCCTCAATAGGAGTGTATACTTCCGTCATCCATGATTCTTGAAAAAACTCTTCTATTTCCTTTTTCAATTCTGGATGATGTTTCTTAAATATGGGAATGCAATCAATGTAATTTTCATAAATTCCTATATCTTTATCATGCCAAACATTATCTGTGGAGAGTGCTTGATACAATGCTTCAGTCTTTTCGTCAGAATATCCCAATTTCTTTATATATTCCAAGGGATTATTATTAATCAAAACATCTCCTAAGTCGAAAATAACATTTTTGATCATGGTAACCTCCATACTTAATCAACTGAATGTCTCATCTGGCACCTCCCCATTGAATGTCCAAGTGTTCCGATTCTGCTCTTATCAACACCGTGGAATTCAGACAATAATGTTATTGCCGTCATCGTATCTTCCAGAATCTTTTTCATCAGACAGTTGCCGCTCAACACCCTGTAGCACATTTCATTTAAGTGATTCCAGAAATCTATATCATTAGCAAGCGGTTCTATAGTTCAATGATATATACATCAGCCATTTCACCTTCGTATTCAAAGCTCCTCTTAAGCTGCCCGCCATTCTTCAGAATCGTCTTCTTCGAAGGTTCATTCTTACGTTCCACTGATAGCTGCAGAGCTGTAAAGCCTGCTTCTTTGGCAACCTGCTTCATTTGCGATAGAATCTCTGTTGCATATCCTTTTCTTCTCTCAGAAGGCCGTACGCTATAGCCCGTATGCCCAAAATCCACCAAAAATCCCTTCAGTTCATGTCTAAAGTCAGCAATCCCAACTATTCTCCCTGTATCATTAACCGCAAAGAAAGTGTCCGTCAAAACCCAGCTCGAATTGAACCGTTCGGGGTCTGCATTTGCCTGAACTGTACTAAGCCAATTATCATAAGAACCCAAGTGGTCAAGCATTTCACTTCCGTTGATTTCCTTTTCTCCGTAATCAAAGAACTCCTTCTTAAAAGCCAAAGCTTCTTCCTTGTGCTCCAAAGTCGGTCTTACTAAACTAATGCTCATTTTTTCTTCCTTCTATAATATGGATAAATCCAAAATCCTTGTTGTGCCACTCCTTTATTTCTTTAAGAAGATAAATCCGCTTCAATACCCTTTCCTTAAGCACTCTCCCTTCTGTTTCTTTTCCTCTTTCCAGCAACAGATATCTTTCAGCGGTTCTGATTGTCCTAATTATACATGCACAAAAGTATAAAAAAAGTGCAACTCAACTGACATGCATCTGCACATCACCAAGTTACACTATTTTACATTTTTAAGAGGTAGTATATCTGACAACTCTGTAAGGAACACTCCAACATAAGAAAAAGTCACGTTTGTCCTTTTTATTTTCCTGCATTTCATGTTCCTGACCCGACTTACCAAATCCTGAAAGCCATCCCGATATTGTGTCAGTAAATCC
>JAUNNI010000044.1 GCA_030531555.1 Eubacteriales bacterium | reverse complement strand
GCGTAGCGATACGTGCAGCTGACTGTCACTAATCGGTCGAGAGCTTGTCTTTTCAATTTTGACTTGATTTTAAGAAAAAGATGGATATACTGTTTGCAGTTTTGAAGGTATATTTGAGTCGGATTTTATCCGACTTTTTTTCATTTATACACACAATTTAACACTTCAAATAGAAACATTAAAAAAGGAGAACGAATCATGAAAATTGCTGTAACTTATGATGATGGAAATATTTTCCAGCACTTTGGAAAATCTGAAGCTTTCAAAGTTTATGAAGTAGAAGATAACAAAGTAATTTCCAGTGAAGTTGTAGATTCTGAAGGACAGGGACATGGTGCACTTGCAGGACTTCTTGAAAGCCGTGGTATCGACGTATTAATTTGTGGCGGCATTGGCAACGGCGCACAGGAAGCTCTTTCTGAGGCAGGAATTGAAATCTGTGCAGGTCAGGAAGGTAATGCAGATGAAGCTGTAGAAGCATATTTAAGAGGAGAATTAGTAAACGCTGGTGTAACATGTGATCATCATGAACATGAAGAAGGTCATGATTGCGGTGGTTCTTGTGGTTCTTGTCCAGGATGTCGTCCACAGATTATGTTTGAAGGCAAAAATGCAGGTAAAGTAGTACGTGTTCATTACAAAGGTACTTTCAATGATGGTACACAGTTTGATTCTTCCTATGATCGTGGCGAACCATTAGAGTTTACATGTGGTGCAGGTCAGATGATTCAGGGATTTGATAAAGCAGTTGTAGATATGGAAGTTGGTCAGGTAATGGATATTCATCTTATGCCAGAAGAAGCATATGGTATGCCAGATCCAACTGCAATCTTCACAATTGAGCTTGCAAACCTTCCAGGTGCAGAAGAATTAGAAGCAGGTCAGCAGGTTTACTTGACAAATGCAATGGGACAGCCTTTCCTTGTAAAAGTTACTGCTCGTGATGAAAGTACAATTACATTTGATGCAAATCATGAAATGGCTGGAAAAGAACTCAACTTCAAAATTGAATTAGTTGAAGTACTCTAGAAATAGAGCAGGTTAAGAACAAATAGTGATAAGCTAAAAAGATAAAGGGAGATTCCGAGGAATCTCCCTTTTTATATTGCGAAATATTGTTAGTGATACGAATGTAAAAAATATTTTCTATTTAATATTTATTTAAATAGGAAGAAAAGCTGCAATCACAGCAAAAAGGATGGATGGTAATAAGTTAGCTACCCGGACTTTTTTTCCCCAGACCAGATTCAATCCTACACAGAAAATTAAGATGGAGCCAATCATGGATAAATAAGCTAAAGCAAGTTCTGTCATAATTGGTTTGATCAATGTTGCCAGCAATGTGACAGATCCCTGAAAACAAAAGACAGGAATGGCAGAAAAGATACTTCCCTTTCCCATGGAACAGGTCATGACCATGATAATGATAAAGTCAAGGATTGCTTTAGTTGCCAGGATTGTATAGTCTCCCATGATGCCATCCTGGATGGAGCCTACAATGGCCATAGCTCCAATACAGACAGTGAGGGAAGCAGTCACAAAGGCGTTGACGAAATTACGATCCTTGGCATTTCCGGTTTTTATCTTCAGCCATTCTCCAAATCGCTCAAAGAATCCTTCAATATTAATAATCTCTCCGATAAGTGCGCCAAGTGCCAGACAAACGACAACAAGCATGGCATTTGCGCTGGAGATACCATTTTTTTCAATTTTTAACATTCCTTCCATGGCTCCGGCAATTCCGATGAATAGTACGCTGACTCCACAGGCCATATTTAAAGTTTCCTGATGACGATCTTTTAATAGATTGCCAAAAAAAAGGCCGCCCAAACCGCCTGCAACAATCGCCCCTGTATTGATGATGGTTCCCATACCAAACATGATGATAAGTCCTCCGATTCGAAAAATAAAAATGCAAAATCTATTATATCCCCTTTTTTTACTTTTAGGCAATATCCCGTAAAGTATTTTTCAAATGAATTGTATTTTTTGTAGTTTTGATTTATAATAGTGGTCAGTTGGGTAAATAAGAAAAAGAAGAAACCAATCAATTGTTAGAGGTGATAGAATGGATATTTATGAATTAGTAGAAGTACAGGATTGCCCTAGTTGTGGCGGACCATCTATTTTAGAAGAAGAATGTAAATCAAGCTTTTATGTTATGTGTATGGAATGTGGTTCCAGAACGGTAAATATTGATTATAAAAAAGAAGAGGATCGTTTGGATGCAGCCAAACGAGCAGCACATCTTTGGAATATTGGAAAGGCAATTTCCAGTCATCCGGGAGAATAATTAAAAAGAAAAAGCTTGAAGAGGAGGTGCCAGGTCTGGCAGCTCCTTTACGTTTTTACATAAAGAAAAAAAGTAGAGGGAGATTTCTCAAAAATATGATTTATCTTGATAATGCAGCAACCACATTAAAAAAGCCACAGGAAACCATTGATGCTGTGATTGGCGCCATGCAAACACTAGGGAATGCCGGACGTGGAGTCAATGATGCATCCCTTCATGCATCCAGAAATCTATACCTTTTAAGAGAAAAGCTGGTGCAGTTTTTTCATGGAGAAAATGCGACCAGAATCTGCTTTACCAGCAATTCTACGGAGGCATTGAATATTGCAATCCGAGGAATTGTGCAGCCGGGGGATCATGTGATCACAACGGTTTTAGAGCATAACTCGGTACTGCGTCCTCTTTATGAGATGGAGGAAGCAGGGGCAGAGCTTACCATCGTGGGATGTGATGAGAAGGGGTATCCACTTTATGAGGAGATGGAAAAAGCAATCCGTCCCAACACCAAGGCCATGGTTGTAACTCACGCCTCTAACCTTACAGGAAATGTGGTAGATATCGAACGAGTTGGTGCAATCTGTGAAAAACATAAGATTTTATTTCTTGTAGATGCTTCCCAAACGGCAGGAATTCTGCCAATAGATGTGGAAAAAATGCACATTGATGTCCTATGTTTTACCGGTCATAAAAGTCTTTTGGGGCCACAGGGAACTGGCGGACTTTATGTAAAAGAAGGTGTCACAATTCGACCTTTAAAATCCGGAGGAAGCGGCATCAAAACATTTGATAAAAAACATCCTGTCGATATGCCAACCGCTTTAGAGGCAGGAACCTTAAATGGACATGGCCTGGCAGGTTTGCAGGCTTCCATTGATTATATCAATCGTGTTGGTATGGATGCCATTCGGGAAAAAGAAATGGAGCTTATGCATCATTTTCTAGAAGGAATTGAGGGGATTTCAGGACTTGTGCTATATGGAGATCCCTATGCAAAAGAGCATTGTCCGGTGGTGGCCTGGAATCTTTTAGATTATTCTTCAGATATGGTGGGAGATAGCTTATATGAAGATTATGAGATTTGCGTGAGAACCGGTGGTCATTGTGCCCCTTTGATGCATGAAGCTTTGGGCACCAAAGATCAAGGTGCTGTTCGTGTGAGCTTCTCTCATTTTAATACCATGGAAGAAGTGGATGAAATCATTTTAGCCATTCATGAGATGGCAGAGTAAGAAAGATATTTTCGACTTTATATCCTTAAGAAAGAGGTCGGAATTATTGACAAATATGTAAAATTAAAGTAGACTAGATTAGTTAAGGCATGAATATTAATAGTATTAATCTTTATTATAGGAGGAAATTATGAGACACGAGTTCAAAAAAATAGAACCAAAGTGGCAGGCTAAATGGGATGAAGCCGGAATCTTTAAGGCTGTCGATCATTCCGATAAGCCAAAATTCTATGGTCTTGTTGAGTTCCCATATCCAAGTGGTGCTGGTATGCATGTAGGTCATATCAAAGCATACTCCAGTATCGAAGTTGTTTCCAGAAAGAGACGTATGGAAGGATACAATGTATTATTCCCAATCGGTTTTGATGCATATGGTCTTCCAACAGAGAACTATGCGATTAAGACTAACACTCATCCACGTATTATCACAGACCAGAACATCGAGAAATTCTCCAACCAGTTAAGAAAAGTTGGTTTCTCTTATGACTGGGATCGTGTAATCGATACAACACAGGAAGATTATTACAAATGGACACAGTGGATCTTCCTTAAAATGTTCGATAAAGGTCTTGCATACAGAGACAGAGCATTTGTAAACTACTGCCCATCCTGTAAGGTAGTTCTTTCCAACGAAGACAGCCAGGGTGGAAAATGTGATATCTGCCACAGCGATGTTGTTCAGAAATCCAAAGATGTTTGGTATTTAAGAATCACAGAATACGCTGACAGATTATTAAAAGGTCTTGATACTGTAGACTATCCAGAAAATATCAAACAGCAGCAGGTAAACTGGATTGGTAAATCCACTGGTGCTTTCGTTAACTTTACAGTAGACGGTATCGAAGATAAATTAGAAATCTATACAACAAGACCAGATACCTTATTCGGTGTTACTTTCATGGTAATCGCTCCAGAACATCCATTGATTGACAAATATGCAGATAAGATCAGTAACATGGATGCCATTGAAGCATATCGTGTAGAATGTAATAAAAAGACAGAGTTTGAAAGAACTCAGCTTGTAAAAGATAAAACAGGTGTTAAGATTGCAGGTCTTGAAGCCATCAACCCAATCAATGGCAAGAAGATTCCTATCTTCATCGCAGACTACGTAATGATGGGTTATGGTACAGGAGCTATCATGGCTGTTCCAGCTCATGACCAGCGTGACTATGACTTTGCAAAAGCATTTGGTGTAGATATTATTGAAGTTATCAAAGGCGGAGATATCGCTGTAGAAGCTTATACAGGCGACGGTGAAATGATTAACTCCGGTTTCCTTAATGGATATAAGAAGAAAAAAGATTTCATCGCTCGTATGATTGAAGAATTAGAGAAAATGGGCATCGGTAAAGGCGGTGTTCAGTTCAAAATGAAAGACTGGGCATTCAACCGTCAGAGATATTGGGGTGAACCAATCCCAATCATCCACTGCGATACTTGTGGTGATGTTGGAGTTCCTTATGAAGAACTTCCATTAAAATTACCTGCAGTAGAAAACTTTGAGCCAGGTCAGGATGGAGAATCTCCACTTGCTAAGATCGAATCTTTCGTAAACTGCACTTGTCCAAAATGTGGAAAACCTGCCAAGAGAGAAACAGATACCATGCCACAGTGGGCTGGATCTTCCTGGTATTTCCTTCGTTACATCGATCCACACAACGATGATGAATTCGCTGCAATGGAAAAATTAAACTACTGGATGCCAGTTGACTGGTACAACGGTGGTATGGAACACGTAACACGTCATATGATCTACTCCAGATTCTGGCATCAGTTCTTATATGATCTTGGTGTTGTTAATACACCAGAACCATATGCAAAACGTTCCGCTCAGGGTCTGATCCTTGGACCAGATGGCGATAAGATGAGTAAGTCTAAAGGTAACGTAATCGATCCACTTGATATGGTAGAAGAATACGGTGCAGATACTTTAAGAACTTACATCTTATTCATGGGTGATTATGGTGCTGCAACTCCTTGGAGTGACAGCTCCATGAAGGGTGTTGCTCGTTTCATGAAGAGAGTAGCAGGTCTTGTTGATATCGTTTCCGACAAACCAATCTCCTCTTCCTTAGAGACAAAACTTCATCAGACAATCAAAAAAGTATCTTCTGATATTGAAAATACTAAGTTCAACACAGCAATCGCTACTATGATGGCATTCTTGAACGATGTAGAAGCAGAAAAGAATATCACAAAAGAAGCATTAAGCATGTTCATTCGTATTCTTTGTCCATTTGCTCCACATATCTGTGAAGAAATTTGGGAAGTAATGGGAGAAGAAGGCTTCTGTTCCATCGCACCATGGCCTCAGTATGAAGAAGCAAAAACTGTGGAATCTACAGTAGAAATCGGTGTTCAGGTAAATGGACGTCTCAAAGCTACCATCGTAATTCCTCGTGACGGCGAAAAAGACGAAATCCTTGCAATTGCAAAAGCAAATGAAAAAGTTGCTCAGGCAATCGGCGATGCTACAATCCGTAAAGAAATCTACGTTCCTAACAAGATTGTAAATATCGTTGCAAAATAATTGAAGAAAAAACTGTTTGAAGAGCAGTATGAAAGTGATGGGAATCCTTAATAAAATGTGAGGGTTCCCATTTTTTTCTAAGAAAATCTTTTTGTTCTTATTAATTAAGGAAGAGTAAATTGATTCTTTTTTCTTGCGAAAGATGGTAGAAAACGATATGATTATATTAGGAAATTATGCAAAAAAGGAGAATGACATGAAAAGAAAAATTCGCACTTTTAGTGGAACAAAAAATCCTGAAATTTCAGCAAGAGAGCTTGCTCATCGTGCGGTTGCCAAAAAAGCAGCCATTGAAGGAATTGTCCTTTTAGAAAATGAAGATATTTTACCATTATCCATAGAAAAACCGATTGCTTTGTTTGGTGCTGGTGCAGGAAAAACCATGAAAGGCGGCACCGGATCCGGTGATGTTTGTGAAAGAGCCTCTGTTTCCATCTATCAGGGAATGAAAGAGATGGGTGCAAAAATGACTTCCGAGGACTGGATTCTTGATTATGATGCCCGTTTTGATCAGGCCAGACTTGATTGGAAGAATATGATCATCGAATTATCTGGTGGTAATCATGTGCCAGGGTTCTTTGATATTTATGCACAGCATGCTTTTGAAGCTCCATGTGGAAGACAGATTTTAGATTCCGATTGCCAGGACGCAGAAGCAGCGATTTATGTCATCAGCCGTACGGCAGGGGAAGGTGCTGACCGTAAGAATCAAGAAGGCGATTATCAGTTGACAAAGGAAGAAATCAAAGATCTTGAAACATTGGCTTCTCTTGGCAAAAAAATCATCGTTCTCATTAACTCTGGCGGTTTGATTGATTTGAAAGCAATTAAAAACATAGATGCTGTAAAAGCAATTCTTTATATTTCCCAGCCAGGAATGGAAGGTGGATATGCTGTTGCTGATGTATTATTTGGTAAAGCATCTCCTAGCGGAAAATTGACAGATACCTGGCCACTTAACTACGAAGATGTACCAAATGCTGCAACATTTAGTTATCTCTATGGAAGTGAAAAAGAAGAGAAATATGAAGAAGGAATCTATGTAGGATATCGCTATTTTGATAGCTTTGATGTAAATTATGCATACAGCTTTGGTCATGGCTTATCCTATACTAAATTTGAATTTGATGTTAGAAATGCTGCTTTAAAAGCGGATGGTAACACACTCACCATGTCTCTTAAAGTAAGCAATATTGGAAATTATGCTGGCAAAGAAGTTGCCCAGATTTATGTGGCATGTCCACAGGGCAAGCTGGCAAAGGAATACCGTAGACTGGTTGCTTTTAAGAAAACTGCTCTTATTGAGCCAGGACAAAGCGAAGAACTTACCATCACATGGGATGCTAAAAATATGGCTTCTTTCTCCGAAGAAGATGGCGCTTGGATCATGGAAGCGGGAACATACTATGTTTTTGCAGGAGATAGTTTAAAAAATGCAAAACTTACAGCCAGCCTTCTCGTGGAAAATGAAGCAATCATAGAGGAAGCCCCACGCATTTGCCCATTACAAAGAGAATTGACTGAATTATTAATTCCAGAAGATATTGCAAGTAAAAAAGAAGCAACCTTAATTCAGATGGCAGATGATATGGGAATTACAGCAATTTCATTTGCTCCGGAAAAAGAAGAATTGCCAATTCATGTGGAAAGCAAATACGAAAAAATGGCCAAAGAACTGGTAGAAAAACTGAGTGAAGAAGAACTGATTGCCATGTCCATCGGTGAAGTTTCCCGTGGCCATGATGTGGCACTTGGTGCAGCAGGTATGATGGTTCCTGGTGCAGCAGGAGAAACCAGTGGTATTTTGGAAGAAAAATATGATTTCCCAGCAGTAGCCATGGCAGATGGCCCTGCAGGCATAAGAATCATTCCACGCTATTTGGCAGACGAAGAAAATGGAAATGTCTTTACACAGGGCTTCACTGCAGCTATTGAAAATGGCTTTTTTGCAGATCCTCTTGAAGAAAAAGAAGGACTTCATATGTACTATCAGTATTGCACTGCATTTCCAATTGGAACCATGATGGCTCAGACATGGAATGAGGAACTTGTTACAAAAATCGGAGAGAAAATCGGAAAAGAAATGGTAGATTTCAGTATCTCCTGGTGGCTGGCTCCTGGTATGAATATCCATAGAAATCCACTGTGTGGACGTAACTTTGAATATTATTCGGAAGATCCAGTGGTAGCAGGTAAGATTGCGGCAGCGGTTACCAAAGGGGTGCAGAGTAATCCAGGTGTAGGTACTACCATCAAGCATTTTGCTGCGAACAACCAGGAAGAAAACCGTCTCCACAGAGACAGTATCCTTTCCGAGCGTACTTTACGTGAAATCTATCTTCGAGGATTTGAAATTGCTGTAAAAGAGGCGCAGCCTATGTCCATCATGTCCTCCTACAATCTGTTAAATGGAGTACATACTGCCAACTGTAAGGACATCCTTATGACCGTTCTTCGAGGAGAATGGGATTTCAAGGGATTTGTTATGACAGACTGGACCACAACACAAAATGGTAGCCAGGCTTGGATGTGCCCTGCCACAGGAAATGATCTGATCATGCCAGGTGCTGAGGATGACTTCGAAAGTATTCGTGAAGCTTTGGCGGACGGAAGACTTAGTATGGAAGAATTGCGTTCCTCCGTAGCAAGATTAATTTGCGTAATCTATCAGACCATAGGATTTGAAGATGCAAAATGTTATGGGGAGTCATAGGAAGATAAAGAAAGAATAAAGGAGATTTTATGATAAAAGTTGAAAATCTGTCCTATTCTTTTCCGGAAAAAGACCTTTATAAAAAAGTTTCTTTTTCCATCGAAGAAGGACAGCATGTTGCCTTAATCGGCAGCAATGGAACTGGAAAAACAACATTGATTGACATGTTTCTCAATGATGATGAGTATCTTTATACCGGAAAAATTCAGAAGAAAGAAAATCTGAAATTCGGCTATGTCAGTCAGTATGTATCTCATGATAAAAATGTAAGTGTTAATGTTTATGAATATCTCTGCCAGGATTTTCTTGACATGTTAAAAGAGCAGGAAGAAATCTGTGTTGAGATGGAAACAGCGACAGACTTTGATGAAATCATGGAACGATATCAGAAAAGTTTAGATGCCTTTGCAGCAGTGGATGGCGACAATTATGAAACCAATGTAAAAAAACAACTGAAATTGGCAGGTCTTGAGCAAATTGCTGAAGTATCTGTGGCTGATATCAGTGGAGGGGAGTATAAGCTGATTCAGATTATTCGTCAGATGATGCGTTTCCCTGGAATTTTAATCATGGATGAGCCGGATGTATTTTTGGATTTTGATAACCTTGCCGGGCTCCGTAATCTGATTTGTTCCTATCCTGCAACAATTCTGGTAATCACCCATAACCGTTATCTGTTAAATCATTGTTTTAATAAGATTCTTCATTTGGAGAATGCGGATATTCAGGAATTTGAGGGAACTTATATGGACTATCAGGTGGCGCTTCTTGGAAAGAAAGTGGAACTTCAGGAAGGTGCTGCCAAGGATCAGGCAGAAATCGAACGAAATGAAAAACTGGTCAATCGTTTGAGAAAAGAAGCGACTTATATTGATAACTCTGGAAAAGGACGTCAGCTAAAAGCAAGAGCATCCCTTTTGGAACGTTTGAAAGCGAAAGCAATCAAGGCACCTTTTGTGGAGGTCAGAGAGCCGGATATACACCTCTTTAAGACTGTAGTGGAGGAAAATGTGGATACATTGGAAGAAAGCCATTTGGAGCCGTCTGGAGCACTTCTCAAGGTAGATGATTATGAACTTGCTTTTGATGAAGTCTTGCTTCAGAATGTCTCCTTTGAGATTGGCCCACATGACAAAGTTGCTTTGGTTGGGGCAAATGGAACGGGAAAAACCACATTGCTTCGTGATATTTATGAGGCTCATAAAGATGAAATGAAAATCGGATATATGTCCCAGATTTACGGAAATCTTTATGGGGAAAAGGACACGGTATTTTCCGCCTTTGAGCAGATCGGTTTTGATACAAGAAAGCAGGTAAAAGAGTACCTCATGAAGTATTGTTTCTGTGAAGATATTTCCGATCAGCTGATATCTGTTTTATCTGGTGGTGAAAGAAATCTTATGCAACTGGCAATTCTCAACCAAACAAAGGAAGACTTACTTCTTTTGGATGAACCGACCAGTCATCTTGATACCTATGCACAGATTGCTTTAGAAAAAGCCATCAAAGAATTCCCAGGAGCTGTTCTCATGGTATCCCATGATTTCTATACAATTGTAAATTGTGTGGATTATGTGCTTTTTGTGGATGATAAGAGTATCCGTAAAATGAGCAATCGTGCTTTCCGTAAAATGATTTATAAAGAGCATTTTAGCAGTCAGTATATGGAACTGGAGAAGGAAAAAGCAGAATTGGAGCAGAAGATCAATCTTCATCTTAGAAAATATGAATATGAAAAGGCAAAGACACTTTGTGAGCAGTTAGAAACTGTGGTTGGAAAAATGTCTGCGCTGTAATAAAAAAACGCATTAACCGTTTCTTACATCTTGAAAAAGATGACGATTCGGTTAATGCGTTTTTATTAATTTTCAGAGGACCTTCAAAGCCCCTAATGTTTTCTTTTTATAAGAAAGTTGCCACTTCTTCTACTTCTTTACGTTTACGAAGAAGAGCGTCTCCATCACGGTAGCCAAGAGCGATGACAGATACGATTTCCTGTGTTTCAGGGATATTGAAAGATTTGCGAAGTTTTGCGGCATCCCTTAATCCCATAATTAAAGAATCAAGACCTAATTCTTTTGCACGAAGAAGTAAATAAGAAGTCTGTAATCCAAGGTCATATGCACCCCACTGATTACCAAGTTCATTGTCTGCTTCGCCTTTTGTGAAACCAGAGATATTTTTTTCGTAGGCAGTTACAATGAATGCGGAAGCATTTGCTGTGCTGTTCTGGTTGAATGCAGGAAGTGCTGCACGAACGGCATCCATTGATTCTTTATTTGCTGCAATATAGTAGCGTCCTGTTTCTGAATTCTTCCAGGTAGGAGCCTGTAATGTTGTGGAGATGATCTCTTTTAATGTGCTTTCAGAGATCGTGTTATCTCCTTTGTAAGCACGGATGCTGCGACGTTCCTTTACTAATGTTAAAAATTCCATGATGCTGTCTCCTTTCGACAAAAATTTTATTTTCCGATAACGACAAAGCCGTTCCATTTTCCATTAGGAATTAAAGTTTTTTTCATGAGGTTTAAGGTAACAAGGTGATATTGAAGTTTGGCTTTTTTACAATACTTTTTTGTGCCTAAACTAGAATTTGCCACCACTATTTTTTTGTGCTGATCATAACCAGTAAGTAAAACCCAATGGTTTCCACCAGAGAATTGTCCGCCTCTTACCAGAGCCATAACCATTTTTCCCTGATCTAAAGAAGCTTTAATGAGAGCACCGGCGCGGGAACGTCCCAAGGACTGAGTGGAATATTGGGTGGCTGGAACTCCATGTTTTTTGAAGATGGTCACTGCTTTTTTCGCCTTTAATGGGCCTGCTCTTCTCACGGTTCGTTTCGCATCTTTTAATACCATCTGAGGGTCTGCTTTCGTAACACCAGATAATTTGAGGGCCATAGCTACACAACAATATCCGCATCCGCTTCTTGCAGCACTGCTTTTCTTTGGCCAAAATACTTGCTGTCTCCAGATTGGTGTAGTGTAGTTTCCTTTTGTTATGCTGTAGGGTTCGTAGGTGACCAAACTAGAGTCCGTTGTTGTTTTTGAAAGAATATCTGTAGTGATAGTATCAGATGTTTTCTGAGTATCAATTGTTGTTGCTTGGGTAGATATTACGGCAGCCTGGGTGGAAATATCATTTATGAAAAAAATGGATGTTGTTAAGACAAGAGACAGTGCGAAAGTAAAAATTCTCTTCTTTGGAACCTTTTTCTTTATTACTGTAAAAAACATAGCGAATCCTTTCTGTTAAAATAAATATATAAAAAGAGTAAATATTTTTAAACAACGTTTTTATTATAACATAAAAATGTTTGGTAGTCATGAGAAAAAATAGAAAAAAAGAACCGTCCGAAGACGATTCTTTATCTATTGTAAATGAAATTAAGCGAGTTTCTTTTTTGGACTGAAATAGAAAATGAGTCCTAATAAAATCCATGCAACCAGGCAGAAATAACTTTCTTTTCCGAGAGAGCAATTTAAGACTGGAATCGGAACCAGGAGAATCAATGCGAGGATGATCGCCATGATGGTTCCAATGATACCGGTGATGACAATTCCTTTATTGTTCTCACGACGGGCAAAGAGGATCGCAGCGGCGGAAGTATATCCATAGCCAATGGCTGCTCCTAAAGAGGTCATATCCACAAGCCAGGTCAAGGCATTTCTTCCAAAAAATGGTGCGATTAAAGCAAGCGCCATGTGGAATAAAATGGCATTCTTTGGTGTTTTTGTTTTCTCGTCCAATACACCAAACCATTTCGGAATGACTCCTTCTACCGACATAGAGTAAAGAATACGGCTGGTAGCCATATAAAAACCGATGATTCCGGAGAGAATTGCGGAAGTAACGGCAATTCCAAGGAAGATCAGTCCAAAAATTCCCAGTAATTGATATGCTGCGTGGAAGGTTGGTAAAGATTCCAATCCATTTAAAGAGGAAACATGGTCAATGTAATCAGACCAGTTCGTGTAACCATCTGGGACAACAGCAGCGGTTACTGTATTTAAAACAACGTAGACCAGACATCCGAAAAGAATGGAAATAATCATGATCAGTCTTGTTTTTCTAACAGAAAAATTAAATTCCTCTGCAGATTGTGGTATGGTATCAAATCCTACGAAACAATACGGAGATACCGCAAGTACTGCAAGCACACCGGAGAAGGTGGAACTTCCCGGATGGAAAGAAGGGCTTAAATGTGATAATGTGGCATGCGGACTAAGTAAGGCAGCCACACCGATGATCGTAACACTTCCTGCAAGAGCAATTGTCAGGAGTACCTGAAGATTACCGGCAAATTTTACCCCTTTGATACTAAATGTTCCAAAAATGATCAGGGCACCTAAGGCTAAGAGCAATTCACCAAGGTAGATATCATATCCAGAAACGGTATAGAGATAACCGAACTGAAAAACCTTACCCATCAGATTGCGGCCGATGAGTGCCAGTGCAGTGGCGTTCATTGGAACCAATGTCGCATAAGACAGACTTAAAAACCACGCACATACAAAAGCATGTTTGTCTCCAAAAGAATACTTGGTGTAAGTGAATTCTCCGCCGGCAATTGGATATTTATTGATCATGTAATTATAATTACATGCAATAATGATCATAATCAATGCAGCGATGAGCATTCCAATGGCAGTTCCCAAAGGACCTGCGTTAGGCAGGAAAATATTTCCTGGCATAACAAAAGCTCCCCAGCCGATGATGCATCCGAATGCGAGAGCCCAAACATTCATTGGAGAAAGCTTTTTCTCAAGTTTGATTTCCTTATTCATAATAACAATTCATCCCATAAATCCTATATTTATTGGTTCATCTACAATATGGTCAAAATTATAGCAAATCTTTTCCTAGGTTTCAATGAATATTTATTATATATTTTCAGAATATAAAAAATAAGGTATAATAATAAAAGATTGTGCAAAAATAAGTTTTTTGCATCATGGAGTTTCATTTTTTTAGATGGATTAAGGAGTGTTTTATGGATTCGATTATATTTTATGTTTCTGATAGCGCAGATGGGATTCTGGCGAAACAGATTGCAGAAAAATTACATACAGAAATCGTTCAGGAGATTCCGAAAGATGCTCTTTATCTTTGTTTCGATCAGGAAGGTCTGTCTCTCTGCAAAGGAAAATTGTCCATGCGTGGAGATTATACACAGATGCTTTCCCGCATTTTGCCTGGTAAATTACAGCATGAAAAACTGGTGAAAGCAGCGAAGATAAAAGGAATCGGAGAACATCCGACGGCCATTGATGCAACAGCAGGAATGGGGGAAGATACTTTGATTCTTGCAGCGGCAGGTTTTCATATTTTGATGTATGAGAAAGATCCTGTCATTTGTCTCCTTTTAGAGGATACTCTTCGACGGGCAGCCAAGGAGGATAAACTGGCACCAATTGTAGCACGGATGCAGGTGGTGGAAGGAGATAGTGTTACAGCAATGCGTGCATGCACCACCATGCCCGATTTGATTTATTTGGATCCTATGTTTCCTGCCAGAACAAAAAGTGGGCTGATTAAGAAAAAATTTCAGCTTCTTCAACAGTTAGAAAGTCCTGCATCAGATGGGGAGGATATGTTGCAGGCGGCAATCTCGGCCAACCCGAGAAAAATTGTTATTAAAAGACCACAAAAAGGAGAATATCTTGGAGGAGTGAAACCTAGCTATTCCATCCCGGGTAAAGCAATCCGCTATGATTGTCTTCTATTTCCAAGATAATAAGATGAATGATAACTTTAAATGATTATTTATATTCTGGAGATACTATTTTTCAAATTCTTCATAATTACGCAGATGATCTTCAAAAAAATGCCATAGAGCAGAAAAAGCATATTGACCTTGTCCACAGTAATTTTCTCATGCGACAGATTGAGCTGTTGGAAAACAATGATTTCCTTTCATCACAGTCTCAGCGTATCCGTGAATTTTACGTTTATATGGTGAAAAAGTATCCATTTCTTGCCTTTACTTTTAAAGGAAGAATCAAATCCATTATTCGTTCAGAAGAGAAATATAATCGATATATTGTGGAGAATCTTTTTAATCACTATCAGAAAACAGGAGAATTTCTGACAGAAAAAGAAGTGGAAGATAGTATGAAATGTATCCGTGATCTGATTGCATATCGAATTGTGATCAGTCTGCCGGAATGTCACATGAAAAATGTAAAATATCGTGAAAAAGAAGAATTACATTTTCTTTATGAAATTGCCAATGCACTTCCTGCATTTTTGGAAGAACGTGGATTCAGTGTTCAGCTTTCCAATATTGAGGAAGAGCCATCTATATTTTTAAATAAAGATGTCAGACCATATTTCCGTGATTACATTCAAAATCCAAGTGATTATGGATATCGCTCTTTGCATATTACATTTTATGATAATCTGGCCAATTGTTATATTGAGGTACAGCTTCGCACCAAAGATATGGATGACTATGCAAAAATCGGGCCAGCCAATCATCTTGGCTATGAAAAGAGACAGGAAAATGAATTATCAAAACGTGACATTATCCCAGAAGGACGTTGTTCTTATTTTGATGATGCATGGGAGAGGGGCATGCTTTTGCAGCAATTGGATCTTTCTAAAGTCAATGTTAATATGTTTACGGCCTATAGCAATACTCTTGTCAATGATGCCTGCGGTCTTTATCGAGGAAGATTGATCTTACCATTTGAACATTTGTCAAGATATCAGAAGGATAGTGAATGGGAGAAAGAGGATAAGGAAGAAGATTCTTTTGATTAAAAAAAGACAAGAAAATACAATAAAATCTTTTATAATAGACAATTTATAACCCGATTTATGGTTGGAAAAATCATTTTTTTCCATGTATTCGACTATTCCTATCTTTATATTGTATACAAAATAATGTACAATAAAATAGTAATGAGAGACATTCCATTTCTTTGGAGGAGTATAAGATGAATAATGTCGAGAAACAGTACGAGTATGTTCGTAAGGTTGCAGTAGAAAAGGGATTTGTTCAGACAGAACGAATTCTTCCTTATGTTGTGGGTAAACATGAAGGAACATTTCGTGATGGAGATGGGAAAATCCCCTATGTATATCATCCATTGACTATGGCCAGACATGCCATTGCTTTGAATTTTTATGATGATGATATTTTATCTACTGCTTTACTTCATGATGTGTGTGAAGACTGTGGAGTTGCAGTAGAAGACCTTCCGGTCAGTGAACGTGTTCGACATAGTGTGGCATTGCTTACTAAAAAACCAGGATTCGTAAAATCGTTGGATAATGATGCTTATTATTCTGCAATCGCTGAGGATGAGATTGCAACTTATGTTAAGATTCTTGATCGCTGTAATAATATTTCTTCCATGGCAGATGGATTTACACCGAAAAAAATGAAAAAATATGCAAATGAAACCGAACAATATGTCTATCCATTGATTGATCAGGCATTACAAAACTTCCCGGAAATTGAAACACAATTATTTTTGATTCGCTATCATATGGAGAGTTTATTAAACTGTATCCATAAAGTTGTGGAAGTTTAGTCGATTTCATGGAAATTGGGGATGAAAGAATGACAAGAAGAGAATTAGAAGTAACCGATTTAGAAGAAATTCGTCAGATTTTAGAAAAATGCAAAGTACTCCACCTTGGTTTGGTAGACGATGGGATGCCATATATTGTTCCAATGAATTTTGGATATCGCATGGAAGAGGAAAAACTTACTTTGATTCTTCACTGTGCAGTAAAAGGATATAAACTGGATGTCATTGCCAAGAATCCGCAGTGTTGCTTTGAAATGGAATGCGATGTGCAAGGTTTTGAGGGCAGAGTTCCTTGCCAGTATGGCACTTCTTATTCCTGTTTAATGGGAAGAGGAAAGGTTCAGATTGTTGAAACAGCAGAAGAGAAGATTGATCTGATGACAGCATTCATGAAGTCACAGACAGGACAGGAATTTGAGTTTAACGAAAGACTACTTTCAGTAGTAACCATGTTAAAAATTGATGTGTCAGAATATACTGCCAAGAAAAGGCCACTTCCTAATATGCCAGCGAATAAATAAATCACAATAAAAAAAGATAAATCAAGAAAATGATTAGACGAAGAACCCCTTTACCTTGAATTGAAATACAGGTAAAGGGGATTTTTATGTCTTTATATTATAGATAGATGAATACAAGCTCGGTTGGATTACCAAAACGGGGAAGAATGGAAGGATTTGCTGAACCGGCAGATACAATCATTTTCCCATACCTTCCGTGATGATAGATTGGTAAAAATCCTTGTCCTGGAGCTAAAATTCCATGTCCAAAGATGCGCCACTGTCCACCGTGAACATGTCCGGATAAAACAAGATCAAAGGGATCACCATCATTTAGTATAAAGCGAGGATAGTATTCTGGATGATGGCAAAGAAGTATTTTCATCCCATCCTTTTTCCCATACTCTTTTAGCCAGCTAATATCATGTTTCGTGGATAAACCTCCGATTCGTAGGAAATGATTCTTTATCGTCACTTCACAATCTGCATTATCTAAAATTGTAATATGGTGTTTTTTCATAAAAGCATAGTCTTCTGGTAAGAAATACCATTCATGATTCCCTTTGCTGAGATAGACAGGTGCAATTTTTGATGCTCCTGCCAAAAATTTATGAGCATAACGTGCATCTTCTTTCACAGGAAGGCGGAGACTACGAAGAAAAATATGGAATCCTTTTAAAAGATTGCAAAAACGTGTCCAGTTTGGAGAGAGAGTCTGGTAGGAATCAATCTCTTCCATAGTACATCCATGTCCTGGCTCATGACGTTCCATGGTATCTCCAGCCACAAGAATTAAATCAGGTTTAGAAAGACTTAACTTTTTAAGAATCTGATCAGGATTTTGCTCATGAAGATCTGTGACAAGTGCCAGCTTTAATTTGGGAGATGAATTTAGATAGTATTTGCTTGTGATTAATTTTCTTCTCATAAGATGATTCCCTCTATTTATAATATCTTGTTTATCTTAATGATAGAAGAAAAGGGATGTCTAAAAAGGCATCCCATTTCTAAATTATCTTATTCTTCTTTTTTATGTTTAATATAATAGACCAATGCAACGAGTTCAAAGCAAACTCCACATGCAAACATGGATAGGCCTGTTGTACCAGTTGCTTTTATCATCCATATAACACCGATGATCAGTAATATAATACCTAAGATGGCATAGACCACGGCATTACGTAAATAACGTTCCATAAACTAAACAATCCTAGATTTCGAATAAATCGCTGAGAGCTTTGAGAGCGCCATCAGTTTCATGAGCGAGAACGCGTTTTGCAAGTAATTTACCAAGCTGAACACCTTCCTGGTCGAAACTGTTAACGTTCCATACGAAGCCCTGGAACATGATTTTGTTTTCGAAATGAGCTAATAAAGCACCAAGGGATTCTGGATTTAAGTCGTTACCAATGATGATACTGGATGGACGGCCGCCGTCGAATGTCTTGTTAGGATCTTCATCATCTTTACCACATGCGAAAGCGATAATCTGAGCAACAACGTTTGCACAGAGTTTTTTCTGGCTTGTGCTGCCTTCGATCACAACGTCATTACCAATCTGGCTTTCTTTATAACCGATGAACTGTAAAGGAACGATGTCTGTTCCCTGATGGAGTAACTGGTAGAAGGAGTGCTGTCCGTTTGTTCCTGGTTCACCAAAGATGATAGGACCTGTTACGTAATTTACTCTTTCACCAAATTTGTTAACCTGTTTACCATTGGATTCCATATCACACTGCTGTAAATGTGCAGGGAAACGGCTTAAAGCCTGGGAGTATGGAAGAACTGCTGTACATGGGTAACCTTGTACGTTACGTTCATAAACACCGATTAATGCATCGAGCATATCTGGGTTCTTTGTGATGTCTTTATTTAATGCAAGAGTATCTTCTGCTGCAGCACCATTGAGGATTCTAGCGAATACTTCTGGACCAAATGCAAGAGAAAGAACAACGCCACCTACAGCGGAGCTGGAGGAGAAACGTCCACCAATGAAGTCATCCATGAATACTGCTTCAAGATAGTCATCGCCCTGAGCAAGTGGGGATGTTTCGCTTGTTACTGCAACCATATGATTCTTAGGATCTAAGCCAGCTTTTTTGAGAGCATCTTTTACGAATGCTTCGTTTGTTAATGTTTCAAGAGTTGTACCGGATTTGGAAACAACGATGAATAAAGAACGGGAAACATCGATGGAGTTAAGGATAGCAGATGCATCATCAGGGTCTACGTTACTGATGAATTTTGCATCCATTTTAAGAGTATTGTTTCTCTTTGCCCAGTTTTCAAGAGCGATATATAAAGCACGAGGACCTAAGTCACTACCACCGATACCAATCTGTACTACAGTTGTAAATGTTTCGCCAGCTGCGTTTGTGATTTCACCTGCATGAACTTTATTAGCGAAAGCTGCAGCTTTTTCCTGCTGGGAAACATAGAATTCACGTTTATTAACGCCGTTATGAATAACGTCATTTAACTGCTGTTTACGAGCTAACTGATGAAGAACAAGACGTTTTTCACCTGTGTTGATAACAGCACCATTTAAAAGTTCTTCGTATTTTTCAACTAACTGATGTTCTTCAGCGAGTTCAGCAAGAGCAGCGATGATTGTATCATCCACTTCTTTTGCAGCGTAATTAAAGGAAAGTCCTTCAGCCATAGGTGTTGTGTAACGAGCTACACGTTCTGCCCCATTTTCACCTGCCATAACTTCTTTTACATTTACGCGGTTTTTTAATTCTTTCAGTTTAGCGTAGGATGCTAAAGTATCAAGATTGTTCCATGTTGCCATAATCAAAAGTCCTCCTAAGTTATTAATATGATATTATCGTATATATAATATCACGAATTGTTGATTTTATATAGAGTTTTTGTAAAAAATCATTTTTTGTTTAACTTATCTAATGAAAGATGCAATAAAAAAAGCCGCATCGTTCTGACGATACAGCTTTTTATAGATCTTATTCATTCTGCAGAATTGCAATTAATTCAGCAAGAACCTTATTCTCATCCGAACCTTCCACGATAATATCAACTTCATCACCACATTTCGCATTTAGTGACATAAGCTTGATATAGTTGCCCGGATCCACTTCATTTCCATTGATATGAAAGACAACATCAGATTCACTGTTTTTAACCAAAATGGCAATGTTTGCGGCTGGTCTTGCGTGAATTCCTGCATGATCTGAAATGATTGCTTTTCCCTTTATCATTGTTATATCCTTTCAAAATGTAGAAGAATGAGATTTTCGTGTATTCCCTAAGTTAAAGATAGAATTTAATAAGATCTTCCTGCAACACACCATTTAATATTCATAGGAATATTAAATGGCTTATGGGGGAGTGTGCAGGTTTTATGAAAAAGTGAAGGATATTAATAATGTAGTGGGTATTAAAAGAAGGAGTATCCTTCACTTATCATTTCTTATATTTTAAGCCAGCTTTTCATATTCTGCAACAATAGCGTCAATAATTGCTGTATCTTTTAATTCTGTGATTTCAGCAACTGCTTCACGAATACCTTTTGCAGCGATTTTTTCCTGTAATTCTACGCTCTGTTTGTCGTCTGCATTATTATAATGTAATGCTGCAGCAACACCAACGATGAGGTGATCTACTGGGAGACCAAAACCGGCAGCTGTGCTTAAAGGTTTGATTAAACGATCAGTTGGGCTTAATTTACGGAGTGGTTCACGTCCTACACGTGTTACATCATCCTGTAAGTATGGATTTTTGAAACGGCTGATGATCTTCTGAATATAAGCAGCATGTTTTTCAGCATCGAAACCATGTTTCTTAATGAGACCGTCACCACTTTCTTTCATTGCAGCAGATACGATTGCGAATACTTCTGGATCAGCGATCGCCTGATCGATGGTAGGAATCTTGCGAAGTGTTCCAAGGTAAGCTGTGATACAATGACCTGTGTTTAATGTGAATAATTTACGTTCAATGTATGCCATGAGATCGTCTACTAATGACATTCCAGGAATCACAGGGATTTCACCTTTGAATCCAGATTTTTCTACGTCCCATTCAAAGTATTCTTCAACAACTACGTCGATGAAGTTTTCACTTTTTACTGGAGGAACGATTCTGTCAACTGCACAGTCAGGGAATCCAACATACTGATCAGCAAAAGCTTTTCCTTCTTCACTTAAATTGTCATAAACGGCTTTTTTAAGCTGGGAAGTACCACGGATTGCATTTTCACAAGCGATGATGTTCATACATTCTGTGATTCCTTTGCTCTGACGAAGTTCGATTGCAGCAGCAATTGTTGGGGCAATTCTTGGGAGAATTACAAGACCAACAGCTGTTGTAACGATATCAGCTGTAGAGATTTCTTCTACCGCTTCTGGTTTTGTGGAGTTAACACCACTGATTCCAGCGATTTTCTGATCTTCACATGCAACGTCCATAACGTGAACAGTGTATTCTTTATCTTCATTGATTTTGTCGATAACTGCCTCAACAACATCGGCAAATACTACATGGTATCCTGCCTGATTTAATAAAGCACCGATGAAACCACGGCCAATATTACCAGCACCAAACTGAATTGCTTTTTTCATGTTAGATTACCTTCTTTCTTAATAGTTACAACTAAATTTGGATCGCATTATTTAAATGCATTGTAAATTTCATCAACAGTAGCTGTTGTTTTTAATTTTTCCATTGTTTCAGTATCTTCAAGTAATGTTACGATGTTACCGAGGATCTGAAGATGTTCATCACCAACACCAGCGATACCAACTACAAGGTTAGCAGGTTCGTCACCACCAAAGTCAACACCTTCTGGGTACTGAAGAACTACGATACCGGATTTTTTAACAGTGTTTTTAGCGTCTGTTGTTCCGTGAGGGATAGCAACACCCATGCCCATGTATACGGAAGCAAGTTTTTCTCTTTCAGCCATAGCGTCGATGTAACCTTCATCAACATAGCCAAGTTTATGTAATAATGTACCAGCTTCTTTGATTGCTGTCCATTTATCTACGGAAGCAAGACCAGCTTTGATACCGGCTTTATTTAAAACCATGCCGCCCTCTTTTACAGCTTCTTCAGCTGGAGCAGCTTCTACAGAGGGTGTAGAACCGTTAGCACGTTTTTCTAATTCAGCGTATAAAGCATCTAAATTAGCATCTGCAAGGAAGTTACCGATTTCAACGATACGAGCGCTTGGACAGCATTTTCTAGCACGATCAGCTAAGATTGTCTGAACTACAGCAACGTCTGTATCTGCTGGAAGGTTATCAACAGAAGTATTTTTAACTGTGATACCAAGACCTAAATCTTTGATTCTGTTACGGAATTTTGTAGCACCCATAGCAGAGGAACCCATACCAGCGTCACAAGCGAAGATGATTTTTTTGATTTCGCCAGAACCGATGGAAACAGGAGCTGCAGGAGCCTGACCTTTTGCTTCAGCTTTTGCAGCAGCGTTAGCAGCCTGAGCTTCTTCTAAGGATTTGCTTCCGGACATCTTAACGATTGGAGAAGCGATAAGGAAGGAAACTACTGTAGCGATTGCAACACCAGCGATTGTGATGATCATGCCGCTTCCCTTTGGAGACATAGCTAAGAAGGAAATGATGGAACCTGGGGATGTAGGACCAACAAGACCAGCTTTTGTCATGGAGAAGAAGAAGATTGCACAGATATTACCAACGATTGGAGCGATGATAACTGTAGGATTCATTAATACATATGGGAAGTAAATTTCATGGATACCACCAAGGAAGTGGATGATGATTGCGCCAGGAGCGGAATCTTTTGTTGTTTTATCTGGTGAGAATAACCAGTAAGCAAGTAATACACCAAGACCAGGACCAGGGTTAGCTTCAAGCATGAACATGATGGATTTTCCTGCTTCAGCAACCTGCTGTGTAGCGATTGATGTGAAGATACCATGGTTGATTGCGTTATTAAGGAATAATACTTTAGCAGGTTCGATGAAGATTGCTGCTAATGGAAGTAAGCTGTGGGAAACGAGTACGTTAACACCAGCTGTTAAGATAACTAAGATTGCGGACATAAGAGGTCCGATTAAGTAGAATCCGATGATTGCAAGGATCATACCAAGGATACCAACGGAGAAGTTGTTGATTAACATTTCGAAACCAGCTGGCATATGTCCGTCCATAGCCTGGTCGAATTTTTTGATTACGAAACCAGCAACAGGTCCCATTAACATAGCGCCCATTAACATTGGGTAGTCAGGAGCACCTACAACTACACCCATAACGGCGATGGCACCGATTACACCACCACGGTCGCCACCAACAAGTTTACCACCTGTGTAAGCAACTAAGATAGGTAATAAGTTATTTAACATTGGGCTAACTAAACCGGAGAGTCTTTCATTTGGAACCCAACCGGATGCAATGAATAATGCTGTAATGAAACCCCATGCGATGAAAGCACCGATGTTAGGCATTACCATTGCGCTTAAAAACTTACCAAATTTTTGAACAGCGTTTTTCATGTTTTTAATCTCCTCTCTTTAAAACAGTAAAATATTTGGTGTCTTCATTATATGATAGTCAAGCGACAGAATCAAACAAATGATACAACATATTTGTCGCTTTTCAAGGCGACACTGCGACATATTCCTTCCTAAAGTGACACGAAATGTGTTATAATATGGAAAATATCTCGATAAACGACAAAATTGTTATAGTGATTGCGTAAATATAAGTGACAAATCTATGGTAACTTAAAGGGGGCAAGTAACATGGAGCTTACAAAACGTGCAGAAGATATTATAAGAATATTAATCAGATTTTCAGAGGACCATCCGGTATCTACAAATCTGATCTCAGAAAAATTAGGGGTTAGTACGAGATCTATTCAACGAGAGATGGTGTGTGTTGAAAAATGGATGAAGGAACACGGATATGAAATACAGCGAAAAAGAGGAAGTGGATTGTCCATCGCTGAATCAGAAGAACGAAAGAAAGAGATTCTTCAGCTGCTTGATATGAATCCGGAAAGTGAACAGTTCATTTTTGACAGGGAGAAAAGACAGAGACAGATTCGCTATGAGCTTCTGATGGCGGATGAGCCAATGAAGACTTATTTTCTGACGGATCGATGTGATGTTTCGGAAGGAACCTTATTAAATGATCTGAATCAGATTACTCCTTGGTTTCGAAAATATAATCTGGCATTGATCCGACGCACCGGCCTTGGTATTTTTATACAAGGGGAGGAACTGGCTCATCGAAGAGCGCTGACCACTACCATTCGAGAAATGATTGAGATGAATCATGCTTTCGGTCAGCATGATCGAAAAAATATTCACAATTACTGTCATTTTATCAAGGAATGGGATTCTTCTCTCATAGAGAAGGTAAATTACATACTTTCAGAATGTGAAAATCACAATCATATGCAGTTTTCTGACAGTGGTTTTTTGAGTCTTTTTATTTATATTTCTCTTATGATTCATCGAATCCAAAAAGGGAATACAATCTATGTAGATTCATTGGATCAGGATGATCTGCTTATCCAGCCAGAGTACGGACTGGCAGAACATTTGGCCAATGAGTTACATAGTATTTTGGATATTACATTATCAAAAGATGAGATTTGTGGGATCGCTATGCAAGTGGGAAGTACCAGGGTTTTCCCTACCTCCAAAAGAGATTTGACAAGAAAAAGAGATTTTGATATTCATCAGATCGTAATCTCAATTATCCGTGAAGTATCCAATATTACAATGATTGATTTTGCTTTGGATGCCAGTCTGGTAAATGATTTATCCATTCATATTCAGCCAATGATCGGGCGACTTCGTTCCAATATACCAATTGATAATCCTTTGCTGGAAAATTTAAAGACAGATTATCCTGATATTTATGAAGCCTGTACCAAGGCCTGCACCAATGTAATCAGAGAGGAATTGGGAGTGAAAGAGGTCTCCCCAAGTGAAATCGGTTTTATTACCATGCATTTTGGGGCAGCTATGGAGCGAAAAGAAAAAAATGAACGAAGAATTCGTGTTGTCATTGTATGCCCAACGGGGATTGGCAGCTCCAGACTTCTTGCGGCTGATTTAAAATTAGAATATCCATTTTTGGATATTGTTGGAACACAATCTGCTTTTGATATCGACAAAAGAAAGTTGTTGCAAGATGGAATCGACCTCATTATTTCCACGATTAAGCTGGATACTACCTTCCGCTACGTACAGGTAAATACGATACCAACCAAGCATGATAAAGCATTGATTAATAGCCGAATCGAGTACCTTCTTCGTCAGAAGAAAAAGGAATATGCACCAATCATTGCTCCAACGAGTAATATTAATCAGGCAGATGTGGAATATATTTCTCTGCTTGGGGATGTTATTTATCAGATTTTGGAAGATATTGAAATTGATTCTGCTCCGATTTTGCATAACCGTGATGAATTGATTCGTTATGCAGCAGTAACTTGCGCAGAAGAGCCGGATCAGGCAGATGAGATTTATCACGTTCTAAAAAGAAGAGATGAGTTGGATGATACCTATATTAAGCCATTTCATGCCTTTCTTCTTCATGGAAGAACCGACCTTGTTTCTAAACCGATTTTCCGTTATGTTCGTCTGGAACCTCCATTTTATGAATCTGGTAAGGTAATCCTTGGAGCAATTGTAACTTTGATTCCGGATAGTGGAGAACTGTATCAGGTTTCTTCCGTGGTTACCAGTGAGTTAATCGGAAGCCTTTTAGATAACAATCAATTGCTTGCGGCCATGCGTTCGGGAAATCTTGGTGTTTTAAGAGACTTGGTAGAGTATGAGCTGCTTGGTTTTTATAAACGGCATGTGGCAGAAACGCTTGGAATTTCATTGGATAATTAAAAAAGAGGTCGGGCTTCTATATTGATAGAAGCCTGACCTTTTTTTATGTGATAGGAAATTTCTACTTTTTGGGGACAAGAAAAAAACGTATGT
>JAUNNI010000043.1 GCA_030531555.1 Eubacteriales bacterium | reverse complement strand
GTTTCTCTGTCCGTCACGGTTGTTATCTCTATTATTGTTAAATTCCTTACGGCCTTCCATTGGTTTACGCTCACGATTCTCTTTATTAGCTACTGGAGCCTGTGGAGCTTTCTTTTCTTCCACAGGAGCTGGGGCAGCTTTCTTTGGCTGTTCCTTTACTCCACTTAAATTGTTCTTGATTTTATCGAAATTCTCTTCGGTAATTGTGCTCATATGACTCTGCACATCTATTCCATGCTGTTTTAACACAGCGATTACTTCTTTGCTTGTTTTATTAAACTGCTTTGCTACTTCATGTACTCTCATTTTTGGCATCCGCTATACCTCCATACTTAGATTTATTTTTTTCAACACTGATTTTGCAAAACCTTCATCTAATATACAGATGGAAGCCCTCTGTGCTTTACCAACCCAATGTCCGAGCTCTTCTTTTGTACCGAAAAAGCTTATGGATACTTTATAAAAAGTACACATATTCTGGAACATTTTCTTTGTATTGTCGGAGGCATCTTCTGCGACGATAACTAAATGAGCCTGACCTGATTTTACTGCTTTTTCTGTGGAGAATTCCCCACTGACAAGCCTTCCGGCTTTTGCTGTCATTCCGATCATTGATAACGCTTTATCTCTCGCTGTCAAGTTGTCTCATCTCCTCCTCTAATCTTTCATAGATTTCTTCCGGGATGGTAATTTTTAAGGAACGCTCCAGACCTTTGGAACGTCTTGCTTTCTGAAGGCAAGGAAGACTGAAGCACACATAGGCACCTCTTCCGTTCTTTTTGCCGTTAGCATCAAGAACTACTTCCTCTTCCGGTGTTTTTATCACACGGATCATCTCTTTTTTGGCCTTCATCTCACGACAGCCAACACACTGTCTCAATGGTATTTTCTTTCCCATGTCCGATCACCAGTCTCGCTATTATTCCTCAATAGTTTCTTCATCCATGGATTCATCAAATTCTTCGTCCATGTCATCGTATTCTTCGTATTCATCATCGTAATACTCATCTGCCATTGCTGCTGCCTGACTTTCACTCTTGATGTCAATCTTATAACCGGTAAGTTTTGCAGCAAGACGAGCATTCTGACCTTCTTTACCAATGGCAAGAGAAAGCTGATAATCTGGAACAACAACTCTTGCACTCTTTTCCTCTAAATCAACGTCCACAGAAATTACGCTGGATGGGCTAAGTGCATTTTCGATCAATCTTGCAGGGTCTTCATCCCATGTGATGATATCGATTTTTTCACCTTTTAAGTCATTTACGATTGCATCAACACGAGCACCGTTCTTACCAACACATGCACCAACTGGATCTACGTTAGGATCATTGGAAGCTACAGCGATCTTAGTACGGGAACCTGCTTCTCTGGCAATACTCTTGATTTCAACGGTTCCATCATAAACTTCGCTGACTTCTTTTTCGAAAAGACGTTTTACCAGTTCAGGATGTGTTCTGGAAACAAGAATTTTAGGTCCTTTGTTTGTATCTTTTACTTCGATGATATAAAGTTTGATACGGTCTGTTGGATGGTAAATCTCACCTTTTACCTGTTCTTTTTCTGTGAGGACAGCGTCTGTTTTATCATCTAAGCTGATACAGATATTGTTTCCACTGAAACGCTGAACAATACCTGTCACGATATCTTTTTCTTTTAAAGAGAAATGCTGGAAAAGCACACGGCGTTCTTCTTCTTTGATTTTCTGAACAATAACGCTTCTTGCATGCTGTGCAGCAATTCTACCGAAGTTCTTTGGTGTAACTTCAATGTTCACTACATCGCCAAGCTCGTAATGAATATCGATCATTTTAGCATCTTCCAGACTGATTTCACAGGAGGAATCTTCTACTTCCTCCACAACAGTTTTTTCAACCATAACGTCAATCACACCTGTTTCACGGTCCATATGTACCTTAACAATTGCATTTTTTCCGAAGTCACGGTTACACGCAGCAACTAAAGAATCTTCGATTGCTTCCATAATTACTTCTTTTTCAATATTTTTCTCAGCCTGTAAATCATCAAGAGCCTTGATTAACTCGTTCATTTTTTTACTCCTTCCGTGGGATAATTAGATATTAGAAATCGATTGCCAGACGAATCATGGCGATATTTTTGCGTTCGAAAACTTTTTCTGCTTCATCGATTTCAAGGGTAACGGTATCGTCTGTATAAGCGACTAAGATACCTTCGAATTCTTTTTGTTTGTCTTCTGCTTTGTAAAGTTTAAGTTCGACTGCTTCTCCGATACTTCTCTTGAAGTCTTTCTCTTTTTTCAGTGGTCTTCCAAGACCTGGAGAGCTTACCTCAAGGATATAGGCATCTGCGATAAAATCTTCCTCATCCAGCTTTTCTTCTAAAGCACGGCTGATCAATACACAGTCGTTGATGTTGATTCCACCTTCTTTGTCCGCATAAACACGAAGATACCAGTTTGCTCCTTCTTTCACGTATTCCACGTCAACAAGCTCAAAATGATTCTCATCAATAATCGGATTCACCAGTTCCTCGACTCTTGCAACAATCTCTGTTCTTTTCATGTTGATTTCACCTCTTTCCATGGGACATGTATTCCAAACATCAAATAAGAGTGGGCGTTTTGCCCACTCTTACGATTACACAATATTACATTAGTACTATAACACTCTTTTTTTTCCTTTTCAAGTCTTTTTTCTTATTAAATGCTTTTTTCGCATCAAAGAATTCTTTTAAGGCCTGCTTGCGCTGTTAATAGATATTCCATAGGAAGATCATGCTCTTCCATGGGAACCTCATCAATTACCTGGCAGTCAAAAGCCAAAGCAATCTTGCGGTGCTTCTTGTGAATGGAAAGGTATTTATCATAATATCCTGCACCATATCCCATACGGCCACCTCTCTCATCAAAGGCAAGTCCAGGAAGAAGAACCACACCATCCTCTACGGATTCCATCTGATCGTCTACAGGTTCTAAGATGCCCATACATCCCGGTGCACAATCATCAAGAGAATGAATCTCGTAAAATTTCATGATATCGCCTTCTACCTTAGGAACAGCAACACATTTGCCATCTGCAAGCAGTTGCTCGATCAGTTTATGGGTTGGAAATTCACTGCGGTAGGAAATATATGGATAAAACCATTGATACTCTTTATAAATATCAGACTCCCGCAGAAAATGAATACAGCGCTCTTCTGCAAGAAGTGCCTGTTCACTCGTAATATGTCCACGAATTTTACTCATTTCTTTACGGAGTGCTTTTTTATCAATCTGATTCATGGAAACCGAATCATCCTCCTCTTTCTACCTTGTTCTTAGTTTCCTTTGTGCTTCTTTCCGTATTTTTCTCCAAGATTGGTGTAAGTACCATCTTCATTCTGCATATCGATACGGTCAAGGTTGCCTCGAAGGCTGGCACGGATTGCTTTGATATATTCTTTTCTTAATTTTTTCTGTTCCTCTGCCTCCGCTGCCGTTAACCCAACGGTTTTTGATTTATGGTAAAGCTCATTGATGCGAGCGATATCTACTTCGTTCATTAATTATCTCCTTTCCTTTAACAGATACATGGCTACGGCTTCCGCAACCTTAATCCCATCCATGGCTGCCGAGGTGATTCCTCCCGCATAACCAGCACCCTCTCCACAAGGGAAAACTCCTTCAAGATTGCACTGATAGCCGTCATCACGGTCCATACGAACCGGGGAGGAAGTTCTCGTCTCCACACCGGCAAATATAGTATCTTCCCGATCATAGCCACGAATCGTATGTCCAAATGCTTCCATCCCCTCAAGAAGTGACTCACAGACATAGTCTGGCAGACAATCCCATAAATTGGCAAAGTCCCATTGTCCTTTTATCTGTGGCTCAATCTCTCCCAATTGTGTTGATGGCACATTTTCTTTAAAATCTTTATATAACTGTACTGGAATTTTGCCTTGTTTTAATGCAAAGGCAGCCTCCTCGTATTTTCGTTGAAACTCCATGCCTGCAAGAGGATGGTCAGAAGGAAAATCTTCCGGGGTCACAGTGGTTATGAGAGCCGTGTTAGAATTCTTTCCATCTCGTCCGGAATAACTCATACCATTGACACAAAGCCTTCCCTCCTCAGAGGAAGAGTTCACAACATAGCCACCAGGACACATGCAGAAGGAATAAATTCCTCTTCCATTTTTGCATTGGTGGGTCAGTTTGTAGCTGGCTGCAGACAGTTCTTCCGGATAACCTTCTCCATACATGGATTCGTTGATCATCTGAGCAGGATGTTCCACACGGACACCGATCGCAAATGCTTTTGGCGTCATGTGAATTCCTCTTTCATACAAAGTGGTGAAACTATCTCTTGCGCTGTGCCCAAGGGCAAGAATTAAGGCTTCACAAGGAATCTCAAATCTATCCCCCTCTTTTTCACAGACAATTCCCGTTACATTATTTTTATTCTTTATAATATCAGTCATTTTTGTGCGAAAATGCACTACTCCTCCCAGGGAAAGGATTTCCTGGCGGATGGAAATGACCACATCTTTTAAAACGTCCGTTCCGATATGAGGCTTTGCATCATAAAGGATGGCCTCCGGCGCTCCATGTTTGACAAACTCCTGAAGCACAAAATGATTTCTGCCAAATTTATCTTTCACAAGAGTATTTAGCTTCCCATCGGAAAAGGTACCGGCACCACCTTCCCCAAACTGCACATTGGACTCGGTATCCAGTTTTCCTCCTGCAAACAATTCCTCCACTTTTTCCGTGCGGACTTCCACGCAATCCCCTCTTTCAAGAAGAATTGGCTTCCAGCCGGCACGGGCCAGCATCAGAGTTGCAAATAAACCAGCCGGTCCTGCTCCAACAATCACAGGACGGGATGTTTTCCCATCATTTTCTTTATAAGTTACTGGAAAATGATATGGCTTTTCCTCCACTTTTGTCCACTGGGAGCCTTTGCCCTGCAAGATTTTTTTCTCATTGTCAAAGGAAGCATCAATGCTATAGATATAAAAGAGTGTCGGCTTTTTTCTGGCATCAATGGATCTTCTTACAATTCGGTAAGATCTTGTTTTTTTTCCTTTTGCCTTTTTGGTAATGGCCTGAAGAAGAGCATCTTCTCCATGAGGAATCTGTAATTTTAATCCAGAAATTCTAAGCATGATCTCGCTTTCCTTTCTCTTTTTTCTGTGTACTAACATAGGATGCCGCTGCTAATCCGGCCAGATTACCGCTACTAAAAGCCCACTGCAGATTATAACCTCCACAAGTTCCATCTACATCAGTAACTTCGCCTGCAAAAAACAAGCCAGGCTGATAGATGGATTCCATCTGATCATTTAATTCCCTAAGGGAAACACCTCCCCTGGTCACCTGGGCCTTCTCATAACCAACATATCCATTGATTCGTAAAAGGAAATGTTTGATGCTATGGCAAAGCATATGTATATCTTCTTCTTTGATTTCCATCACAGACTTTTCTTCTTTGATTTTGGCTTCCCGAAGCACCACAGGAACCAGCTTTCCAGGTAGAAATCCTGAGATTAGTTCTTTTAAATTCTTATAGCTACATTTTTTCTGAAAAGAAGTAAGTAAAGCTTCCACATCCTCTTCCTTCCAATCTGGCATAAAATCTAAAGAAAGAGCAACCTTTTTTCCTTCTTCCATGGCCAGGACTGCATAACGACTTAGCTGGAAGATTGCAACACCGGAAATCCCATATTCCGTCCACTGCAATTCTCCTTCTTCCCTTCGTTCTTCTACCCCATCAACAAGAAGATGGATTCTCGCCTGGTTTCTGACGCCACTGACCTTCTTTAAAAATGGGGCACCTGATTTTAATGGTGTTAAAGCCGGAAATGGTTTAACGATCTCATGTCCCATGGCCTTTGCAAAAGCAAAACCGGAACCATCACAGCCAATAGAAGGGCCTGCATAGCCACCAGTGGCCACCACCACTGCTTTTGCCCCAAAGGACTCCCTATTAGTAAAAACCCGGTATCCTTTTTTGGTAAAATCGATTCCTTCCACCTTGCACCCCGTCAGGATTGTAATATTCTCCTGGCTGGTCAGAGCTACTTCAAAGGCTTCTCTGACGGAAGCCGCCTGTTCATTGTAAGGGTAAATATACCCATTTTTATTTCTGGTAAGAATTCCCAAATTTCTAAAAAAGATATGGGTATCTTCATAGGAAAAGGAGGAAAGCACACCTTGTACTCTCTCTCCATAATCACTTCGGTAACAATCTGGATTTTGTACTTCATTGGTCAGATTACAGCGTCCATTGCCCGTAACAAGAATCTTCTTTCCGATTCGATCGGCTTTTTCAAGAAGAAGAATCCTTATCCCTTCTTTGGCTGCCGCATAGGCGGCACTCATGCCCGCAGGACCTGCCCCAATAATTATCATATCGTACTGTTTCATAGAATCCTCTTATCGTTTATATCCACAGATTTCAAGAATTTCTTTCTGTTTTGCTTCCATGATTTTTCTTTCCTCATCCTCCATATGATCATAGCCCATGAGGTGGAGCATACTATGAGCCACTAAAAAAGCAAGTTCTCTTACCTCTGTATGACCATATTCTTTGGCCTGCTCCTTCACCTTATCCATGGAAATGATGATATCACCTAAGATAAGCTCTCCACTTTCCGGATGAAAAGCATCGGGATCTCTTTCTTCGATATCAGAAAAATCACCTGGGATTTCGTATTCGCTCATTGGGAAAGATAAAACATCTGTTGGACGATCCATTTCTCTGTGTTCTTTATTAATCTGATGAATGGTGTCATTATCTGTCATCAGCACATATACCTGTGCTTCATAAGGACATTCCTCATAATCTAAAGCAGTTAATATAACTTTGTTGAGAATCTCCTCGTAGTTTTCCACCACAATTTCAGGATACTCGTATTCCATTTCAAATGTCATCGATTTTCCTCTTTTCTGTTGTATTTTCTTTTTTTGGCTTTTTCTTTATCTTCTTTCGCTTTTTCGTAATTATCATAAGCGGTAACAATCTTCTGTACCAATGGATGTCTTACAACATCATCACTGGTCAGTCTGCAGACACCAATCTCATCAATTTTGCGAAGAACTCGCAAAGACTCATCCAAACCAGAGCGACTGCCATCCGGAAGGTCCTTCTGGCTTAAATCACCAGTGATAATGGCCTTTGAGCCAAACCCAATACGGGTCAGGAACATTTTCATCTGAGCTGGTGTGGTGTTCTGTGCTTCATCTAATATAATATAAGCATTGTCAAGAGTTCGGCCTCGCATATATGCTAACGGCGCTACCTCAATCAATCCTTTTTCCATATTTTTTACAAAAGAATCCGCACCCATGATCTCATAAAGTGCATCATAAAGTGGACGAAGGTATGGATCTACCTTGCTTTGAAGATCCCCAGGTAAAAAACCTAATTTTTCTCCCGCCTCGATGGCTGGACGGGTCAGGATAATACGATTTACCTCATTATTTTTAAATGCAGTGATGGCCTTGGCCATGGCAAGATAAGTCTTTCCTGTTCCGGCTGGACCTACGCCAAAAACAATCATTTTTTCACTGATGGTATCCACATATGCCTTCTGTCCCATAGTCTTTGGCTTAATTGGTTTTCCCATAATGGTATGGCAGATGATATCCTGATCCAATTCACGGATGGAAGAAACGGAGGCAGATTCTGACATGGACAAGGATAATGTATAGTTCACGTTCTGCTCCGTAATATCATTTCCTCTTTTCGATAAAGTCAGGAGAGAATCTATCACTTCTTTTGCTTTCTTACACGCATCTTCACTACCAATCAGCTTCATACGATCATCTCGAAAGATAATGGTGACATGTAAAGTTTTTTCAATTTTTTTCATATTGGCATCAAACTGGCCAAAAACATTTCCTGCATGTTCTGCCGGAAAAGGAAATTCCATTTCCGAAATATTCATTCCAATAATTCTCCCTTCCATGGTGCCACTCAAAATGTGACACTCTCTTTTCCTATCTAGTCTAACACTTGTTTATAACATAATTTTCCCAAATTGTCATCCCAAAACCAAAAAAGCTCTATAAGACCTCTGAACTAAAGTCTATGTTAAAAGAAAAAGCATGAGCCATTCAGGATCATGCTTATATAAACAAACTAAAATTTAAATGCATTTCTTGTTTCTCTGGCAATACGAATCACATCCTTAAGTGGTGCTCCACCTGAGGCTACTACAGCAGCGCCAACTGCGCCTTCCACCAAAGGGCAATCCATGATTTCAAACTTTCCTGCCGGAAACTCACCAAGGACATCTTCCACGACAGTTAGAGCACTTCCAAGATCCACAAAAATCAAAGCATTGTCCACGATTCTCATTTCCTTAAAAGCAGATCTTACTTTGCTTACACACACTCCATAAGTACCGTCCACATGACCACCAGCCAATGCTACCGGAACTTCCGAAGCCATCATCTGAATAATGTCCTTTACACCTTCTGCCAATTTTTCGCTATGACATACAATTACAATCCCAGTCATGCTATACCCCCCAATAATGCTCTATTTTTTCCCATAAAAATATGCATGTTATCTCATAAAACCAATTTGTTTCATAATAACATTGACAAAAAAAAAGGTCAATTATGTTTATAGAGATTGGAGAAAAAAAAGACATCCATAAAAACGGATGTCTTTTTAATAGCACTAAAATTTATTAATATTTTCTTTTTCTAGCAGCTTCAGATTTCTTTTTACGACGAACGCTTGGTTTTTCGTAATGTTCTCTCTTACGGATCTCCTGCTGAATACCTGCTTTAGCACAACTTCTTTTGAATCTGCGAAGTGCGCTGTCTAAAGATTCGTTTTCTTTAACGATAACGTTTGACATTGACTCACCTGACCTCCCTCCAGTTGTGTATTGTGCCTAATACAACTGTTTGGGTATTTTTGCACTGTATAACATTATACACACCATCCTATAAATCGTCAATAACTTTTTTCAAAAAAATTCAATTTTTAAATAGTTATCCACAATTTTTAAAATCGGCATCCACAATATTACCTTGTTAATCTATCATACTTCACAATCCTATGCAAGACTTTATTGCCTTTTCATGTAATTCTGATATAATTACCTATATGTATTAATATAATCTTAATGTTAAAATATATATTTTTAATTTTATATTTACAACATTAATATATCTTTATTTTAACATTATATAATATTAATACAATATAAAATAATCATTTTTGTAAACCGGAGGTAAAAACAGTGAAAATAATAGTTGCCGGTGACGGTAAAGTAGGTTCTACCCTGCTTAAACAATTATCTTCTGATAAAAATTATGATTTAACTTTAATTGATTCCAACTCCAAAGTTTTAGCTAATACGATAGAACAATACGATGTTATGGCCGTTACAGGAAATTGTGCAACCATGGATGTGCTAAAAGAAGCTGGCGTTGAAAGTGCAGACCTTCTTATTGCTGCAACCAGCAAGGATGAGATTAATCTACTTTGTTGCCTTACCGCTTACGGATTAAATCCGAATCTTAAAACCATCGCTCGCATTCGTAATCCAGAATACCATGATCAGACACATATGTTAAAAGATCGTTTCGGTCTCTCTTTTATGGTAAATCCTGATTATCAGGCTGCCCGCGAAATCGAGCGAATTTTAAAATATCCAGGAAATCTGAAAAGAGACTATTTTGCAAAGGCTCAAATTGAAATTGTAGAATTGAAAGTCTTTTCTGGAAGTCCTCTTGAGAATGTAAAATTAAAAGATTTGAATCGAATTGTCAAATGTAAAGTTCTCGTATGTGTTGTCATGAGAGATAACAAAGCATTTGCTCCAGATGGTGATTTTAAAATGCTCGAAGGTGACCTGATTTACATTACTGCCCCAACAGAAACCCTGATGGTTCTTTTAAAAAATCTTCATATCATATCTAATAAGATCCGTCGTGCTGTTGTTTGTGGTGGAAATCGTATCAGTTATTATCTGGCAAGAGCTTTACAAAAGAGTGGAATCACCGTTCAGATTATTGAAAAAGACTATGATCGCTGTGTGGAACTGGCCGGACTTCTTCCAAACACCACCATTGTTCATGGCGATGCCAGCAGTCAAACTTTATTACGAAGTGAACACATTGATCAATGTGATGCTCTCATAACCATGACTGGTCTGGACGAATTAAATATGATCATTTCTTTATATGGTTCCCATGCAGGAGTTCCACAAGTAATCACAAGTATTGGTCATTTGGCTGATAGCCCTATCATCACTGGTTTAAATCTCGGAAGTATCATCAGTCCAAAAGAGTTATGCTCCAATCTTATTGTAAGCTACGTTCGTGCCATGAAAAATCAAACAGGAGCAGCCAACAGCATTCATCCTATTGCAAATGGACAGGCAGAAGCCTTAGAATTCGTAGTCGATGGAAACACCTTCCACTGCAATGAGCCGTTGAAGGATATCCCATTGAAAAAAGGTTCTTTAATTGCCGGTATCCGACATGAAGCGACCAACACCACTGAAATTCCAAATGGTAATTCTTCTTTCCAGAAGGGAGATATCCTCATTGTTGTCACATCATCCAACAATGTAGTTTATCAGCTCAACGAGATTTTTGAAAAATAATACATATGACATCTCTTATAAAATACATGGAAAGGTCTGATTAATCTTATGAATTATCGTATGATGGGAAAATTTCTCTCCCAGATTTTATTTTTTGAAGCACTATTTATGATTCCTGCCTTATGCATTAGTCTGGTTAACCATGAGTCTGCTGCAATCAAAGGCTTTCTGATTACCATAGTCATTCTTACTATTTTAATCACCATCCTCTATTTGCTTTGTAAAGATGCTCCATCTGGATTCTATGCCAAGGATGGTTTGGCATGTGTTGGTATCACCTGGATTGTCATGGGACTTCTTGGATGTCTCCCATTTTATATTTCCAGAGAAATACCAAGCTATATTGATAGTTTTTTTGAAATCGTATCTGGATTTACAACCACAGGATCCTCCATTTTACCGGAAGTGGAAAGTCTAAGTCGAGGGATTCTCTACTGGAGAAGTTTTAGTCATTGGGTTGGTGGTATGGGAGTTCTTGTATTCCTTTTAGCAATCGCCTCTGTAAACAAGCGTAGCAGTGGTTTTACCATGCACCTCCTCCGTGCAGAGAGCCCGGGACCTGACGTTGGTAAACTGGTACCAAAAATGAAACAGACCGCTGAGATTCTCTACCTGATTTACATTGCAATTACAATTTTGAATATTATTTTCCTCTTGATTGGCCATATGCCCTTATTTGATTCCATCTGTACTGCATTTGGTACCGCCGGAACGGGGGGATTTGGTATTAAAAATGATAGTATTGCAAGCTACAGTCCATATTTACAAAATGTCTGTACAGTATTTATGTTACTTTTTGGTGTCAATTTTAGCTGTTACTATCTTCTTTTAGTTAAACAATTTAAAAGTGTCTGGAAAGACGAAGAACTACGTCTCTATCTGGGCATTGTCTTTGGTAGTATCGCACTGATCACCTGGAATCTTCACGGTTTCTACAAAACATTCGAAGAAACGGTACGCCATGCCGCTTTCCAGGTTGCAACTGTAATTACCACCACTGGATTTGCAACCACAAACTTTGATCTTTGGCCTAGTTTTTCCAAGAGCATTTTGTTAGTCCTCATGTTAGTGGGTGCCTGTGCCGGCAGTACCGGCGGTGGTTTTAAAGTGGGACGTTTTCTTTTCCTCATGAAAAATCTTCGTCGTAATATCCGCCAGGTTCTTCATCCACAAAAAGTTATGGTTGTTCGAAACAACAATCATGTAGTAAATGAAAAAGTTGTCGATAATGTCAATGCTTATCTCGCTGCCTATATATTAATCATCATTTTCAGTTATATTCTGATTTCCCTCGATGGGTTTAGTATCACAACCAATATTTCTGCAGTAATTGCATGTTTTAACAATATTGGGCCTGGCTTTGATGCCGTTGGTCCAACATGTAACTTTGGAGCTTACAGTGCTTTCTCAAAATTGGTTCTTATTATGGATATGTTAGCTGGTCGTCTTGAGATTTTCCCAATTCTTATTCTCTTCTCAAGAAGTACCTGGACACATCGCTAACAATTGCTATTATTAAAAAAGTGCCTCAGCTATGACGAATCTAGTCGTCTTAACTGAAGCACTTTTAATATATTCATTATTTAAGCTTTATGCTAACTGAGTTTTTGCAAGCTCAACACCTTTTGCAAGAGCATCTGCGATACCTGCAGGGTTCTTACCACCAGCCTGAGCCATGTTTGGACGACCACCGCCGCCACCACCAACGAGGGCAGCTGCTTCTTTGATGATCTTACCAGCATGAGCGCCTGCTTTTACAGCATCATCTGTAACAGTAACGATTAAGTTAACTTTTCCTGCATTTTCGGAAGCAATTACAACAACACCGCTGCCGATCTTTTCTTTTAAGTCGTCACTTAAAGTACGAAGTGCGTTCATATCAACATCTTTTACAGCAACTGGAAGTACTTTGAATGCTCCAACTTCTACGATGTCTTTCATGACGTCTGCTACTTCACTCTTAGCGATCTGATCTTTTAATTTTGTATTTTCAGTAGTTAATGCTTTCACTTCATCAAGAAGAGCCTGAATACGATCTGCAAGTTTTGCAGGCTCAGCTTTTGCAACCTTTGCTGCTTCGATGAGAGTATTTTCAATATTCTGGTAATATGCTAATACGTTATCACCTGTGAGGGCTTCGATACGTCTTACACCAGCTGCTACACCAACTTCAGAAATGATTTTGAAGGCTTTGATATCTGCTGTGTTAGCAACATGAGTACCACCACAGAACTCGATGGAATATCCGCCCATATCAACAACACGAACTTCATCACCGTATTTTTCACCGAATAATGCCGTAGCTCCAGTTCTCTTTGCTTCTTCCATGGTCATAACTTTTGTTACAACAGGGTAAGCTGCTGCAATGGATTCATTGACAAGTTTTTCAACTTCTGCTAATTCTTCTGCAGTCATTGCCTGGAAATGAGAGAAGTCGAAACGGAGACGATCTTTATCATTATAAGAACCGGACTGTTCAACATGGGAACCAAGAACAGTACGAAGTGCTTTCTGAAGAAGATGAGTTGCACTATGATTCTTCTGAGTATCTCTACGCTGGGATTCTTTTACGGATAAAGTAACCATATCACCTTTTTTGATCATACCTTTTGTCACTTTACCAACATGACCAATCTTGCCACCTTTTAATTTGATCACGTCTTCTACTACGAATTCGCCATCTTTTGTTGTGATCATACCGCTATCGGCATGTTGACCACCGCTTGTTGCATAGAATGGTGTTTCATCCACGATAATTGTACCAACTTCGCCATCTGTGAGGGCTTCTGTAAGTTCAGTTTCAGAAGTAAGTACAGTAACTGGAGATTCAAAAGTAAGCTTATCATATCCAACGAATTCGGATGTGATTGCGGCATCGATTTCATCATATACCGTTGCGTCAGCACCCATGTAGTTTGTTACTTTACGGGCTTTTCTTGCTGTTTCACGCTGTACCTGCATTGCAGTATTGAAACCTACTTCGTCTACAGTATATCCCTTTTCTTCTAAGATCTCTTTTGTAAGATCCAGAGGGAATCCATAAGTATCATATAATTTAAATGCATCATCACCGGAGAGTTCTTTTACGCCGTCTGCCTGCATTTTTTCTTCTAAATCATTGAGGATGCTTAAGCCCTGATCAATAGTGGAATTGAATTTCTTTTCTTCCTGTGTAAGAACATTGAAGATAAATTCTTTCTTTTCATCTAATTCTGGGTAACCATCTTTGGATCCTTCGATTACTGTCTTGGAAAGCTCTGCTAAGAACATGCCATCGATACCAAGTTTTCGTCCGTGACGAGCTGAACGACGAATGATACGACGAAGAACGTATCCACGACCTTCATTACTTGGCATAATACCATCGGAGATCATAAATGTTGCGGAACGAATATGGTCAGTAATCAGACGGATGGAGATATCATCATCTTCATTTTCTTTGTATGTCTTATGAGCAAGTTCGCCAACTCTTTCGCGAAGAGCACAGATTGTATCAACATCGAAAATAGAATCAACATCCTGAACTACTACTGCAAGACGTTCCAGACCCATACCTGTATCGATGTTTTTGTTTTCAAGTAATGTATAATTGTTATGGCCGTCGTTATCAAACTGTGTAAATACGTTGTTCCATACTTCCATGTAACGGTCACAGTCACAGCCTACTTCACAGCCAGGCTGTCCACAGCCGTATTTTTCTCCACGGTCATAGTAGATTTCAGAACATGGACCACATGGGCCAGCGCCGTGTTCCCAGAAGTTATCTTCTTTACCGAATTTATAAATACGTTCTGGTGCGATGCCGATGTCATCTCTCCAGATTGCAAATGCTTCATCATCTTCTACATATACGGAAGGGTAAAGACGGGAAGCATCAAGTCCTACTACTTCTGTAAGGAATTCCCAGGACCATGCGATTGCTTCTTTCTTAAAGTAATCGCCAAAAGAGAAGTTACCAAGCATCTCAAAGAAGGTACCATGTCTTGCTGTTTTACCTACGTTTTCAATATCGCCGGTACGGATACATTTCTGACATGTTGTTACTCTCTTACGTGGTGGAATCTCCTGACCTGTAAAATATGGTTTCAAAGGTGCCATACCAGCATTAATAAGTAATAAGCTGTTATCGTTGTGTGGAACCAATGAGAAACTCTTCATTGCAAGGTGATCTTTACTTTCGAAAAATTCAAGGTACATTTTTCGAAGTTCATTTACTCCATACTTCTTCAAAATAAAATCCTCCTGTTTTATCCATAAAGAATGCTGAAGAAACAAAAATGTTTCCCCAGCATGCTTCGAATGATCTTTTTTAATGTTATCTTCGTGCTTCCCACATATTACTGTGCGCTCTTTTTATCTTTATCGTGAAGCTTGATTCCACAAAAGATTCCAAGACCAGCAACAGCTGCACAAAAGATAAAGGAAAGAATATACTGTACAAATGCTCCTAAAATAGCTGCCATCTTCCATCCTCCTAACACTGGGTTTTTCATGGCAGGGGCCAAGCCCCCGCTTATAAAAATATTCCCATAGATTATAGCATAAAGAAAGAATATCTGTAAACTAAATTTTAGTGTCTTCGAGAGAGTTCTTCAGCAATTTCCTGCCAGGTAATATCCTTCTCACACATGAGTACCATCAAATGATATATAAAATCACAGATTTCATAAGTCAGTTCATCAGAATCTGGATTTTTGGAGGAAATAATGATCTCAGATGCTTCCTCTCCAATCTTCTTGAGAATCTTGTCTAAGCCTTCTTTCAGAAGATAATTGGTGTAAGAACCTTCCTTTGGATTCTCTTTTCGATCCAGAATAGTATCGTACACTTTTGTAAAAACGTTAAGAATATTTTTATCCGTCAGATCCTTTTTCACCAGATGACGGTAAAAACAACTATAATTACCTGTATGGCAAGCGGCTCCAATCTGAGATACCTTAGCAAGGATCGTATCATTATCACAGTCAATGGATAAAGATTTTACGTACTGATAATGACCGGAAGTATCTCCTTTACACCAGAGTTCATTTCTGCTGCGGCTAAAATATGTCATCTTTCCGGTTTCTACCGTTTTCTCATAGGATTCCTTTGTCATATAGGCCACCATAAGAACTTCACCAGTCTTATAATCTTGGGTAACCACAGGAATCATTCCATCACTGTTCAATTTAAAATCATCAAAATCCATGGAGGATACAAAGGTATCCACCTTCAAACCTTCTTTTTTCAAATATTGCTTCAGATCCATCATGTCACAGTTGGTATCCATATAAACCAAAAGACCTTCTGGAACTGTCATCTTCAGCAATTTTGCAAGAAACTCCGGATCCCCTTTGCTACTCTGAATAAAAACCGGCATATCAATCACCGTTCTCATACGGTCTGCCAAAGCAGCATAGCTGTCTTTGGTGAAATCTCCGTCTAAAGCGATTCCACCAAAGCCTTCGTTCATAGCAAATCTTGCATTATCCATGGAAGTTTCAATCTCTGTTGCCTTCATGTATTTATATAAGCGATCCTCACCAAAACGTTCCGATGCTTCACGCACTGCTTTTTTCAGTTCTCTGCTGTTTCCAGAAATGATCAGCTTGTCTGCACCTGCATAAAAAGCTTTTTTGATATCATCAAAATGTCTGATTTTTGTGATGACGTAGATTGGCAGAGAAGTATGTCTGTAAATACTTTTGATGGTTTTACAGTCCATCTCTCCTCCTTCTTTAAAAGAATCCACATCGTTATAGAAAAGAGCATCTGCCCCACAATTATCATAGTATTTCGTATCTTCCACCGCATTCTCTTTGGAGATTGCAGCGATCATTTTAATTGCTTTCATTCCAATGCCTTCCTATTCTTCATTTTCAAATCGAACTGCAATAGAGTTGGCATGAGCAGTCAGTCTTTCTGCCTTAGCAAATGCCTCGATATCCTTATGAAGAGGTGCAAGTGCTTCTTTGGAATAGTAAATAATACTGGATTTTTTAATAAAGTCATCCACTGACAATGGGGAGAAGAACTTGGCAGTTCCATTGGTTGGAAGAACATGGTTTGGTCCTGCAAAATAGTCTCCAAGTGGCTCAGAGCTGTATTCTCCAAGGAAGATTGCTCCCGCATTTTTAATCTTAGTCATCACTTCAAATGGATTCTTTGTCACAATTTCAAGATGTTCGGAAGCAATATTATTGGTAATCTCAATGGCCTGTTCCATATCTTCTGCAATAAGAAGGTAGCCAAATTGATCCAAAGATTTGCGGATAATGTCGGCGCGGGAAAGATAAGTAAGATATCCTTCAATTTCTTTTTCTACTTTGTCAGCAAGTTCTTTGCTGGTTGTAACTAAAATAGCACTGGCAAGCTCATCATGTTCTGCCTGGGATAACATATCTGCTGCCACAAAATGAGCATTCGCACTTTCATCGGCGAGGACTAAGATTTCACTTGGTCCGGCGATGGAATCGATACTTACATGACCATAAACTGCTTTTTTCGCAAGTGCCACATAAATGTTACCAGGACCAACGATCTTATCTACTTTGGCGATGGATTCTGTACCATAAGCAAGCGCTGCCACTGCCTGCGCACCACCCACTTTATAAACATGGGTTGCACCAGCTTCGTTGGCTGCTACTAAAGTTTCTGGCGTAACCTTACCTTCTTTATCTGGTGGGGTTACCATCACGATTTTTTCCACCCCTGCTACCTGTGCAGGTACAATGTTCATAAGTACAGAAGATGGGTAGGCAGCTTTTCCACCAGGAACATAAACACCAACTGAAGCAAGAGCTGTTACCTTCTGACCTAAAATAGTGCCATTTGGCTGAGAATCAAACCAGCTATACTGGCGCTGTTTTTCATGATAATCACGAATATTTACAAGGGCTTTTCGAATAATCTCCACCATGGAAGGATCCACTTTTTCATAAGCTTCTTCAATTTCTTCTTTTGTAACACGAATGGTGTCTTTTGTTAACTGGCAGCCATCAAAACGTGCTGTATAATCAAATAATGCTTCATCGCCCTTTGCTTTTACTTCATCCAGGATTGCCTGTACACGGTCCGCATACTGGTCGTAGTTATTTGGGCTTCTTTTTAACAGATCATTTAATATATTTTTGGTTGTTTCTTTATCAATGTTTAATTTCTTCATAGTATTTATCCTCAATATTACTGTTGTTTTTCGTCAATAAGTTTACGAAGATCGTAAATTAATTTACGGATTCTTTCCTGTTCCATTTTAAGACTAACCGGATTTACGACCATTCTGGCGGAGAGCTCACATACCTCTTCCAACACCTCAAGTCCATTGGCACGGAGCGTGGAACCTGTCTCTACGATATCCACGATTACTTCGGAAAGACCTACGATTGGTGCAAGTTCCACGGAGCCATTCAATTTGATAATTTCTACGGTCTGGAACTTTTTGTTATAGAAATAATCTTTGGCAATATGTGGGTATTTGCTGGCTACACGAATCAGTTCACCATGTTGCAGCTTCTCTTTGGCAGAAGCAGGGCCACAAACACACATACGACAACGGCCAAAACCAAGGTCCATCATTTCATGAAGTTTTCTGCCTTCCTCCAATATGGTATCGGCACCTACGACACCAATATCCGCTGCCCCATATTCCACATAAGTTGGTACATCGGAAGCTTTTGCCAGGAAAAATTTTAGCTTTAATTCTTCATTGACAAAAATCAGTTTACGGGTTTCTTTATCTTTCATGGCCTCACATGTGATACCTAATTCTTCAAACATGGCCATGGTTGTTTTCGCTAAACGACCCTTGGCAAGGGCAAATGTCAAATATCTCATCCTATTCTTCCCCTCCAAACTCTTCCACTTTCTTCATCTTCTCAATGAGCTGTCCTTTATTATCATAAATATCCAACAAACCATCTTTCAAAACATAGATAATGTTTGCCCCCTGAGAGCTTGCAAATGTCAGATAATCCCCAAGAACTTTTCCAGGGCTGATGGACATCCATTCTACTTTCTGACCAATTTTTCGAAGTTCCATGAGGAAAGGAATTGCCTGCGCGCTATCTTTCTTTGGAGCAATGAGAACAGTGTAGTCATAATCTTCAACAGAAATCGAAATATTCTGGCGGCTTAAAGCACTCAGAAGATCATCCACTAAAATAGTAAAGCCACAAGCTGGGGCATTCTTTCCAAACTGCACCAGAAGATTATCGTATCGACCACCTTTTCCGATGGCATCTCCGGTTCCATACGTATAGCCTCGGAAAATAATACCAGTATAATAATCAAAATGATTGACCATGGCAAGGTCAAAGCTGATGTATTTCTCATATCCATACTGGCAGATGACATCATAAACCTGCTCCAAACGAACAATAGCACCAAGACATCTTGGATTGGTGGTCAATTCCTTGGCATGCTCCAGCATGGAATAATCGCCATATAACTCATCATATTCCAACAAAATGTTTCGGTAACAGTTTTTGATATCCAGATCCTCCAAAAGCATCTCCATGCCAAGAGAATTTTTATTTTCAATATATTCATGAATCTGTTGTTTAATCTCATCACTGACGTCCATGGCATCCATGATTCCTTTGTAGAACTCTGCCTGTCCGATGTCAATCTGGAAATCACGAAGACCAGCCGCTAAGAAACAATCAATCATCATGATAATACTTTCTGCATCCGCCTGTGGAGAATCGTCATTGATCAATTCTGCCCCAAGTTCTGTCTTTTCGGAGAGTTTGCCCTGGTAACTCTGGATATTGAGATAAGTTTTCCCTTTGTAGCTTAAACGTAAAGGGAAATCGCAGTCAGAATAATATTTCGCAACACTTCTTGCCAAAGAAGGAGTCATATCCGGACGCAAAACAAGTGTGTTATTATTACGATCAAAAAATTTGAACATTTCCTGGGAGCTCACCGTACCAGTATCACTATTAAATACTTCAAAAAATTCAAAGGCCGGTGTTTCAATATCCTGATATCCATAAGAGGAAAGCACCTTTTTCATTTCCTTTTCAATGGCATGCTTCTTTTTACACTCCCAATTATAAATATCTCTTACGCCCTCCGGTGTATGCAATAATTTTTCTCTCATCTTGTTCCTCCATCTATGATCATTTCGTAATATTTTAATACGTTATCACTCTACCTTGATAAAGTGATGCACTGATAACGTAATGATTATACTAATTTACCCTACAGTTGTCAAGCATTCCACAAGAAGAAGGTCATAGCCTTCTTGACAACATTAAGAGAAGAGTTCTGATGACAGAACTCTTCTCCAAATTACATTATTCTCTTCCCAGAAATCATAAATTATGGCAATCACAGTCGCAATCATCAATATCATGTTCCACGGAATCATAATGATTGGATGCGCCATACATATCTTTTCCCTCCACTCTCTTATCTCTTCTGTCTTCTTCAATAAGATTGGAAAGCAGACGTTTTGTCTCTAAAGGATGGCTGATATTCTCTAAACGAATAATCGGTGTGGAACGATCCTTTGTATTCAGTTCAATCGTTCCCGTTCCAAAAATTCTCTGTAATAAATTTCTTTTCATGGAAATATCCAGAATACGGTAAAGAAGGCATTCATCTTCACGGGATGATAAAAAACCACTATCGATATATAGTCTTCCATTTTCTACAAAATATTTTGAGAAACCAAGTGGGAACCAAAGATGATGTTTTCGGTCCTGCCAAACAATTTCATGTTTTTCTTTCTTGCTCATAATCTATCCTCCAATCTTCATCGATTTTAAGATTCCTATTCTTTTCAAAAACAATCGTATCAATCTATTAATAATTCAGTTTAACATAGTATTAAGGCATAAGTCAATTAAGCTTTTGACCTTCCCACCATAGTATGATAGAATACCAAAAGCAATAATAAAGGAGGTATCATCCATGGCTTTTGACGGTACCGTCATCGCAAATATTGTATATGACATGAAGCGCCTGCTCATCGGCGGACGTATCTATAAAATCTATCAGCCAGAAACAGACGAGCTTTTGCTTGTCATTAAAAATCAGAAGGAAACCCACCGTTTACTATTATCCGCCAGTGCCAGTCTTCCTCTGGTTTATTTCACATCAGAAAATAAAGCAAATCCTATGACTGCTCCAAATTTCTGCATGCTTCTTCGAAAGCATATCAGTAATGGACGTATCACAGACATTACCCAGCCAGGATTGGAGCGAATCGTAGAAATATCCGTAGAACATCTCAATGAAATGGGCGATCTTTGTCATAAAAAACTGATCGTCGAGATCATGGGAAAACATAGTAATATCATTTTTGTCGATGATAAACAGATGATCATCGACAGTATAAAACATATTTCCAATAATATTAGTTCTGTGCGTGAAGTTCTTCCGGGAAGAGACTATTCCTACCCTCCTCAGCAGGACAAAATTGCCATTTACGACATGACTCCACAATGGCTCGAAAATGTTCTTTTGACCAAACCTCTCCCTCTTCAGAGAGCGATCTATGGCAGTCTTTCGGGAATCAGCCCACTGATGGCTGGTGAAATCTGCTATCGTGCCGGCTTAGATGGTGGGGATGCTGCCGCTTCTGTCGGTCCCCAGGATGCTATGAGACTGTATGGTGAGCTGATTCGCCTGAAAACCTGGTTAAGTGATGGTACATTTGCACCAAACATCATTTATCAAGGAAAAGAGCCCGTAGAGTTTTCTTCCTTCCCACTGGAGGGACATGCAGATAAAGAATCCATTTCCTATGACACGATCTCTGAAGTTCTTGAACATTATTATGCGGAAAAAGAAGTGGTTACCCGCATTCGTCAAAAATCCACGGATTTACGAAAAGTTGTTTCCAACGCTTTAGAGAGAACCTCCAAAAAGTACGATCTTCAGTCCCGTCAGTTAAAAGACACCGATAAAAAGGATAAATACAAAATCTATGGTGAGCTGCTTCACACTTATGGCTATGACGTAAAACCAGGACAAAAGGAATTAAAATGTATCAACTATTACGATGGCAATGAAATCACCATTCCTCTGGATCCTCAGCTTACCTCCCTGGAAAATGCCAAGAAATATTTTGACCGTTATAATAAATTAAAACGTACCTATCAGGCTCTTATCACTCTTGTGGAAGAAACAGGACAAGAACTGGCTCATTTGGAATCCATCAGCAACTCTTTGGAGATCGCCCGAGACGAAAATGACCTTTCCATGATCAAAGATGAATTGATGGAATATGGCTATATGAAACGCCATTTCACCGGCAAGAAAAAGCAGAAAGTGAAAAGCAAGCCTTTCCACTATATTTCCTCTGACGGCTTCCATATGTATGTTGGTAAAAATAACTTCCAGAACGAAGATCTCACCTTCAAATTCGCCAACGGAAAAGATATGTGGTTCCATGCAAAAAAAATGGCTGGCTCCCATGTCATCGTCAAATTGGAAACTGCCGATGAGTTACCAGACCGTACCTATGAAGAAGCTGCCAGACTGGCCGCTTACTATTCCAAAGGGAAAAATGCACCAAAGGTTGAAATCGATTATACCGAACGACGCAATCTGAAAAAACCGCCACAGGCAAAACCTGGTTTTGTTATCTACCATACCAATTATTCCATGAATATTGAACCAGATATCTCTGGCATACAGGAAATTTAATCTATAAAGCGGCTTTCGAATGTCCCTGAAAATCGCTAAAACTGACCGAAAGGATAAAGGATTTTTGATTACAAGGATCCTTTATCCTTTCGGTCAGTTTTTTGCTCTTTCGCGCCAATCCCGGTGCCCATTCGAAAGCCTCCCTCACTAACTCCTTTTCAACATTTCGCTGATTTTTTCATATTCTCTCGCTGATTTCTTCCAGGAGAAATCCATATTCATGCCATTTTCCATGCGTTTCTTCCATTCCAATGGATAGGAAGTATACATTTCCATGGCACGCATCAGACAGGCTGAGAACTCTTCTTTGGAATAGTCTTCAAAGACAAATCCTGTTCCTTCTCCGGAAATGATTCCGTCATCTTTTACCGTATCACGAAGACCACCCGTTGCGCGAACCAATGGCAGGCAACCATAGCGAAGAGCCATTAACTGGTTAAGGCCACAAGGCTCAAAACGGGAAGGCATTAAAGTCAGATCACAACCTGCGTAAATCTTTTTCGCAATGACATCGCTATACTCTGTCTGTGCATAGACCTGTTCCGGATAAGCCTCTTTATAACGAAGCAACATTTCTTTAACCCACTCTTCACCATCCCCTAAGACATAAAGCTGAGCCCCCTGTTTCAGCGCTTTATCAATCGTTCCGTCCATGAGATCATAACCCTTTTGCTCCGTTAATCTGGATACAATTCCCATGGTAAATGTGTCAATCTGAGGAAGCCCTGTTGCTTTCTGAAGTTCCACTTTATTCTTCATGCGTTCTTTCGCAAAATTATCTTTATCATATGGATAAACTACATTGGCATCAGTTTCCGGATTATAAATCTCCCAGTCAATGCCATTGACAATGCCATAAAGATCTCTTTCTCGATAGGCCAAAAGCTGATGTAAGCCTTCGCCATATTCTTCTGTCATGATCTCTTTGGCATAAGTTGCACTTACTGTCGTTACAATATCCGCATATGCAATCCCACCTTTTAACATGTTAGCATTGCCATAATATTCTAATTTATCATAATAGAAGGCACTGTTTGGCAAACCGGTGATATCCCTCATACGATCAATCTCACAGATTCCCTGAAAACGAAGATTATGGATGGTCATGATCGTCTTAATTCTTGCGTAATAGGAGCTCCATGGATACATGGTGCGAAGGAATACCGGAATCAGACCAGTCTGCCAGTCATGACAATGAATGATGTCAATCTGGGTATGAATATGTGGAAGCATCTCACAAACCGCTTTACAGAAGAAAGCATATTTTTCGATATCCAGCCAGATTTCGCTGTATGGCTGGTCTCCAGAAAAGTAATTATCATTTTTAATGAAATAATAGTCTACTTTCTTATGAGTGTATTTACATACCTCCACATAGACATGGCGCCAACCAAGCTGCATTACGAAAATCTTTACCCTTTCCATCTGCTTGTGGTATTCGGAAGATATACATTCATAACCTGGAATTACAACGCTAACCTTTGTATTTTCATTGCATAGTTCCTGAGGAAGAGATCCTAAGACGGAGCCAAGTCCTCCGGTCTTAATAAATGGTGCGCTCTCCGCTGCTGCGAATAATATATGTTTCATAGATGGATCTCCTTTCTGGGGCATCAATATACAATCGTCTTAATAATACTTGCCTTTATTATATCTTATTTGAACAGAAGAAGAAATGTAAAAAAAGAGGTTATTTGCATTTTCCTCAAATAACCTCTTTGAATTTACAAATTATACAATTTTTATAAATGACCTCAATTAGTCATTTAATGCGTTCTTTGCAGAAACCATATGTTTCTGATCGTAGCATCCGAACATTTCGTCTAATTCTTTTTCACTCTGTTTCTTTGTGAACATACTGATGATTGGAACGATTACAAGACCGCCTACCATAGCGATTACACCAGAGTTGATGGAAGATTTAAAGATGTAGCCTAAGATCGGGCCCCATGCTGTAACATCAACACCACCTAATGTAACGAAAAGCTGGAGACATGCGATACCACAACCCCATACATAACATACTGCTGTAGCTGCTTTTGTAACACCTTTCCAGTATAATCCATAAAGGAATGGAGCAAGGAAAGCACCAGCAAGAGCTCCCCATGAAACACCCATCATCTGAGCGATGAAAGTAACTTCAGGATGTGCATCTTTGAAGATCGCGATTACTGCGGAAACAACGATGAAGAATACGATGAATACTCTCATTGTGGAAACCTGTTTCTTATCATCCATTTTATCTTTGTTCATTACCTTGATTACATCAAGAGTAAATGTAGAAGAAGAAGTAAGTACTAAGGATGATAATGTGGACATGGAAGCGGATAATACAAGTACGATTACAACAGCGATGATAATTGCTGGTAATGTGGATAACATAGTAGGAACGATAGTATCAAATAATGGTTTACCTGTTACTTCGTTGAATTTAATCTTATCTCCGTAAAGACGTCCGAAACCACCGAGGAAGTAACATCCACCAGCTACGATAATAGCGAATACTGTGGAGATTACAGTTCCTTTATGGATATCATTTTCACTCTTGATCGCATAGAATTTACCAACCATCTGTGGAAGGCCCCATGTACCAAGGGAAGTAAGGATAACTACGAAAAGAAGTGCCAGTGGATCTGGTCCTAAGAAGGAGGAGAATGCTCCACCTGCCCAGCCTTCACATTCTACTGCAGAAAGTTTCTGCATAGCAGCAACAAGGCCACCGTTCTGCATGATAACGGCAATGATAACTGCAGAGATACCAAATAACATGATGATACCCTGGATAAAGTCGTTGATTGCTGTAGCCATGTAACCACCAACGATTACATAAATACCTGTTAATACAGCCATGATTACGATAACTGCCCAGTAAGGTACGTTAAATGCCATACCAAATAAACTGGAAAGACCGTTATATAAAGATGCTGTATAAGGAATTAAGAAAATAAATACGATTACAGAAGCTGCCACTTTAAGTGGTGTGGAATTGAATCGTTTTCCAAAAAAATCCGGCATGGTTTTTGCATCAAGGTGCTGTGTCATAACTCTTGTACGACGTCCTAAAACGTTCCATGCAAGAAGGGAACCAATAAATGCGTTACCAAGACCGGCCCATGTACTTGACATACCGAACATCCATCCGAACTGACCGGCATAACCTACGAAAATAACGGCTGAGAAATAGGATGTACCAAAAGCAAATGCTGTAAGCCAAGGACCTACAGATCTTCCGCCAAGTACGAATCCATTAACATCTGTTGCATGTTTTCTTGTGCTATAACCAACATAGATCATTACTGCGAAGAAAATGACCAGCATAATAGCACTTAATACTTCTTTTGACATAAATACTGTCCTCCCTAAAATAAAATGAACTCTAGAATATTATTAAAATAAAAAAAGTAATTGCATTTCAAAATTCAGTACTTGAACGCTTAAATACTTTTAATTTTAAACACTTTAAAGAGTCAAAGTTATAATACATAATTGAGTCATAATTGTCAATAGTTTCCCCTGGTTTTTTCTTAATAAAATAAAGTTATGGTATTTATCAATTTTTACTATTTTTATCATCATTTTTCAGTAAAAACATATTTAAGCCATATTCCTTTGATATAAATTATGACATAGTTGTTTCTCATTTGGCATTTTTAATGTCAAACCCAATTACATATCTACCCAAAAAGAAAAGGAAGCGTCGCAGTAACGCTTAGTCCCATTCCTTACGGAATGGGCTAATCG
>JAUNNI010000127.1 GCA_030531555.1 Eubacteriales bacterium | reverse complement strand
GTAATTGTAAATTTTGGTGCTAGGCTTCCACCATTATGCCAGAAGCCTCCTTTTTCTTCTCTTTATTCATTTCCATCCTCCATAAATTAAGACCATTTGCTTTTCATTGCACCAATAAGTGGAAAAAGATTAGCCATAATCATAACAATTATATAACCACTCATCATCGGAAAGATTGATGGAACAACATCCAATAAGGCCGCCCAATCTTCTCTGTTCACCCAATCTAAAACCGCCCTATACTCCATCAGTAGAGTTATCGCCATAAACGAAAAGGAACAACTGGTAGCCCATACAGATTTATTGTTTTTCTTTATTGTCATAATCCATGCAACAAAGCAAAACAGAATACTAATCACAAAAGAAAGTAGTGTAATGATGCCAGTAATTGAAATATTCATAGACCCACCTCCTTGAATTGTGTCTTTATTGAAAAATTATATCACGATTTTTCTTCAGTAGAAAATACTCGATTTCGCTTGTTTTTCAGGGTATATGCCTGATAGATTAACAAAATATAAATACTTATTTTTAGGAGAATGCTAAGGGCATTATTCATAGAAACAAACTGCCCCGCGTATCGAATCATATAATAATTCGTAATGACAAGACGAAGGATTCCCCATGATGATGCCATATATATGATAATACGAAAAACATTTTGTTCATTTGCTTTTACAAAGAATTGATAGGAAGAAATGGCTCCTAAGATGTTTGGTAATATAATCATAAAGGAAACAGAAAATAACTGCCAGCTTGTACTGCGAAACAACGCGTTAGAATCTGTCAGGCAGATTGAAGCAAAAAATGCCACTGCCACCATGCCCATTCTTTTTGGGGAGAGCGTCCCTTTAACGGCACTGATTAGCCCACAAGTAAACGTAACAATCTGCATCATCAATCCAACTATATTAATCACAATAACCTGGATATCACTGAAATCAATGGCATCTGACTGAAAAGGAAATCGTATGATGATATCCAGAACAGTGACTGCCAATGACAGAACAATAAATGCGTATAATGCAATCATGATGTTGTTAATGAAAGGATTTTCAATAACTGAATTTCTTTCCACTACCTTATTTAACTCTTTTTCTGATAAAAGATCATCCATACTGATTTCCAAAACCTGTGACATTTTCTTCGTTGTCAGAAGATCAGGATACCGATTGCCATTTTCCCATCTTGATACCGTCTGTCTTGTTACATATAACTGTTCTGCAAGAGACTGCTGGGTCATTCCTTTTGCTTCCCTTGCTCTTTTTAATTGTTCTCCAAATTCTACCATATAAGATCTGCTCCTTTTTCTTTTTCATCTGCAGATGTGCTTATAGTATGTCTCAGGAAGTTACATATTTCAAGCACCAGCCCGTAAAATGCATGTTACCATTCTGGTACCCTTAAAAAAACAGGAAAATGATATCGAAATGCCCTCGTATTCCTGGCTATATAAACCAATTAGTTCGAAAAATACTCAAGAATCAATTCTTTCACCGTTCTTATATCAAGTGGCTGATTTTTTGATTCAAAAGTACATATTAATTGTTTTCCAGGATATATTCCAGCATGGATATAATGATTAATCTTTCTAAGTGCATCATTTAAATAATCTTCATCATCCATCATACCAAAATGTTCCCAATAAAACACCTCTCCTGTGCTTACCTTCAAAATAGTAAAATCAGGATGACATGTGATTCCATTGATTACCACTGCAGATTCATAACGATAGATACAGAGATCTTGATTTATATATAATTGATTCGCTATGATGACTTCTGATTTGGAGCGAACAAGTTCGCCTCTTGCCGTTTCATAGATTAGCCTTTCAGGATATTTTACATATTTATCCCATTCTTCTGTTTTCCATTTTTCGACAAATTCATGAATTAGTTCATTTTTTCTACGAAAAACAGGGTGAACAATAGCTTTTCTTCCAGGCATCATGTTATCAAAAACTTCATATTTTTCTTCTGGCTTGTACTGTTCTAAAAATTTCTTTATGATTGAATGTTCTTTTGTAATGATTGGTAATAGTTTTTTATAATAATGTTTATGCGCCAGCAAATTTATGATTCGTATATCATCTTTATCTTTTAACTTCAAATAATGAACATTTATTTTTCCATCTTTTTCAGTTACTTGAAAATAAGAATAAATACGATTGCGTTCTCGAACTTTAAGATATCCTTCTGGTGTATTTTCAAGATATTTTTCAATCTGTTTTATCTTATGCGTTAATTCATTATATGCATCCTGCAGTAATTGAATCATCATATTTAGGCACATTATCCTTTCTTACTATAATTTCTTTTTTCAGACCCACTCTTCATCCCTGCATGGGTCTGTTTTTGCGAATTGTTATATGGTAGGACCCGGGCCCTCCTGGCCTTGGGTCCGCTCACCGTTCTTTTCTCTTCTCCCGGACCCACATCCCACTCCCCTAAGGGTCTTGTTTGAGTGAATTGCTATATTATTAGGACCCTGGCCTTCCAGGCCACGGGTCCGCTTGCCTTTCTTTTCTCTTCTACCGGACCCACATCTCATCTCCGCTAAGGTCTGTTTTTGCGAATTGTTATATGGTAGGACCCTGGCCTTCCAGGCCTCGGGTCCGCTCGCCGTTCTTTTCTCTTCTACCGGACCCACATCTCATCTCCGCTAGGGTCTGTTTTTGCGAATTGCTATATGGTAGGACCCTGGCCTTCCAGGCCTCGGGTCCGCTCGCCTTTCTTTTTTCTTCTCCCAGACCCACATCCCACTCCCCTAAGGGTCTTGTTTGAGTGAATTGCTATATTATTAGGACTCAGGCCCTCCTGACCTTGGGTCTGCTCACCTTTCTTTTTTCTTCTCCCAGACCCACATCCCACTCCCCTAAGGGTCTTGTTTGAGTGAATTGCTATATTATTAGGACCCAGGCCCTCCTGGCCTTGGGTCCGCTCACCATAATACTCATTCTTTTCAGACCCCAAAACAACAAAAATCCCCCGCCGTCTCCGGCGAGGGATTATCTTTTGTAAATAGATGAACTATTTTATTATTGTGAGTATCCATTTCGCTCATGTTTATATTCATAAACACTCGCTCATGGCCTTCTTCAACCCTTTATCCTATTTCTGGCTGATTGCAGCCTGAGCAGCAGCAAGACGAGCGATAGGTACACGGAATGGGGAACAGGATACATAGTCAAGACCGATCTTGTTGCAGAATTCAACAGAGGATGGATCTCCACCGTGTTCACCACAGATACCAACGTGAAGTTTAGGATTAACTGGTTTACCAAGTTTGATAGCCATTTCCATAAGTTTACCAACACCATTCTGGTCAAGTTTTGCGAATGGGTCGTTTTCGAAGATCTTGCTATCATAGTAAGCATTTAAGAACTTACCAGCGTCATCACGGGAGAAACCGAATGCCATCTGAGTTAAGTCGTTTGTACCGAAGCAGAAGAAGTCAGCTTCTGTAGCGATTTCGTCAGCTGTAAGAGCAGCACGTGGAATTTCGATCATTGTACCAACTTCGTATTCCATTTCGATGCCTGCAGCTGCGATTTCAGCGTCAGCTGTTTCTACAACAACTTTCTTAACGTTCTTTAACTCTTTGATTTCACATACAAGTGGAATCATGATTTCTGGGCATACGTTCCAATCTGGATGAGCAGTTTTAACTTCGATAGCAGCACGGATAACAGCTTTTGTCTGCATCTTAGCGATTTCTGGATATGTAACTGCAAGACGGCATCCACGATGTCCCATCATTGGGTTGAATTCGTGTAAGGAAGCGATGATAGCTTTGATATCTTCAACAGATTTGCCCTGAGCTTCTGCTAATTTAGCGATATCTTCTTCTTCTGTAGGAACGAATTCATGTAATGGTGGATCTAAGAAACGAATAGTAACTGGGTTACCTTCAAGAGCTTCGTAAAGAGCTTTGAAGTCGCCCTGCTGATATGGAAGGATCTTTTCAAGAGCAGCTTCTCTTTCTTCTACTGTGTCAGAACAGATCATTTCACGGAATGCAGCGATTCTGTCTTCTTCGAAGAACATATGCTCTGTACGGCAAAGACCAATACCTTCAGCGCCAAGTTCACGAGCTTTCTTAGCATCTGCAGGAGTATCAGCGTTTGTACGAACTTTCATTGTACGGAATTTATCAGCCCATGCCATAACGCGGCCAAATGTACCAGCGATCTGAGCATCAACTGTAGGGATGATACCATCGTATACATTACCTGTAGTACCATCGATAGAGATTTCGGAACCTTCTGTATATGTCTTACCAGCAAGAACGAATTTCTTGTTTTCTTCGTCCATGTTGATGTCGCCACAACCAGATACACAGCATGTACCCATACCACGAGCAACTACTGCAGCGTGAGATGTCATACCACCACGTACTGTAAGGATACCCTGAGCAGCCTTCATACCTGTGATATCTTCTGGAGATGTCT
>JAUNNI010000042.1 GCA_030531555.1 Eubacteriales bacterium | reverse complement strand
ACATACGTTTTTTTCTTGTCCCCAAAAAGTAGAAATTTCCTATCACATAAAAAAAAGACCCGGAATACCGAGTCTTTTAATCGTTACTAAACCTTATTTCTTAATTAGTTAGCAGCAATGATTTCTTTTTTGTTGTAAGAACCACATGCTTTACATACTCTATGAGGCATTGTTAAAGCACCACATTTGCTACATTTTACTAATGTAGGAGCAGACATTTTCCAGTTTGCTCTACGGCGGTCTCTTCTTCCTTTGGAAGATTTATTCTTTGGACAAATTGACATAGTCACACCTCCTCTTACGCAATCTTTAATGAAAAAGACGTCGAATGCATATTTCTTTCAAAATTACTGATTAAAGTTCTTGAAGATATCCTGGATTGCTGCCATTCGCGGATCCGCTACATGCCTGTCACAAGAACATTCCTTGTGATTCAGATTGGTGCCACAAATTGTACATAATCCCCTACAATCTTCTTTACAAAGAACTTTTGATGGGAGTGCAACCACAATCTCATTGGTAATAAGCTTGTCTACATCCAGTATACATCCGTCCATGAAACTTTGTTCATCGTCTTCAATACCATCTGGTTCTTTATTCGGAATTACATCGTAATCAATCTCAATGTGAAAATGATTTTTAACATCATCCAGACATCGATCACACGGAATAAAGAGATCAAGAACTGTCTTGCCTGTGATATGAACCTTATCATTATTCTTTGCAACATGTAGAGTAAATGGCTCTTTATATGCAACTTTATAACTGGAACGTCTCAGCTTCACTCGATCGAGTGTAGGCTCAACATCATATATCTTAATAACAGATGGGTTAGATAAGATCTCCGATATATTTATAGTCATAATATCAGCTACCTTTCATTTCTCATACTCTTGGTATTATACACACATAAAATAATTCTGTCAAGAAATATTTTGAGAAATTATTCTTCTTCTCTCTTCTCAAAATCTTCTTTACTACGGGAGGATTTGGAACCACCCATAAGCTGGAAATCGATCTCGCGTTTATTCTCAAGAACCTGCTGATGATCATCTCTTAATTTATTGATCACTGCATTAAAATAATCAGTCTCCTGTTCTACCATGGAGCTATACATGCTCTCAAGGCCTTCTAAGATGCTCTGTGTGTACTGTAAAGCGCCTGTCTGGATTTCCATGCAGCTTGCTTTTGCATCCGCTAAAATCTCGTCTGCTTCTTCAATGGCATCATCAATGATCTCATGGGCACGAATATTGGCAAGCTCAACAACTTCACTACTATCGATTAATTTTTCTACATCATCTTTTGCTTTATCAAGAATACGGTCAGCTTCTTCTTTTGCGCGTTCGATGATTGCTTCTTCATTTCTTACGATATCTTTGCTTCTGTTAATTTCTCTTGGAAGCTGATCTTTCAATTCATCAAGCATAGTAAGAAGCTCTTCACGATTGATTTTAATCATGTTAGATCCACTTAAAACGCCAGCTGGATGTGCGGAATCAATAAACATCTCTATCTCATCAAGTAAACGCTGAATTGTATTATCACTCATGGAATTATATCCTCCTTATAAATCATTAATTATTATTCGTCCTCTTTCTTCAAAGCGAAAAAGGTATGTTTGTTGGTTTTATAAATTTTCTCTTTTATAATATAGAAGGAAGTATCTTCCACATAAGAGAAATCTGTTTCAAGATCAGATTCCACAATAATGATGGTATCTTCATCACAAAGAGAGGAATCGGATAATGCAAACAGGGCTTCTTTTTCATGTAACTTTCCATAAGGAGGGTCCATAAAAATAATATCAAATGGCTCTCTTTTGGTATTGAGCTGTGCGATGGCTGTCAGCACATCTCTTCCAATAACGACAGCGTCCTGTGCCAGTTTGGTATGGTTTAAGTTATCTTTAATACACTGAATTGCCTGACGATTGTTCTCAACAAAATACGCCTCTTTGGCCCCTCTGCTCAGTGCTTCGATTCCAATGGCACCACTTCCGCTATATAAATCAAGAAAACGACTGTTTTCAATATCAAAAGATAACATGTTAAACAAGGTTTCTTTGATTCGATCCGTTGTGGGCCTTGTATTCATTCCTTCCATGGCCTTTAGCTGAAGTCGTCTCGCTTTTCCCGCAATTACTCTCATAATAATCTAATCCATTCTAAATTTATTGTAAAACTTACTCTTTTTTATTGTAAGAATATCTCAAATAAATGTCAATATAAAAAACAGAAAGGATGGGCTGATTGTGCAAATGTATTATATATTTTTTGCAAAATTTAGATCATCCTCTAAAGCATAGGAAGCAAGTTCATGGAAGTTATATCCCGACTCTTTTAGAAAGTCCACTGCTTCCGCTGCCATCTTTAAAATATCTGCATTGGTATAGATGTCACCGAGGGCAAAACTCATGGTTCCACTCTGTCTGGTTCCGAAAAATTCCCCTGGCCCACGCTGTTTTAGGTCCTCATTACTGATTTCAAAGCCATCATTGGAATGACCCAGGATTGACAAACGGTCCATCACTTCTTTTTGCGTCGAACCTGATAAAAAGATGCAATAAGACTGATCTTTCCCTCGACCGACACGGCCCCTTAGCTGATGCAATTGTGCAAGGCCAAAACGTTCTGCGTTTTCAATCAACATAACGGTGGCATTTGGCACGTCAATACCTACTTCTATTACAGTTGTTGACACTAAAGCATGAATTTCTTTCTTAGCAAATGCATCCATAATCTGATTCTTTTCTTCTGCAGACATTTTTCCGTGGAGCGCCTGAATCTTTATCGATGGTGGAAAAGCCATCTGAATCTGTCTGGTATATTCCTCCACATTTTCCACATCAAGATTTTCACTCTCCTCAATCATCGGACAGATAATATATGCCTGATGCCCCTGCGCAATCTGTTTTTGTATAAAATTCCAGGCAGTTGGACGATAAATCTGACCAACCACACAGTTTTTGATTGGCAATCTGGAAGCGGGCATATCTTTCATGATGCTGACATCCAGATCACGATAAAGTATAATTCCCAGCGTTCTTGGAATAGGGGTAGCACTCATGACAAGAATATGTGGTTCTTTTCCTTTTTTCATAAAAGCATCTCTTTGCTTTACTCCAAAACGATGCTGTTCATCTGTGATTGCCAAAGCCAAATTATCAAAGGACACGGAATCCTGAATCAAAGCATGGGTTCCAATTACCATCTGATACTCCCCGGAAGCACAAGCAGCTTTCACCGCACGTTTCTCCGCCGCCTTCATGGATCAGCATGCCAACCTTGATACCAAGGTGCTCAAAGGTTTTAACAAAATTCTCATAGTGCTGTTGCGCTAAAACTTCCGTTGGTGCCATTAATGCTGCCTGATAACCATTTGTGACTGCCATATACATGGCAATCATTGCCACCATGGTTTTTCCGGATCCAACATCGCCTTGCAAAAGGCGATTCATGGTCATGGTTCCGGCAAAATCATCTCTGATTTCTGACAAAGCCATCTTTTGTCCATTGGTAAGCTCATAAGGAAGTGTCTTTATAAAATCATCCACCTCGTCATTCCAGGATATAATATAATGATTTAAAGAGTGTTCCTCTCTCTCTTTTACCATCTCAAGTGCTGCAAAAAATCGGAAAAATTCATCGAATATGATTCTTTTTTTGGCCACCTGAAGACTTTCTTTATTAGTCGGAAAATGAACCTCTCTAAGAGCCTCTAATTCGCCCGTTAAGTCATAGTATTCTCTGGTGGCATCCGGAAGATAGTCTTCTAAATCATAGGTCTTAAAAACCGTATTCAGTGCTTTCTGTAAGGCCTTGTTCGAAAGACCTGCAGTCAGTGGATATACAGGCTGATAGTTTTCCATCAGTTTTTTGTATTTTTCTATCGGGATACATTCCGGCTGTTCCAGCATGAGACGACCTTCTTTAAAAATAGGAGTTCCGACAAAAACATAATACTCCCCTTGCATCAGTGTATTCTTCAAATAAGGCATATTAAACCAGCGGACAAACAGCTGCCCTGTCACATCTGCAATTAATCCGGTACAAAGCTTTCGCTTACCGTAGGCTTTCAGGTGAATCGGGGAAGCAACCTGAGCATAAATAGAACAACGTTCCCCTTGTTTCACATCACAGATTTGTATTGGTTCACCATAGGTAATATAACATCTTGGATAATGATGTACCAAATCATCGGTGGTTTCAATCTTCAAACGTTTCAACAATTTTTCTGTTTTTTCACCGATTCCCTTGATATTTCGTACACTCTCTGCCATACTTGCTCCCTCCTTTCTCTTTCAACATTTTCCATAAATCAAAAAGAGCTGCTTCACATTTCTGTGTAACAGCTCCGCAATTGTTATTCTACTGAAATCATGTAGTAGTAAACTGGCTGTCCACCATACTGTACTTCTACATCAAGATCTGGGAATTTTTCTTCAATGATTTCACCAAGCTCGTTGGCTTTTTCTTCATCGACTTCTGCTCCATAGTAAATGGAAATTAATTCGGATTCATCCTCGTCAACCATATGACCTAACAGTTCAATGGTAGTTTCAACAAGGTCTGTTCCTACCGCCTGAATACCGTCATCATCAATACCCATATAATCACCATTATGAATCTCTTTACCATTGATTACAGTATCTCTTACCGCATAGGTAAGCTGGCCGGTAGCAATGGCTTCAATGGCTTCTTTCATGGCTTCAAAGTTTTCTTCCACAGAAACTTCTGGCATATAAGCGATCATAGACGCAATTCCCTGTGGGATTGTTTTCGTTGGAACAACGATGATCTTTTTATCTTCTGTAAGGTCTCTTGCCTGCTCTGCTGCAAGAATAATATTTTTATTATTAGGGAATACGAAGATGGTATCTGCATTGATCTGATCAATTGCATTCAGCACATCTTCTGTACTTGGATTCATGGTCTGACCACCTTCAATTAAATGATCAACACCGAGACCTCTGAAAATCTCAGAAAGACCTTCTCCACTGGAAACAGAAATAAATCCAACATCTTTTCTAGGCATCTGTGCTTTTTTCTCTTCTTCTCTGGCTTCATCAAGTCTCTGCTGAGCAGCAACCTTCTCTGCATTCTTAATCAGTTTTTCCTGATGTTCCAAACGCATGTTGTCCACCTTCATATTGGAAAGCTGACCAAATGTGAGAGCTTTTTCAAATGCCTGACCTGGATGGTTGGTATGAACATGAACTTTACAGATATCATCATCTGCAACGAGTACGAGGGAATCGCCAAGATCAAGAAGGAATTTTTTAAATTCTTTTTCTGTATCTGCATCAAGAGGCTTATCAAGCATAATGATGAATTCTGTACAATATCCAAACTTGATATCTGCTGCAGAATCTGCAAGCTCTTTTGATGAAACAGCAGGAGCTGCACTTCCGTTTTCTGGAATCACAATATCTGCTGCCTTTCCTGTAAGAGCATCGAGGCAACCCTGTAATACTTCCATTAAGCCCTGACCACCAGAATCAACTACGCCTGCTTCTTTTAATACTGGAAGCATCTCTGGAGTTTTGGCAAGTACTGCATAACCATGTTCTACAATCTGAGAACAATATTCAACTAATGTTAAATCTTCTTCTAAAAGAAGTTCCTCTGCTTTATCAGCAACGCCCTTGGCAACAGTAAGAATTGTACCTTCTTTTGGTTTCATAACTGCTTTGTAAGCAGTTTCTACAGCACGTACAAGACCTGCTGCAACATCTTCTTTCACAAGTTCTTCCTTCTTGGAAACTGCTTTTGTAAATCCACGGAATAACTGAGATAAGATAACACCAGAGTTACCACGCGCACCGCGAAGTGATCCACTGCTGACTGCTTTACATAAAGAAGCGATTGTAGGATCTGTAATTTTATTTACTTCATTCGCTGCTGCAATGATTGTCATAGACATATTTGTTCCTGTGTCACCATCCGGTACAGGAAAAACATTTAACTCATTAATATATTCTTTCTGAACATTGATACGATTTGCTCCAGATAAGAATGCTTTCTGGAAAAGCTTCGCATCGATGGTTTGAATTGTTTTCACAATTGTTCCTCCTTAATCTACAATACGTACACCTTCAACATATACATTAATTTTTTCAACGGTCATATTCGTAAATGTTTCAACACGATATTTTACATTTTCAATTAAGTTCTGTGTTACTGTAGCGATGGAAACGCCGTAAACGACGATAATATGAAAATCAATTCGAATCTTGTTATCAACGATCTCAACCTGTACGCCCTTGCAGATGTTGTCTCTCTTTAAAAGCTTTACAAGACCATCTTTCATGTTTACAGAAGCCATACCAACAATTCCGAAACATTCAACAGCATTAATACCTGCATAAGTTGCAATTACTTCTTCATCAATCACAACATTGCCAAGGTCCGTCTGCATGTGTCCTTTCATATCTAATCCTCCATATAGTTATTTATAGTAATTATACTAGATTTCCCTCGAAAAGGGAACATAAAATATATATTATTCTCCAATGGTTGTATTTGTAAAAAATACCTATTAACGAAAAAAGAGGGAATCACCGATTCCCTCATAACTTACGTCCGCATAAATTACTGCAGTGATTAAGTTTGCTTCTTTAAAATCCTAAGCGCGTTCTACTTTGCCGGATCTTAAACAAGAAGTACAAACATACATCTTTTTAGAAGCTCCGTTCACTTTCACCCTTACAGACTTAATGTTGGATTTCCACATTTTGTTAGATCTTCTATGTGAATGACTCACTTTAATACCAAAATGAGCAGCCTTGTCACAAATAGCGCATCTTGCCATGATAGCACCTCCTCGCGAATATACTTAAGCCTGACAGACTTACAACGACTCTATACTATCAGATATAGTATAAAAAAGCAAGTAAATTTTTCAAAAAATATTGAATTTTTATCAAAATTTAAATTTCTTCTCTTACACTCTCTGATTTTAATTCTTCTTTTACCGCTTCTTTCACCTCAGGGTCATCCCCTTTGATCATAGAAACCACTTTATTGGCCACATCTGGAACCATATCAATAAGTTTCATTACGGTATCCTGATTTCTCACATTGATCAATCTGGTGCTGCCATCTTTGATGATCAATACAGCACTTGGAGTCACTTTTCCACCAATACCGCCACCGCTGCTATCAGATTTTTCTTTTCCAAATGCACCGGCACCCATACCAAAGGATACATCCACCAAAGGTAAGATGATGGTATCACCAATGATCTGAGGCTCTCCAACTACTGTTTTTGCTGACATAACCTGATCTAAGCCATGAAATAAAGAGCTAACTGTTTCTTCAAAACCATTTTTTGCCATAGCTGCCTCCTGTTATTTTAAGATCAAACGAATAAGCTTTCGGATCTCTTTTTTCAATAATAATGTAATTAAAATCCAAAGAAAGAAAGCCAGACGAATCCTTCCGGACCCTTTCAGGTCTCCTTCCAGACACTTTTCCTGGAAATCCGGCTGCAAGGTGAGAGTTTTACAATAGAATGGATAAAATGCTGCCGCATATCCTGTGATTCGGCCGGTAATCCCCGGATCATCCAGGCCAAACCGCAGTCTTCCTTCCAGCTTTCTTGGAAGAATATGCTTTAGTACACGGAAAAGGGTATTTTTCAAAATAGTCAGAAGTTTCATAATCTGGTATTCCTCCATCATACTTTTCACTTCATCCAATCTCTCACGAATTCCTTTCTTTTCTTTTAAAGAACCCTCCTTCTTATTCACTTTCTTTTCTTTTGTTTTCTTTTTTTCGTTCGAATCCTTTTTGGACTCTTTCTCTTTTCTTTTCTTTTGTGTTTTTTCTTTTTGTTCTTTTTCCCTCGTCTTCTCCTCAGGAAAAACCGTAGGTTGTCTGGTTGGATTATAAGGAAGAGCTTCCTTATTTTCTTCTTCAGCAATTTCTACGGCAGCTACCGTAGAATCTGCACTTTCCATAATAACCTCATGATCTGGTTCCGTGTAATCTATCTCATCCTTCACGAGTATTTCTTCTGCCACCACCGGCTCTTTTTTCAAATGCTCTTTCTTCTGCGCTTTCTCTTTGGCTTTTTTTCTTTTTGCCTGCTCTTTTTCTTTTTTGGCTTCTAAAAAATCTGGTCGATTACTGAAAAATACTTTGCCAAAAATCTTAAGATCATAAAAAAGCGTTTTTGAAAGATAATTCATTTGTACATTGATCAAGTGTAAAAACCAGGTGATTTGTATATGACCGACAATCGGTTTCTCATGATAGCTATCACCTTCCATCCGATATCTGACAGGTACAAATAAAATGATCAGAACAAGGGTAAGAAGAAACAATAGAAGAAATCCGATAAGCTTCAGAACAAAAAGCAACACAGACAGGATTGTGGATAACATTGATTGCCTCCTGTTCTACCACGTATGAATAACACGTTTTAAATCCATCACCGTATTCGAATCGACAGATTTCTGAACGATATCCTGGATCATAGCCAGTGCTTCTTTTTTCGATCCACAGATTCCAAGAATCTTTAATCGCCGCTCCAATGGGCTCCCCTCATCCTTTACACGATGATACAGGGGATGCCGAAACTCTGAGCCAGATAAAATATAAAATAAATTATCTTCCTCAAATGTAGTCGTGATGGCATACCACATAATCTTACGGGATGGAAATTTTCCCAGTTCAATCGGCTTGATAATCTTCTTTTTTGCATGTGAAATGGATTCACCAACCAACAATTGTTTTGATATATCCATTTATTCTCTCCTCTAATTATTGTTTGATATGCGTGTGGGTAAATAAATGTTCATTACAATATTCAAAATCTCCATCACATTTGGAACAATAACGGAATTCCAAATTCGGATCATCCAGCTCTGTTTTCTTACAGATGGCACACTGATGACGATATGCCTTCGTAGGTTTTACCTTTTGGTGATAAACCTTTTTGCGATGAATCTCTTTTGGAGAATAGCGTTTCACATTGCGACTTCCAAAGAAGAACAGGGCAAAGTTTAACAAGCTGACTACAATGGCAACTCTTGAACCATTGGATCCACGATAAAAATCAATGGCAAGATAGATAAGATCCAGGTACATCAGCCATTTTACTCGAAGTGGAAAGATTCCATAAAGATATACCATGGCATCTGGAAAGATTGTTGCAAATGCAAGGAACATGGACAGGTAAATATAATAGCCATCCATGAAAATATAAACTTCATGGGTTACTGCATAATATAAGAAAGAACCAACGATGGTTGCAAGAATCCCGGTGAGCATGTAAAGATTGTATTTAAATGCTCCCCACACCATGCATAACTGTCGCCCAATGGAATAATAAAATAACACTGCAAAAATCAAATAAATAATACTTGTTGATGGCACAGCCAAAAGGAATGTCACAACTCTCCATGGCTGCCCATGAAGAATCATATAAGGATTCAGGCTAAGATATTCATAATAAATTCTTCCCTGCGTCATCATATTTAACGCAAAACCTATGACATACATCCCAACAATATATAAAGGAAGATTTCTTATGGCATAACGGCCATATTTCGCTTCTAAGCGATATAACCAATTATTCATGAAATGAGCCTCCTCTATTTAAATTTATGAAACTTGTTTACAAGCAATCCCGCAAGGACAGTAAGCAAAATGGTTACAATACAAATCACGAAAAATCCCAAAGAACTACCTGCCATAGGAACTCCACCCACATTCATGCCAAATGCTGCAAGAAGAATGGTAGGAACTGCAAAAACGATGGTAAGAAGAGTGAGGATTTTCATAACACCATAAAGATTGTTGTTGATCACAGAAGCATAAGCATTTCTGCTTCCACTTAAGATATCTGTGTAAATCTTCGCCATCTCGATGGCCTGTTTGTTCTCGATGATCACATCTTCTAAAAGTTCAAATTCTTCCTCGGTATGTGGAATAGCAGATGTTCTTGTCAGTTTCTCAAGAACAGCTTCATTGCCACGAAGGGAGCTTGTGATATAAACAAGACCTTTTTCAAGATCAAGCATCTGTAAAAGATCTTGATTTTTCTGTACCTCATTGAGCTTTTTCTCCACATCTTCACTCTGTTTATGGATGATACGGAGATACTGCAGATACATGGTAGCATTGCGGTAAAGCATCTGATAAAGGAACTTGGTACGTTTCGCAGTGTCAAACCCTCGAATTCTGCCATCCATAAATACGGTAAGCACTGGGGTATCTTCCAAACAAACTGTAATAATCTCCTCTGCAGTGATGATCACAGCAAATGGTATGGTATGATAGAAATCTTTATTATCTTTCTCGTCAGATACCGGAATATCAAGAACAACCATGGTATATCCTTCTTCTACTAAAAGACGAGAACGTTCCTCCACATCAAGGGCACATTTCAGATCATCCATTTCAATCCCATATCGATTTGCGACAAGCTGTAATTCTTCCATTGACGGTCTTGTGAGGGCAATCCAGCTATTACTCTCCGCCTGCTCCAGACCTTCTTCCTGATGAATCTGATATATTTTACCATCAATGGTTTTAAATACTCTAAGCATATAAATCCTTTCTTTTTATCATTTCAGACAAAATCATAAATAATATGTTCCTACTATTATAAAGATATCGTAGATTTTTGTCAATTTTTAGAATGTCCATATTCAATAGCCCAGAAACAACTCCTCAAGATCCGAAAGAAAAAGATTGTATTTTTTTCGGAAATCCTTTATAATTTTAGTTTGGACTATTACCTATATTTATATAAGAATCCATATTACTTTATGATGTTACATTTTTAATATATATTTTCAGATACTTTTAGAAAAGGAGATGAAAGAATTATGAATTATTCATTGGGAATTGACATTGGTTCTACCACTGTAAAAGTTGCAATTCTTGATGGTGCAAAACGCATTATTTTTTCAGATTATAAGAGACATTTTGCCAATATCAAAGGAACTCTTCAGGACCTTTTAGGTAAGGCAATCAAACGTCACGGTAACCTTTCTGTCCATCCAACCGTAACAGGTTCTGGAGGTATGGCTATCTCCGATTATCTTGAGATTCCATTTTGTCAGGAAGTAATCTGCGTATCCACTGCTTTACAGGATTATGAGGCAAAAACTGATGTTGCCATTGAGCTTGGTGGAGAAGATGCAAAAATCATCTATTTTGATAATGGAATTGAACAGCGTATGAATGGAATCTGTGCCGGTGGTACCGGTTCATTTATCGATCAGATGGCCAGTCTTTTACAAACGGATGCCACCGGACTGAATGAGTACGCAAAGGATTACGATACCATTTACCCAATTGCTGCACGTTGCGGCGTATTCGCAAAAACCGATATTCAGCCATTGATCAATGAAGGAGCTTCCAAAGAGAATCTGGCAGCATCTATTTTCCAGGCCGTAGTAAACCAGACGATCTCTGGTCTTGCCTGCGGAAAACCAATCAAAGGTCATGTTGCATTCCTTGGAGGACCACTTCATTTTCTTCCTGAGCTGAAAAATGCTTTTATCCGCACTTTGAATCTTGATGAAGAACACATCATTGATCCTCCTCACTCTCATCTTTTTGCGGCAAGCGGTGCGGCCATGAATGCCAAACAATATTGTGAGATGCAGTTAGAGGATCTTCTCGATGATCTATACTCTGACATTCAGCTTTCTGTGGAAGTCGAACGTTTAGAGCCACTGTTTAAAGATGAGAAGGAATATGAAGAGTTCACCAAAGAACATAATCAGTTCGCCGTGAAAAAAGGAGATCTTTCCACCTATGAAGGCAAATGTTTCCTCGGAATTGATGCCGGATCTACCACCACAAAGGTGGCTTTAGTTGGGGAAGATGGTTCTCTTCTTTATCGTTTCTATGATAATAATAACGGAAGTCCTTTAAAAACAACCATGCGCGCCATCAAAGAACTGAAAAAACAGCTGCCAAAAAAAGCTGTGATTGCCGGTTCCTGCTCCACAGGTTATGGAGAAGCCCTGATCAAATCCGCATTGCAGCTTGATCACGGTGAAGTAGAAACCATGGCTCATTATTATGCCGCTGCATTTTTTGAGCCAGACGTAGATTGTATCTTAGACATTGGTGGTCAGGATATGAAATGTATCAAGATCAAAAACAATGCCGTAGATAATGTATTATTAAATGAAGCCTGCTCTTCTGGCTGTGGATCCTTTATTGAAACATTTGCAAAATCCCTCGATTATTCCGTAAAAGATTTTGCCACAATTGCATTATTTGCAGAATCCCCAATCGATTTAGGTTCCCGTTGTACCGTATTTATGAACTCTAAAGTAAAACAGGCACAAAAAGAAGGGGCAACCGTTGGTGATATTTCCGCCGGGCTTGCTTACTCTGTCATCCGTAATGCAATCCTTAAAGTAATTAAGCTGACTGACCCAAAACAGCTTGGGAAAAAGATTGTAGTACAGGGCGGTACTTTCTATAATGATGCCGTTTTACGCAGTTTTGAACGTATCTCCGGCTGCCATGCAGTTCGTCCGGATATCGCTGGTATCATGGGTGCTTTTGGTGCAGCTTTGATTGCCAGAGAAAGAGATGATGAAGTAGAAAAGACCACCATGCTCTCTTTGGATGAGATCATCAATCTGGAATACACCAACTCCATGAGCCGCTGCCAAGGATGTAATAACCACTGTCTTCTCACTATCAATGATTTTGGAGGAGGTCGTCGTTTTATCACCGGAAACCGCTGCGAGCGTGGTCTCGGCATCGAGAAAAAGAAAAATGAGATACCAAATCTGTATGATTATAAATACCATCGTATTTTTGGTTATAAATCCCTTCCTCTTGAAGAGGCAGAGCGTGGTGTCATCGGTATTCCACGTGTATTAAATATTTATGAAAACTATCCATTCTGGCACACTTTCTTTACCAAGCTTCGTTTCCGCGTCATGATTTCTCCAAGATCTTCCCGTAAGATCTATGAGCTTGGTATCGAATCCATTCCAAGTGAGTCCGAATGTTACCCTGCTAAGATTGCCCATGGTCATGTCATGTGGTTATTGCAAAAAGGGATCAAGAACATCTTCTACCCTTGTATTCCATACGAGCAGAATGAGACCATCGATTCCAACAACCACTACAACTGTCCAATCGTTACTTCTTATGCAGAAAATATTAAAAACAATATGGAAGAGCTTCGCGATCCTTCCATTCGTTTCATGAATCCATTTATTGCTTTGGATAATTCGGATGCTTTAAAAGTAAGATTGTTTGATGAATTATCTTTATACTATGATGTAACAAAAGAAGAGATCAATGAGGCGGTGGACGCTGCTTATATTGAATCAGAAAATGTTCGTGCCGATATTCGTGCAAAAGGGGAAGAAACCCTTGCTTATCTTGCAGAAACCGGCAGTATGGGTATTGTACTTTGTGGTCGCCCATACCATATCGACCCAGAGATCAACCACGGTATCCCAGAATTGATCAATTCCTATGATATCGCAGTACTCAGTGAAGACTCCATTAGCCACCTTGGCAAAGTAGAACGACCTTTGATCGTTTCTGACCAGTGGATGTACCATTCCCGCTTATATGGCGCTGCCAACTACGCAAAGAAAAACAAACAGCTTGAAGTTATTCAGCTGAACTCTTTTGGTTGTGGTCTGGATGCGGTTACTACGGATGCAGTCAATGATATTTTATCCAATTCCGGACGTATCTATACGGTGCTTAAGATTGACGAAGTAAATAACTTGGGAGCAGCCCGTATCCGTATTCGTTCCCTCATCGCTGCGGTTCGTATTCGTAACAAGAAAAATATTGAGCCAAAACCAGTACCTGCAAGCATTGAAAAAGTAGAATTTACCAAAGAAATGCGTAAAAATTACACCATTCTTTGCCCACAGATGTCACCAATCCATTTCAACCTTTTAGAGCCAGTATTCCGTAAATCTGGATATAATATCGATGTTCTCCCTCAAATGGGAAAACAGGCGGTCGATATGGGTCTTAAGTATGTAAATAATGATGCCTGTTATCCATCTCTGATTGTAGTAGGCCAGATTATGACTGCCCTCACTTCCGGTAAATACGACTTAGATAAAGTGGCTGTGTTGATCACACAGACTGGTGGTGGCTGTCGTGCTACCAACTACATCGGTTTTATCCGTCGTTGTCTTGCAAAGAATGGATATGGACACATTCCTGTTATCAGCGTCAGTGTTCAGGGAATTGAAAAAAATGAAGGCTTTAAGCTGACGATTCCTCTGGTTCACCGCTTATTACAGGCTGTCATCTACGGTGATTTATTCATGCGTGTTCTTTACCGTGTTCGTCCATACGAAAAAGTAAAAGGATCTGCCAACCGACTTCATAGAAAATGGGAAAAACAATGTATCAAATCCCTGGAAAAAGCCAACTATTTTGAATTTAGAAAAAATGTAAAAAATATCATCCATGATTTTGATATTCTTCCAATCACAGACGAAAAGAAACCTCGTGTAGGTATTGTCGGTGAAATCCTGGTAAAATTCCTTCCGGATGCCAACAATCACCTGGTAGAGCTCTTAGAAGCGGAAGGTGCAGAGGCTGTAATGCCTGATCTGCTTGACTTCATGTTCTACAGTCTCTATAATGCAAACTTTAAATCCGAGTATCTTGGTAAATCTTCTCGTGCTGCCAAGCTTTGCAACATTGCCATCAATGCCATTGAAGTATACCGAGGATTCATTCGTAAAGAATTAGAAAAGAGTGCACGTTTTGATGCACCACCACACATCAAAGAGCTTGCAACTTATGCAGATCCAATCGTTTCTCTTGGTAACCAGACTGGGGAAGGCTGGTTCTTAACGGGTGAAATGATCGAGCTTATTAAGAGTGGCGCATCGAATATTGTCTGCACACAGCCATTTGCCTGTCTTCCAAACCATGTTGTTGGAAAAGGTGTAATCAAAGAATTAAGACGTGTTTATCCAGAATCTAACATCGTTGCCATCGATTATGATCCAGGTGCCAGCGAAGTAAATCAGGTAAACCGTATTAAACTGATGCTTGCAACTGCTCAGAAAAAGTTACAGGAGCAGGAAGCAACATCCGCTGTAGAATAACCAAACATCATTGAAAAAATAAAAAGTTCCCGGTTGATCATTTTCCGGGAACTTTTTTTCTCTATTTATATATCATAGCTTTTTAATATCTTATTATCGGCGCATTGGAACGCCTCTTCCTGCCAGATAGTTTTTCAAATCCATGATCTCCAGTTCTTTAAAATGGAAAAGAGAAGCTGCTAAAGCTGCATCTGCTTTTCCCACTTCAAAGGCATCATAGAAATGGTCCTTAGTGCCGGCTCCGCCAGAAGCAATCACAGGAATTCCAACATTTTCAGAAATAATTCTGGTGAGTTCCAAATCATATCCGGCTTTTGTACCATCACAATCCATAGAGGTAAGAAGAATTTCACCGGCACCTAATTTTTCAGCGCGCATGGCCCATTCAACAGCATCAATGCCCATATCCACTCTTCCACCATTTTTAAAGATATTCCAGCCACCATCGGCTCTCCGTTTGGCATCGATGGCAACAACCACGCACTGACTTCCAAATTTGTCTGCAGCCTCACTGATTAATTCTGGACGCATAATGGCAGCGCTATTTACGGAAACCTTATCGGCACCTTCTCTTAAGATTGCTTTAAAATCATCAACTGTTCGGATTCCACCACCTACTGTGAATGGAATAAACACATTTTCAGCAACACGTCGAACCATGTCAACCACGGTATTACGGGCATCCGAGGAAGCAGTAATATCAAGGAATACAACTTCATCTGCCCCTGCTTTATCATAAGCTGCAGCAATCTCAACCGGATCACCGGCATCTCTTAAATTCACAAAATTCACACCTTTTACAACACGCCCTGCATGAACATCAAGACATGGAATAATTCTTTTGGTAAACATTTTATCCTCCTAATCTTCTACAGATTCACAAAGTTTTCTAAAATCTTAAGACCCACACTGCTACTCTTTTCCGGGTGGAACTGACAGGCAAAAATATTGCCATGTTCCACAGAGGCATGGATATGAGTGGAATACTCTGTGGTAGCAGCGACATCATTTTCATCCTCTGCTTTCAGATAGTAGGAATGAACAAAATAAACATAAGAATCTTGAGGAATCTCTTTATAGAGACGTGCTCCTTCTTTATAATGAATGGAATTCCATCCCATATGAGGTATTTTTAACCCTTCCTGATCTGGAATTCTTACAATTTTTCCCTTCAATAAGCCCAATCCTTTTACACCTGGAGTTTCTTCACTGGATTCAAACAGCAGCTGTAATCCAAGGCAAATTCCAAGGAATGGAATCCCTTTCTCAGCCACCTGATAGATCACCTGATCAAGTCCTGAGCTTCGAAGTCGCTCCATAGCATCCCCAAAAGCGCCAACGCCTGGAAGGATTACTTTATCACTATTTAAAATCATTTCAGGATCGCTGGTGATCACAACATCCTCTCCGAGATGCTGCAAGGCTTTTTCCACACTTTTTATATTACCTGCATCATAATCTATAATGGATATCATAAGATATAATTTCCTTTCTTTTACTTTAATACACTAACTTAATATATTGTAATATCATATTGCTCATTTGTCAAAAGATTCAAGTCCTCATAAAAAAGTGAAAAAACCGAAAAAACCAAATGTCCTCTTTCTTATGACAAAAATTTCTAGTTGATTTTTACATATCAATATTATATGATAGACAAGGATTTTTTATCTAGAAACACGAAAGAGAAAGGGGCTTTATATTATGAAATCAACATTAAATATTGAGTTTTCCGGTAAAAGTGTAGAAAGCAAAGAAATCATTGCTGCTGCTAAAAAAGTTTGGGTAGATGCAGGTAACAAAGACCGTAAGGTAAAAGATCTTGCTCAGCTTGATTTATATATTAAACCGGAAGAAGGAAAAGTATACTACGTATTTAACGATGAAGAAAGCGGAAGTTTTCCACTTTATGAATAATCAGGTTTATACTTTATTTTTAAAAAAGCGTCACAGTTTTCACTGATGACGCTTTTTTATTTTTATGAATATTATTCTTTTTCGGAATCCGATGTCACAATTTCCCCTTCCAGATCAAAATAGAAAACAACACCATTTTCACGATTTTCCACACCAAAGTTCTTGTTGTGAGCTCTCATGGCAGCCGCTACGATTGATAATCCAATACCATTTCCTCCATAGGATCTGCTTCTGGATTTATCCACCTTATAGAATTTGATCCAAAGCTTATCCAGCTCTTCTTGTGGAATCGGATCTCCTTCATTGAAAACATAAGTCCGAATACTATCTCCGATGCGCTCATGCCAGATTCGAACCATACCCTTGTCACAAACATAATGGATTGCATTGGTCAGATAATTCATAAATACTTCTTCCATCATGAATTCATCGGCCCAAACAAAAACATCAGCCTCTTCTTCATATACCACCTGGATGTCTTTTCCCTGGTAAAGGATACTTGATGAATTTAATTTATTGCGAATCATTTCTTTCAAATTAAAATGGCTGATATTCAAATGTGCCGTTCCAAACTCCAGCTGATTTAATGTCAAAAGTTTTCGAACCATATTGTTCATTTTCTGTGCTTCATCCAGAATAACTTCACAGTAGAAATCCATGCTCTCCTGGTCGTCAACGATGCCATCTTTTAATCCTTCAGCATAACCTTGGATGATAGCAATTGGCGTTTTTAATTCATGGCTGACATGGGAAAGGAATTCTTTTCTCATCTCATCGATTTCTTCTTTTTTCTCGATATCTTTTTGTAATTCGATATTGGCCGTTTTTAAATCGGCAATGGTAGATTCCAATGCATCTGACAGTTTATTGATGGAAGTACCGAGGGTTCCAATCTCGTCTTCCCCATGATTTTTCACTTTAGTCTTAAAATTCAGCTTGGTCATCTGATCTGCCACATGAGCCATTTCCTTGATCGGCTTTGTGAACTGATAAGTGTAAACCCAAATAAAAAGAATACCAAATATAATGGCTATGATGCTCATCATGGCCAGGAAGTTAGAGAGGATTCGAATACTAAATCGAATTCCATCAATAGAAACTCGCATGGCAACCATATAATCATCGTCAATAAAACCAAAGAGATACAATCCATTTTGGCCAGAAAAATCGTCTCTCATCTGAACAACCAGATAACCTTTTTTCACAAGATTTTGTAATTCATCTCGAAAAGATGGATGAAGCCAATTGGAGAGATCGGATTTATCGGAATTCAGCAGACTATCCGAATCGACCAACAATCGATTTCGAAGGTCAGAAAGGTAATCCAAAAGTTCCTGATAAGCTCTGGTACCGTCTGACATATTACTGAAAATAACATTTTGCTGATAGGTCGATGGATTTGTCATAGCAACCATCATCTTCACATTGGTCCGATTGGATAATTGCTCCAGACTATCATTGATTGAAAAAAAATCGTTTTCTTCCGCAAGGCTTGTCTTCACTTCTTCAAACGATTGTATGATGGAAGAACGTTCAATGGATAGATAATATCTCTCGGAAAAGAAGAGATTCAGAAGCCAGCTAAATAATAAAACGAATCCAACAATACTGATGAGTATTGCTGTCATCTTAAATCGAATGGATCTTCTTTTCATAGCAACTCCTACTCTACTTCGAACTTATATCCGATTCCCCATATAGTACGGATATAATCTCCTTTATCTCCCAATTTGTTACGAAGTTTTTTCACATGAGTATCGATGGTTCTTGGGTCTCCATAATAATCATAGTTCCAAACTTTGTTAAGAATGACTTCTCTTGATAAAGCGACGCCTTGATTTAAGAAAAAGAAATGTAAGAGCTCAAACTCTTTAAAGCTAAGCTCAACCGTTGTACCATCAACTTTAACCTGGTGAGCAGAAAGATCCAGACTGATTCCACCTGCAGTTAACAAATCGCTGTTGGAAGGACCATTGCTTCTTCTTAAAATCGCTTCTACACGGGCTACTAAAATTTTGGGACTGAATGGTTTGGAGATATATTCATCAATTCCCAGATCAAATCCCAAAAGCTCATCATTTTCTGTGTCTTTGGCTGTCAGCATTATGATCGGAATGTCCGAATAATTACGAATCTCTTTCACCACTTCATATCCATTGATTTTTGGCATCATGATATCACATATGATCAGCTGAATGGATTTGTCTTCAAAAAAGAGATCCAAAGCCTGTTCTCCATCCTCAGCCTCCAACACTTCATAATCATTTTTTCTTAAAAAGTCTTTGACAATCTTACGGATACGCATCTCATCATCGACAACTAAAATCTTTTTTCTTTCCATGATTCCTCCTATAGTCAGGATATTTTATTCTTTTATATTCTACTTCTAATTCATGAAGAAACTGTGAAAAAATCTTGGATTATAAAGAAAAAGCAGAGAAAATCCCTGCTTTTTTCTTTATTTATCTAATTTTGATCAATCCTTATTTGAAATCACGGATGCTTTCTAATGCCTGTGCGAGGTCATTGATGAGATCCTGTGCATTTTCAATACCACAAGAATAACGGATTAAGTCTGGTTTAACACCACATGCTTCCATCTCTGCATCGCTCATCTGACGGTGAGTTGCACTTGCTGGGTGGAGGCAACAGGTTCTTGCATCTGCTACATGAGTCTCGATGGCACCAAGTCTCATCTGTTTCATAAATGCTTCTGCAGCTTTTCTTCCACCTTTCACACCAAAGCTTACAACGCCACAGGAACCATTTGGAAGATATTTTACTGCAAGATCATGGTAAGGATCTCCCTCAAGATCACAGTAATTTACATAAGTTACAAGATCATGATCCTGTAAGAATTTTGCAACAGCAAGACCATTTTCACAATGACGCTGCATACGAACATGAAGGCTTTCTAATCCCATATTAAGAAGGAATGCATTCTGTGGAGACTGCATGGAACCAAAATCTCTCATGAGCTGAGCAGTTGCTTTTGTAATAAATGCGCCTTCCAATCCAAAACGTTCTGTGTATGTAACGCCATGATAGCTTTCGTCTGGGGTACATAATCCAGGGAATTTATCTGGATATTTGGTCCAATCAAATACACCATGATCTACGATACATCCACCAAGGCTGGCTGCATGTCCATCCATGTATTTTGTTGTGGAATGTGTTACAATATCTGCACCCCATTCGAATGGACGGCAATTTACAGGAGTAGCAAATGTATTATCTACGATCAGTGGAACACCATGTGCATGAGCGGCATTGGCAAATTTTTCGATATCAAGAACAGTAAGGGCTGGATTGGCAATTGTCTCTCCAAAAACGGCTTTTGTATTTGGGCGGAATGCTGCATTTAATTCCTCTTCGCTACAATCAGGGCTTACAAATGTGAAATCAATTCCCATTCTTTTCATAGTTACTGCAAAAAGATTGAAGGTTCCACCATAGATGGAAGAAGAAGAAACAACATGATCTCCGCAGGAAGCAATATTGAAAACAGCATAGAAGGAAGCTGCCTGACCGGAAGATGTAAGCATCGCTGCAGTACCACCTTCTAATTCACAGATTTTTCTTGCTACCGTATCACAAGTTGGATTCTGAAGACGGCTGTAGAAATATCCCTCTGCCTCTAAGTCAAATAATTTACCCATATCCTCACTGGTAGCATATTTAAATGTTGTGCTCTGGATGATTGGAATCTGTCTTGGTTCACCATTTCCTGCAGTATATCCACCCTGTACACATTTTGTTTCAATTGAATAATTACTCATAATAGTCTCCTTATCTCAATATATAAATATCTCATTTTAAACTGTCTTATAATGCAATATAGCTGTTTTCATCAAAATATAAATAAAAATCTTTTGGTCCCCAGGGAATCTTATAAACCTTTTCTTCAATCGGATAAACAATCTTATCCTGAAGGACTTCCATCTGCTCTTTATAATATAAATCGTGGGCACGATGTTCTTCGTCATCAAATTGAGTAAAAGCAAATGGATAATCGTTTTTTAAAGCCTCCAGCTCGTTCTTCATTCCATGTTTTTCATAATATTTGGCATAATTATAAAGAACGAAAAGCTTGGACATAGGGCGAAAGATTCTGCCACTGGCATCCATTCGGATTTTCGGTGCTAATCCATCGTAAGAAAAGCTTTCTTTACCAATCGCATCAATACATTCACGCCCTGCTTGAGGCTTCTGTCTCAATAATTCAATAATCGATTGATAACAACGTTGAATATTGGCATACGGATGGGCATGGTCCTGATAAAGTACCTTTTTAATCATCTGATGATTCCAAAAAGAGTATTCCTCATAGATTTCTTCCATCGGCTCATAATCTTTCTTTCCAATGACGAAATCCCACAAAAAATGTAACATATTTTCATACATAATACAATCTCTGTCATCATATCGTAAACGACGGATGTGAGTTTCGTACTGTTCAAGATCCGTCGGATTTAGTAAATCCATCTGTAAACTCATTAAAAATCCCCTTCATAACGATAACTGCCAAGAATCTGAAACATCTGTGTCTCCTCGGACAGCTGGAATATCAGGCTTCTCATAAGCTCAGTATTCATATTTGCTTCCAATTCCAAAAAGAATCGATAGTCTTTTTCATTATCTTTGCGAATTGGTGCGGTATGTAATTCTGATATATTGACATGGTAGTCAGAAATCATAGAAAGAATCCCTGCAATGGTTCCTCCGCGATTTGGAAGAGTAAATGCAATTTTAAAACGATTATGCTCTGGTAATACCAGAAGATGTTTGGAAAATGTGATACATTTTCTGGAAGGCTGCTCATTTGTTGTCACACAATCGTTGACATAAATCGGATACTTGGCAAGCATCTCATGCAATTCCTCGTTGACCTGACAGCTCTCTCCTTCCATAATCGTGATCCCTGCATCAACTTTATCCTTTACAACGGCTTCCACAGCTTCTTCCAGGCATTCTGCAAGGCCAATCTCCTGATTTGGATAATAAATTTTTAAATCTTCTTCTTTTTTTTGAAGTATCAGATTCTTGTGTTCAATCGGCTCTGTCACAAATTCAAAAGGAAAGCAATCGGCAAGCGCGAGCATTCTTCCATACTGATACTTTCGGCTTACCTCCATGATTCTTTTAATCATAGCCTGATATTCACGAACATACTCTTCCGGAAGTCCTTCTGAATTATTCTTAATAATCTCTCTTTCTCGATCTGGCTTAAATATCTTATCCGCATTCTGGGCTTTTACAGTCACTACCTGCTCTGAAAGTCCCATTCGTTCCAGGAACAGTTCGCGAATTTCTTTATCTACCCGGTCGATATTCACTCTGATCTCAGATAAATTCATTGTTTTTTCCTTTCTTATATCCCAATATGATATCAAAAGACACCACGGTACTATTATATACCAAAATGAAGGGAATAACCATAGAAAGCGTCAAAATATCTTTGACGCTTTCATAAAAAATATTAATCTATCGTAATTTTCGCAGAATAGAGAGTGCATTTTCTGCAATTAAAAGTTGTCCATGTTCCTGAAGATAATATCTGGAATAACCCTGTGCTTCACACACCCCGCCATACTCTTCTGCTGTGATTAACATAGTAATAATATCGACATTGTTATCCTCTTCCGTAAAATCCATCAAAAGAATATAATCCTCGTGAGAACGATACAAAACTGACTGGAAAGAATATCCTTCATCAAGCAGGGAACAAAACTCTACAAGAGAATTCATGCTTTTAAAAGTGATCTTCTGATTTGGGAAAACTTCTTTTACTGCTTTTTCTTCTTTTGAATGATCGAAAGATATCTCTTCTTGTCCAGATGGTGTCATCTGATTGACTTCTTCCTCTTTTTGAGCAACAGCAATCTTTCCAATACAAACATCATGAAGATCCTTTGAGAGACTGCCAAAAGCCTCTTCTTTTTCTGAGCCTGTAAGCTGCTCAACCTGATCGAGTCGTTCCAAAGGAATCATGCGGTTTAATGCCTGAATCATACGACGAATCTGCTGAATATCCCGATTGATGGCTGCATCTCTAAATGTGCAGCTGATGGTAATCAGAAACTGATTGGCAGGTAACGCACGCGCTGCATAATTCTGTACACCATTTTCTGTGTTCCATTCAATATATTTATGAGATTCCTGAATCAGTACTTCTAAAAAATGACTCATACTGGAGGAATCTTGTTTCAAAAGCTCAAGATCAAATCCAAGCTGACCGATTTCATCCTTATTAATCAAACAACGAATGGTTTCGTCATCAATCTTCCAATAAACCATAACTTCACCTTCTTTCTAGTATGATATTATCGGAAATTGTTAGCACTGTCAAGTATCGAGTGCTAATTCCTTCGATTAATTTAGAAATGTAATCTTTTCCTCGGAAATCGAAACAGTAATTCCATCATATTTATGGTCCGTCTCTCCATCTGTATGGACATATTGTGGAGAACCCGTCTGGATGGTAGCGTGATCACAGCAATAGATATGAACTCCTTTTCGATTGACATGAGTGCCCATCAAAGCCTGAGGAATAATAAATGGAAGCTTCCAACGTGGAATCCCCTGTACTGCACAAATATGAAGTCGATTATCTTCTGGATGCTGATCCGGGCAGAACTTAAAACCGCCACCTTCATAAGGCAAAACATGGAAAGAGGTAAATAAGAATTTATCTCCTTCTAATACAAGTTCATCATCCACAAAAAGATCTGCTGTAAATGTCTTGGCCTTAATGAGATATAGAACCCCAAGCACAAGATATATCAGTTTACCAAGTTGGAAGAAATTCAGTATTTTTTTAGTAGGAGAATGATCCACTTTATAACAAACTTTTGCATCGTAGCCAATTCCCGAGCTCACAAAAAAACGTTGGTTACGACCAGATTTATAAGAAACTTCTCCGTAATAAATATGTCGTTTCTGACGATCATGCAGAATCAGTTCCAGTTCTTCTCTATAGTTTGCAGTGATTCCCATACCTCTTGCAAAATCATTTCCTGACCCCACTGGCAGATAACCGATGCAGATTCCATCCGTTCTCTCCATTCCATTTAAAAAGGAATTTAAGGTTCCATCCCCACCAATGATAATAACCGTTTTTTCTTCCGAATCACGTGTCAGTCTTTTGGCCGCATTGGTCACATCATCTTTGCTTTTTGAAATAATCGTCTGATAAGCAATACATTCTTTTTTTAGATCTTTTTCGATTTTCTTCCAGATTCGAACCCCTTTTCTGCTTCTGGAAGATGGATTAATCAAACAATAGATCATATGCTACTCCTTCTCATTCTTAACGAATATCATAGTTATTCTTATTATATCAGTTATAAACCTATAAGAAAACATTTATTGAAGAAAAAAGATTGGGCAAGAAATATAAAAATCTGCGGAACAAGCATAAATCCCGCAGATTGTATTTCAACAATTTCTATGAAGCTATCTTTTTTCTACTCAATCATTTCTGTAGAAATTGTTTCCTGGTAAAGATCTTCTACAGAGGAATCCTCCGTCTTTGTAGCATCAGAATGATCGATCGATTCCTCAATCCCTGATGTTTCTTCCGTACAAATCTCTTCCTTTGTTGTTTCTTGATTTGTATCCTCTTCTTTTATGTTTTCGTCCTTTATGAGTTCCTCTTCTTTCATCTCTTCGTTTACGATTACATCCTCCATTGTCACATCATCTTCCGATGTAATCTTTTCGCAAAGAACTTCCTCTGTTTCTGTTCCGACTTCTTCAGTCACAGGCTCTTCCTTGGAATCCACCATCTCTTCTGTAGTTTCCACCGGATCTTCTGTTTTTTCTTCTACAGGAGAATCTTTTTCATGTGCTTGCGCCACATCTACAGTTTCCTGCTTTGCCTTGCCAATTGATTGTTCTTTGGAGACTATATTTGTTCCAGAATCTTTTGTGAAACGATCCGACACATCTCGAATAACCTCACGATTCTCATCTGTCTTTTTCTTTCCTTCATAAATAATGGAAACGGTCTTATTGTTATGTTTGCTTGCCTTTAAGATCTTATGCAGGCCTTCTCCTAATTCTTTCCCCTTGATTGCTTTACAAAGCTTCACCATTTTTTCACTGGAATCATTGGAATGAGCACCTACAATCTTTCCAGCATGATTGATCAATATCTTTGTAGAGTGTGTACATTCTACGGTCACAGTTCCCTCTACGGACTGCGTCTGGAAAAAGAACAAGGAGATAACACAGATAAATATTGCTGCAATACTTGCATACTTATACATTCTGTGAGCTTTTTTTCCATGGAAAGCATACTCTTCTTCTTTTAATTCCGAAAAAAGTTCTTCTTCTGAGGCAAGCTGATGAATTTCTGCATTTAAAATCTCAGAAAGCAGATTGGGTGCCGCAGTGTCAAAACTATGATGTAATTGTTCTTTTACTTCTTTATACATACACCTATCTCCTTTCTTCTTTCTGTTTCATCAGATTTTTTAATCGTTTCATAGCACGGTGATATCGGGAAAGCACCGTACCCAGTGGTTTATCTATCAGTGAGGCAATCTCAGAAAAAGTCATACCCATCAATACGTTCATGATGATTATCTCTCGATCTTCCTTCTTAATATGAAGAAAGAGTTCTTCCAAAAATAAACGATCTTCCACCTGATCCATCCCATAGAAGGTGTTTTCGATCATTGTATTAATCTCAGATAATTCCAATGTTTCTTTTCCCTTTTCCTTACGTTTTTTCATAAGAAAGAGGTTCTTGGCAATTTTCATGATCCAGGCCATTGGATTCCCCTGGTGTCTATATAAATGAGCAGCTTCTCTCACACGGATATAGGTATCCTGCAAAAGATCATCTGCATCCTCTTTATTCAAAGTCAGAGATAAAAGGAACGCATAAAGGGGTTTATAGGAAATATAATATAATTCCTCAAGGGCATGGTTATCTCCATCCGCAATCTCTTTAAAAAGAGTTTCCGGAATATATACATGACCTTTTTCCTGTTTTTTAGTCATGATTTTAACTCCTTTATATTCATAGAGTTAATGCGTTCTA
>JAUNNI010000041.1 GCA_030531555.1 Eubacteriales bacterium | reverse complement strand
CAATGTGTAATTGTAAATTTTGGTGCTAGGCTTCCACCATTATGCCAGAAGCCTCGTTAATAAATGTTATAATGAGAAAGGATTTATAATATGATAAAACCAATTTGTAAAGATATCTTCTTTTTGAAGAAAAAATCAACACCTGCTACGAAAAAAGATCTTTCTGTTGGAAAGGATTTACAAGATACTCTGCGTGCCAATCGGGAACGTTGTGTTGGTATGGCAGCTAATATGATTGGTGTCAATAAAAGAGTTATCATAGTGAATATAGGATTTATGGATCTTGTGATGTTTAACCCTGTGATTATCAGTAAGGATACGCCTTATGAAACAGAGGAAGGATGTTTATCCCTTGTGGGGGTGCGCCCTGCAACTCGCTATGAGAACATAGAGATTGAGTATTATGATATGAACTGGCAGAAGCAACGTTCAAAATTCAAAGGATGGACGGCACAGATTTGCCAGCATGAGATGGATCATTTAGAAGGCATTATTATCTGATATTACTAGCAATTTTTTGATAAATTCCATGGTGTTTTTCTTCATATTCTTACGGTTCTTTCTCCAATGATTCCCTTGTGATTGGAGGGAGAACAAGCTATGATAAACTTAAGAATACTATGCGTTGGAGAGGTCTATGGATTATATTAAATTAGCAAAAGCATTGGGATTTGCCGATGCAAAGATTATGAAAACTTCAGAAATCTGCACAGATGATTCTTATCGTAAATTATGTGTACAGAATGTATGCGGCAACTATGACCTTGCCTATGGATGCCCGCCAAAGTGTGGGACAGTGCAGAAGATGATTGAGAAAATGAATCAATACGAGAACGCATTGATCTTACAGACAAAAACCAAGTATAAAAATATTCTTGACCGGGAAGAACAGGTTTCCATACAGAGAAAGCAGAATAAACTGACAGAGGTATTACACGGTCTCATGGTCAATGATGGCCTTGATGATATTCTTCTCATGTCTGCCGGACCATGGAAGAGAAATTCTTGTTTATCCGCTTATTGTATTGATGCACAGAAAATGGCAGAAACCGTTGGGATGACTTGTTGGGAAGAGGATGGATATGTCCGTTATTTCACTTTATTATTGTATCATTGATGTATTTTTGATAAAATAATTATATAGTATGCCGTTTATGAATGAAACATTTATCCAGAGGAAGTGAAAGCAGATGTTTGATCTTAAGAATGCAGATGTCAGAAAACATTTATTAAGAGGGAATTTTGGTCTAGAAAAAGAAAGCCTGAGAATTACTCCTGAGGGAACGCTTGCGCAATCTTTGCACCCATTTCATGGGGAGAAACATATCGTGAGAGACTTCAGCGAAAATCAGACAGAGATTAATACTGGTGTCAATGATTCTGCGGAAGCAGCCATCGAAGAACTGGAATATTATACCAGAAAGATGCTTAAATTGTTGGATCAGCTTGATCCAAAGGAATATTTATGGCCAAATTCTAATCCACCATATATTCGCACTTCAGAGGATATTCCAATTGCTGTTTATGGGGAGGATGAGATTCAAAAAGCTGTTTATCGTGAATACCTTTCCGTACGCTATGGAAGATATAAAATGGCATTTAGCGGCATTCATGTTAACTATTCTTTCTCGGATGAATTATTACAGGCAGGATTTCAGTCAAGTGCAGAATCAGATTATCGTATTTATAAAGACAGAGTGTATTTGAAATTAGCTTCGAATCTGGCGGCATACGGTTGGATTGTAACAGCAATTACTGCAGCAAGTCCTGATCTGGACGGATCCTTCTTAGAAGAAGGGAAGAAAGGAAAAACGTCTTTCCTTGGTATGGCTTCTGTTCGTTGTAGTGAGCTTGGATATTGGAATCATTTTATTCCGGTATTTAATTATTCCAGCCTTCCATCTTATATCAAGAGCATTCAAAGATATGTAGATAAAGGTTTCATCGCTTACCCATCGGAACTATATTATCCGATTCGCTTAAAACCACGCGGTGATAATAATCTGGATAATCTTGCGGAACTTGGTGTGGATCATATTGAACTTCGTAATGTTGACTTGAATCCAATGGTTTATGCGGGACTTGATCTTAGAGATCTTAAGTTCATTCAGTATCTTCTCGTATGGCTCATGTGTATTCCAAAAGTGGAATTATCTGAAGCAGATCAGGTTCAAATGGGACAGAATTTTAAAAATGCAGCGAGATATGATTTACGTACAGCCAATATCGTTATGAACAATGGTGAGTATTGTTCTGTAAATGAAGCGGTAATCAAAGTGATTGTTTATATGAGAGAATTCTTTAAGAAGTATTATTCTGGTTTGCAATTACAGGATATCTTAGAAATCCTTGATTTCCAGGAAGAAAAATTCCTTCATCCGGAAAAGAGTTATTCTCATCAGTGTCATAAATTGTTTGGCGAACAATTCTTTGAGAAGAATCTTGAGATTGCAAAGAAAAAACAAGAGATTTAATAATAGAAAAATATATGGGCGTTGCATAGTTGGTAACGCCCTTTTTTTATAGAATGATTTAAAATGAGGTATTATCATGAGTTACATACAGGAAGAAAGATTGGTTCAATGCTTTCTTGATATGATTAAAATTGATAGTGAGTCATATTTTGAGGCAGATATGGCAGAATATGTGAAAAAGAATCTAGAAGATATGGAGCTTGTCTATTCCGAGGATGAAGCTTCTGAAGAACTGAAAGAGATTTGTAGAAAAAACCTTGGATTAGAGGGGAATCCTTCCAATAATATTTATGTATATTTACCTGGAAATCTTCCAGAGGAAAAAGTGAATAAAGAAAAATCGATTCTTTTATCTTCTCATATGGATACGGTTTCACCAGGAAATCAGAAAAAAGCTGTGATCCATGAGGATGGTTTGATTACTACAGATGGCACTACTGTATTGGGGGCAGATGATCTGTCTGGTGTGGCGGAAATTCTTGAAGTTTTAAGAATTTACACAGAACATGACCTTCCTCATCCGGATATTGAGGTTTTATTCACTCCGGCAGAGGAGCCATATTGTCAGGGAAGTCGTTTGGCGGATTACTCCAAAATTCAATCAAAGATGGCACTGGTATTGGATCTCAGTGGAGAGATTGGGCGTGCTGCGTACACAGCTCCTTCCATCTATTCTGTCTATATTCATGTGCATGGTAAAGCGTCTCACGCAGGTTCTGCTCCTGAAAAAGGGATTCATGCCCTCTACATTGCTGCTAAAGCAATTGCCCAGCTTCCATATGGTCATGTGGAAGAAGAAACCACAGTGAATTTTGGTACCATCCAGGGTGGTGATGGTAAGAATATTGTTCCAGAAGAAGTATATCTGACTGGAGAGATTCGCAGCATGAAGAAAGATCGGGTAACTTTCTGGGCGGAAGAGATTAGGAGAGTCTTTGGAGAATGTGCTGCGGAGCTTGGGGGCAATGTCGATGTTGTGCTAGAAAAAGAATTCGATGCTTACCGCGTAGAAGAAAAAGAAAGTGTAACACAGACTTTTAAAAAAGCTGCATTACACCTTGGAATCGAACCTCGTCTCGTGGAGACTTATGGCGGTTCTGACTGTAATAATTTTTGTGAACATGGGATCAAAGGTCTTGTTCTGGCAAATGGAATGAATGAGATCCACTCTGTCAGAGAATACTCCAGGGTATCCGATCTTACAAAAGTATGTGAATTGTTACTGGAGATTATATCAAATCTTTAAAAATCATACTTTTACCATACGATAACCAATCCCAACACGGGTTTGAATATAATCATTTTCATGATCCATCTTTTCGAGTTTTCTGCGCAAAGTTGCCATAAATACTCGAAGAGATGCTACATCATTTTCCCAGGAATGTCCCCAGATAGCCTCTGTAATATAGGTATGGGTCAGTACTTTTCCAATATTTTTTGCCAAAAGAATTAGAAGTTTGTATTCGATTGGCGTGAGATGAATCTCCTCTCCCGATAAATAAACACATCCGGCAGTATAGTCAATACGCATGGAACCATTTTCAAAAACAGTTTGTTCTTGTGGAAGTTTTCCCTGCATATAAGAAAGGCGTCGTAAAGCAACGCGCAATCTGGCCAATAATTCTTCTACAGAGAATGGTTTGGTCAGGTAATCATCAGCACCAGCATCTAAAGCCTCGATTTTATCTCTGTCATCACTTCGTGCACTGATTACAATAATTGGCATATTAGACCAACCTCGGATTTTACGGATGATATCAACTCCATCCATATCAGGAAGCCCCAGGTCTAAGAGTACAACATCTGGATTATGAGATACTGCTTCTAGAATCGCTTCCTTTCCGTTCTCACAAGCAAGATAAGTATAATTTTGTGTTTCTAAAGTTGTAGTAATAAGGTTTCTTACAGCGGTATCATCTTCTACTACTAATATTTTATATTTATTCACTAAGCTGAACCTCCTCTGCCGGTAGAGAAATCACGAAAGTAGTTCCCTGCGGCACAGTATCTTCTACCCATATGGATCCCTTATGGGCAAGGACTATAGATTTACATAACGCAAGTCCCATTCCAAGGCTGCGTCTACCGTCGATGATTTGTTGGTTGGCGGTGTAGAACATATCAAAAATGTGTTTTTTATCATGATCTGCGATTCCGGGACCATTGTCTGATATGCGCATAATGACCATGTTATCCTTTTCCTCTGTGGAAATTGTAATCGTGGACCCTTTTTGGGTATAGCGAATCGCATTATTTATAATGTTTACAATAAGCTGAACAATAAGGCCAGGATCAATTCGCGTCATGGTAAAGGAATCTGTTTTTTTAAATTGAATGATATGATTTTTTTTCTGAGAATCTACATGATTCAGTGCTTCTTCAATTACATCGGTCAACAATTCCAACTGAAGATGAAGATGCATGCGACCTTCTTCAATTTTCGTAATCGCAAGAAGATTTTCTACAAGTTGGATTAACCAAATGGAATCATCGTAGATTGCTTCATAAAGATGTTCTTTTTTCTCTTCATTTAATCTTTCATCATTGCGAATTAGGATATTTGCATTTCCATGAATGGCTGTTAGTGGTGTCCTAAGATCATGAGAAATTGCACGAAGAAGATTGGCACGAAGTCGTTCATTTTGCGCTCGTAAGTTTGCTTCTTCTTTTTCCTCGCGGTTTCTAAGATTATCTAAAACCAAAGAACATTCTCCAATGATGGATAATAACATACTATTCACATAGGCATCTAAAGGTTGCCCGGCAATCTCAATAGAAACAGCACCGTAGTTTTGATCCCCAACTCGTAAGGCATAATACAGATCTTTTGCATCTGAAAAAGTATCAGTACCTGCGCCAGCCTTTTTATTGTTTTTCATAACCCATTTTATGATACGGATATTTTCCTCTTGATTTGCTTCATTTTCTTGAGTAGAATCGTTAGAATTAGGAAAATGAAGAATTGATTCGTTAGAATCATGTGGATAAATGACAATCTTTCGACCAGATAATCGTAAAAGAAGATTACCTAGAGTTTGTAATATTTGTTCTTGCTCTTGTTTTTTTCCAAGTTCCTGATTGGCCTCCAATAGAATACGGGTTCGATATGCTGACTGAGCGGATTGTGCTGCAAAAAGCTTTAATCGATTGGCTAAAGTACCGGCAATCATACCGGAAACAAACATGATGATGAAAGTGATAGTATAGCCTTCATCATAGGCAATCAAAGTGTATTTTGGATCAATAAACAAAAAATTAAAGATAAAAACCGTGGCCAGTGATGCCAGAGCACCATATATCTTTCCATTCGTGATAATGGAAATAATGACAACGGAAAGAAGGTAGGTTGTAACAATATTCGATTCATTTAGTCCTTTTTCATACATTAAAAGACCGAGACAAGAAGCTAAAAATAGAATGCCTATACAAATCAGACATTCCTTCCAATTAAAAGAAATATGGGGTCGAATTGACTTTTTTCTTTTGGATCTATTTTGAGTATCACGGTCTGGTATGATATGAACTTCCAGATTTGGAGTTAATTCAATGACACGATCTGTCAGAGATGGACCTTGCCATGGATAATTTTTTTCCATAGCACTTCTGCCAATCACAATTTTAGTAACATTGGATAGTCTGGAAAACTCTGCAATCTGATAGGCAATATTATCTCCATAGACAGTCTCGATTTTGGCACCGGATATTTCCGCCAGATTCATATGGTTTTGCAAACGAATTCGATCCTCTTCATTGGCAGGGTTCGATTGTGGAGTTTCTACATAAAGTGCGGTAAAAGAGGCCTCGAAGGCTTTAGCCATTCGTGAAGCAGCACGAATGATTCGAGCGTTTGATGGAGAAGGGGAGAGACATACAAGAACGTGTTCTTTTTCTCCTACATCTTGTAAATCCACCGGGATATATTCCAAAGATGATTCTTCATGAGTGGATAGATTTTGATGCAATTTTTGAAAAAAACCTATAATTTTTTCCATGGTAAAATCTCTCTCCTAACATTGTGTATTACTATGTGTATTTTACCATTATTTACTAAAAATATCATCAATAATTCGGTCTTCTCGTTCCTTTTTCACGAAAAGATTTGTTTTTTTTGCAATGATAAATCCAATAGTTCCAATAAATACCAATGCACCAACTAATAATAAATTTTCCATTAATTTTTCTCCTAAATATCAAAACAACGATAGATTTCAGTACTTTTTCCAACGACAAGTAAAGTGTCATTTTCCTGTAAGATGTAATTTGGACCAATTTCCATATTTAATTTATGATCGTGTTTTGCAGCAATAATATTAATTCCGTATTTTTTACGGATATCTAAGTCGATGATACTCTTATTAAGCCATCTTTTTGGAATATCTACTTCCATGATAGAGTAATCTTTGTTCAATTCAATATAATCAAAAATGTGGTCAGAACTATATTTGATTGCAGTCCATTTGGCCAATTGTTTTTCAAGATATACGACTTCGTCAGCACCATTTCTTAATAAGAACTTAGCATGGCGGTCTCTGGCAGCTCTTGCCACAACAAATTTTCCACCTAGATCCTTAAGTAAAGCGGTGGTTTCCAAAGAACTTTGGAAATCATCACCAATAGCAACGATACATACATCAAAATGATGAACGCCAAGAGAACGCATAAAATCCTCGTCAGTACTATCACCGATCTGCCCACTGGTTACAAATGGCATAACCGCATCGACGCGGTCTTCTTTTGTATCAATTGCCATGACTTCATGACCTAATTCATTTAAAGTTCTTGCGATATGTTTACCATATCGACCTAATCCAATTAATAAAATTGTCTTCATACTTTGTCATCCTTTCTTACTATATGTTGAATTATCCTACTGTAATATGATCTTTTGGATAGCGGGAATGTGTCTTCTTGATACCACGATTTGCAGCAAAGATTAAAGTAAGACCTCCAACTCGACCGAAGAACATGAGTATGATTAAAAGAATGTGAGAAATTGTCCCGATTTTTGTGGTAATACCAAGGGTGAGACCTACTGTACCGATGGCGGATGCGGTCTCGAAAAGACAAACCATAAGTGGTATGTTTTCCAAACGGCTGATAATCATTCCAGTGCTCAAAAAGAGGGTGAGATACATCATAAGAATCACAGCGGCCTGACGAATCACTTCTTCAGGAACCCTTTTCTTGAATAAAGTGGAATCTTCTCTGCGCCAGAAAACAGCCTTGATGTTAGCAAATAAAATAGCGATGGTTGTTGTTTTCATACCACCAGCAGTGGATCCTGGAGAACCACCGATCAACATTAAAATAATCATGAGCATCCAACCGGCTTCACTGCACTTTGCCAGATCCAGAGTATTAAAACCAGCAGTTCTCATGGTGACAGACTGGAAAAAGGATCCAAAGAAACGGGTTGACATAGCGTAAGATTGAAATTCTCCAAAGAAGAAATATATAGCAGGAAAAACAATCAGGACAGTGGAAACAAAAAGTACTGTTTTTGTTTGCATTCCATATTTTTTATAACATAATTTATTCTTTCGGATATCATCCCAAGTGAGGAAGCCGAGACCACCGACAACAATCAATCCCATGATCGTAATGTTTACGATTGGATTCTGATGAAAACTGGTCAGTGAGGAAAATGGTTCATTGATACCCATGAGATCAAATCCAGCATTGCAAAAAGCAGAAATGGCATGAAAGACGGAATACCATAAACCTTTTGCAAATCCATAAAGTGGAAAATACACAATGAAAAGTAATACCATACCAATTCCCTCTAAAAGAAAGGTGAATTTAATACTGAAAGATGTCAGTTTTACAATACCGCTGAGATAATTGGTAGAGAATGCTTCCTGCATCAGGTTACGCTGACGAAGACCAATCTTTCTTCTTGTGAGCATACTGACAGAGGCGACTGCAGTTACGACACCAAGACCACCAATCTGAATCAGAAGAATAATGATGATTTGTCCGAACAGTGTCCAATGTGTTGCAGTATCCTGAACGACAAGACCAGTAACACATACTGCAGAAGTTGCGGTGAAAAGTGCATCTAAAAAAGAGGTGCTTTGTCCAGCCTGCGTAGAAAACGGCAAGAAGAGCAAGAGAGCACCGCATATGATTACACTTAAAAAACCTAAACCAATCACTTGGAAGGATGATATTTTTCGAAAAAATAAAAATCGACCCAATGAAAATACCCCTTATTATACATAGAATTATTATTCTTATTCTTCCACAAAAAGTATTAAGTAGGGATTAGAGAATGTAAGAAAACTATTAAGATTACCTTAAGATAAAATAAGGAGCAAATAAAGAATGTGACTCATTTTTTACGGAAATCATATGCAGATTTCCACATAATCTGCTATAATTAAATGTTAGAAATTCCTTAAGAAAAAGAGGACAAATGAATGAATAATTACAAACTGGTGCAGCGGATATTAGACGTAGGTGAAGCTATGTTAAAATCTGGTGCAGAAAACTTTCGCTTAGAGGATAGTTTATATCGAATGTGTCGTGCTTATGGCTTTGTTCATGCAGATGTATTTGTGATTCCAAGTAATATGCAAATTACAGTAGAGACCGTGGAAGGAGAGATTATCACTCAGATCAGACATATTGAACAGATCAGCGTGGATTTTGATTTATTAGATCAGATTTCGGGGCTTTGCCGTTATATTTGTGATGAAAAACCTCGTGAAGATGAGATTAAGAAAAAATATGATAAGATCATGGCCAGAAAGCAACAGCATCCGGCCATCAAATACCTGGCTGGTATCATGGGTGGAACAGGATTCACCATTTTCTTTGGTGGCGATTTCATGGATGCCATTCTGGCAATGCTTGTTTCATTTGTCATGGTGGCAGTGGGAGACTGGCTTGGTAAACATGAAAAGAATCTTTTTACCCATAATCTGATAGTCTGTTTTGTGGCAGGTCTTACCATCCACAGCATGGAGAATCTTGGATTTGGTCACCATCCACACCGTGTCATGATCGGCTGTATCATGTTACTGATTTCAGCACTTGGTCTTGCCAACGGGATCCGTGATATCTTAGAAAGTGATTTTATCTCAGGATTTTTAAATATTATGAAGGCAATTTTGGGGGCTGCAGGAATTGCTACAGGAATCGCTTTGGCCCTTCTGATTCTCAGAGAGAGAGCAACAGAGAGTCTGAGTGTGAATATGGTAGTGAATACGAATCTTTGGATTCAACTGGTTTCTTGTACGACAGCATGTGTTGGTTTTGCCTATATGTTCAAAATCCGGGGAAGACAGGTGGTGTATGCGGGAATCGGAGCCTTTTTATCCTGGGCAGTTTATGCTTTGGCCTATGGATTGATTCCAAGTCAGTTTGCAGCGACGGTGGCAGGAGCATTTTTTGTTGGAATCTATGCTTTTGTGGTTTCTCGTTTGATTAAGTCCCCGTCAACCATCTTCCTTACGGCAGCGGTGGTTCCGCTTTTGCCTGGACCGCATCTTTATTTTCTTATGGAAGGCTGTATTGACAATCATTTCTATGTTACTTACGCAGAAACAAGGATTCTTATTGAGGTTAGCCTTGCCATTGCTTTTGGCTTTATTTTGGTGGACGTGCTGATTCGAATTATTATGCATCTTTTAGATAAAGAATACCATATTTCGAAAAAACATCTGAGTAAAGGAAAAAAGAAGATTGTTAATGATATAAAATAGAGCGAATTGTTAGAAAAATTGCAAAAAATACGTGGAAAAGAAAAATTTTCTATTCAAAGGAAGGCTTTTATCAAGTATAATATATAAAAAGATATTTATTTTAACTTTAACTTAAAGGAGGGGCATTATGTATCCTATCGTTGAACGTGATCCTGCATTCTTACCTTATTCAGGGGATATTGATATGCGCATGGACCGTTATTTTGCAAAAAAGAAAAGTCTGTTAAAAGATGGAGAAAGTCTTAAAGATTTTGCGAATGCACATAGATATTTTGGCTTACATCAATTAAAAGACGGATGGGTATATCGTGAGTGGGCACCAGCAGCAGATGGTGTTTATCTTACCGGTGAATTCAATGATTGGGATTGGACTTCTCATCCATTAAAGAAAATTGATGAATGGAATGGAATCTGGGAAATCGAGCTTCCAGGCAAAACAATTTGGCAGGGATGTAAGGTGAAAACAATCGTAAAGAATGGGGATAAGCTTACCGAACATCTTCCAATCTATACACGTCGTGCCGTTCAGAAATGGGGCACTGCCATGTGGAGTACTGAAGCGTGGGATCCATTGGAACCATTTCCATGGACGGATCAGGATTTTTCCTGCAATGAACCACCGATCATCTACGAATCTCATGTTGGTATGGCGCAGGAAGAACCAAGAATTGCTACCTATCGTGAATTTGCCAGAGATGTCTTACCACGTCTGAAAAAGGGTGGTTACAATACAGTACAGCTTATGGCAATCATGGAACATCCATATTATGGATCTTTTGGTTATCAGGTATCCAGCTTCTTTGCACCTTGTAGCCGTTATGGTGAGCCGGAAGATCTGAAATATCTGATTAATACAGCTCATGAGATGGGAATCCGTGTTCTTCTTGATGTGGTACATTCCCATGCAGTAAAGAATACAACAGATGGTTTAAACCTTTTTGATGGAACCACCCGTCAGTTCTTCCATGAAGGAGATCGTGGTGAGCATTCCGCATGGGGAACCAAATGTTTTAACTATGATAAGAATGAAGTAATCCATTTCCTTCTTTCCAACTTAAAATACTGGATGGATGAATTCCACTTTGACGGTTTCCGTTTTGACGGCGTTACTTCCATGCTTTACTTAGACCATGGTTTGGGAACCGCTTTTGACTCTCTGGATAAATACTTCTCCATCAATACAGATGTGGAGGCAATCACTTATCTTCAGCTTGCAAATGAATTGATTCACGAAATCAATCCGAACGCGATTACCATCGCAGAAGATATGTCCGGTATGCCAGGTATGTGTATTCCTATTAAAGATGGCGGTATCGGATTTGACTATCGACTTGCCATGGGTGTTCCTGATATGTGGATTAAACTCATCAAGGAAACCCGCGATGAAGACTGGAATGTGGAAAAGATTTATGATGAACTGAGTATTCGTTTTGCAAAGACCATCGGTTATGCAGAAAGTCATGACCAGGCTTTAGTAGGCGATCAGACTCTTATGTTCCGTTTGGCAGGTGCCAACATGTACACTGACATGGACCGCTCTTGTCACAACCTTGTTATCGACCGTGCCACTGCACTTCATAAGATGATTCGTTTCATCACCATTGCAGCAGGTGGAGATGGTTATCTTGCATTCATGGGAAATGAATTTGGTCATCCAGAATGGATTGACTTCCCACGTGAGGGTAACAATGATAGCTATCATTACTGCAGACGTCAGTGGAGCTTAGAATCCAACGGTTTCTTAAAATATGAATTATTAGGAAACTTTGATAAAGACATGATCGAAAATGCGAAGAAATACAATATCTTCTCACAGAGCTGTCCAGATCGCCGTGTGATTCACTGTGACGATCAGGTAGTTGCTTTTGAACGTGGAGAAGCGCTTTATGTATTCAACTTCAGCCCAAATAATTCCTATGATGGATATGAAATTCCGGTAGGAAAACCTGTGGATTATGAAGTAGTTATGAGTTCAGATGATTTACCTTATGGTGGAAATGACCGTGTGGCTCATATGAAACATAGCTCCTTTGGTGGTAAGATTAAGCTTTACCTTCCATCAAGAACTGGTATTATGCTTCATGCATGTGAGCCGGAAAAAAAGGTGGAGGAGAAAAAAGTAACAAAGAAAGCTGCTAAAAAAACAGTGAAATAAGACATAAATAACTCAATATAGAATCGAAAAAAGGGGGCTGAAAAAGTCCCCTTTTTTGTGAATTGTTCTAAAATCATACCTTATATTGACAAATTTTATGATTAGTGATTTGTAAGTTTTATTCTACATTTGTATCAAAATAATATTTTTCATAAACTTCTTTTGCGGAATCTGATGTTAAGTAAGTAATCAGATCTTTGGCACTGTTCTTTTCGGAATCGCTGGCTTCTGGATTCTCAATCTGTGCAATCGGATAAATGACATTACCTGTCAGATCGTAGCTGACAATCTCGAGAATCTCTAGTTTATCTTCATATCCCGTTGTATCAGATTTATAAACTGTACCAGCTTCGTTGGATCCTTCGGATACTGCAGCAGCCACGGCACCAACATTGGCACATTCGTTGATTTCAGTGCCATCGAGTGCTTGAGAAATCTCCTGGCTGGTGATGAGAGAAACATCTTCGACTGCTGGTAAAATACCGGCATTTACCAATGCCTGACGGGTGTATTTCCCAACGGGAACACTTCCATCCGCGATGGCGAGACTAGAAGCAAGAGAAAGAGTATCCAAACCTTTTACTTTTGTGTCACTCCTTTTGTATGTAACGACACAAACCTGGTTATTTACCACATTTTTTCTAGTATCACTTACAACAAGTCCTTCTTCCTCCAACTGATCCATTTGTTTGGTGGCAGCGGAGAAAAAGATGTCGCATTCCGCACCTTCTCGAATCTGTTCCATCAAAGTGCCAGAACTATCATAGCTGGCAATGACCTCCACATCAGGATGTTCCTCCTGAAAGGCTACGATCAGTTCATCCAAAACGGTGTTCAGACTCTTGGCAGCAAATACAGTTACCTTTGTTTTTTCTTCTGATGACTTTTCATTTGAGCTGCAGCCCCATAAAGATGCGAGCATCAAAAGTGAGATGAAGAAAATTCCTGCTTTTTTTAACATGTTACAACTCTCCTTTCCAATCGGGAGGCATCATCGTTTCCAATGATACCCTGAGGTTTTGATACCTGGCCATTCTCTCTTAGCATTTTTAATCATGCCGTAGAGGAGTATGGCTCGGAGAACATATTCACAAAATAATTGTAACATATTTTTGATTAGAAATATATGAACTCTTTTATCAAATATATAAGCAGAATACGCTTTTTTTCTTGAGAAAGAAGGTATTTTGTGAGAAAATAAAAATATCTATGGGTATTATGTTTTATAAGGAGGATATTATGAGCAAAGCTACCGTTACTGTTCCATTTTTATTTGTAAATCCAAAATCTTACCTTTGGGGAGAAGAAAGCTTAGAATTAGCACTTGCATGTGACAAAATTTGTGAAGAAACAGGGGTTACCATCTTTTTCACATGTCCTTATGCCGACATTCGTATGATTGCTGAAAAGACAAAACATATCTGTGTAACAGCACAGAATATGGATTCTTTAAGACCGGGTCGAGGAATTGGTGCTGTTCTTCCAGAATCTCTTGCAGCAGCAGGCGCAAAGGCCGTTGTATTAAATCATGCAGAAAAACAGAAAACTATCGCAGAATTATATGCTTGCATTAACCGTGCCAAAGAACTTGATCTTGTAACAATCGTATGTGCAGACTCCACGGTAGAATCCAAAGCCATTGCAGAGCTTGGTGTTGATGTAATTCTTGCAGAACCAACTGCGCTTATCGGTACTGGTACCACAGCAGATGCAAGCTACACGATCGAATGTTGCCGTGAAATTAAAGCGGTGGATCCTAATGTAAAAGTTATGATTGCTTCTGGTATCACAACTGGAGAGGATGTATACAAGGTTGTAGTAAATGGCGGAGATGGATCTGGTTCCACATCCGGTATTGTAAATGCTCCATCCCGTGCAGGCCGTGTAAGGGAAATGGTAGATTGCATGCTTCAGGCTATGAAAGACCGCGAAAAATAAACAGAAGAAATCTTAAATATGTAAATAAACCGCAGTAGGAATGCATCCTATTGCGGTTTTTTAATGGGTAGATTTACTCATGAATCACAGGAATGATATCAAAGAGAGTTTCATAGATTCCACTGCACATTTTTCTCATTTCTTCCGTTGGAGGGGTAGTATCTGGCACCATAATTGGAGTGCAGCCAGCAGCGAAAGCGGCACGAATTCCATTTTCTCCGTCCTCGATTACATAACATTCCTCTGGATTACAGCCAATTTGTCTGGCAGATTCCAGAAAAATGTCTGGTGCCGGTTTTCCGTGGACCACATCGTTGCCACTGATGGTTGCTTCGAAGAAAGAAGAAAGGTTGGCACGTTTTAAATTGAGGCGAATGACATCCTGATCACTGCCGCTGGCAATGGCAAGATGATAGCCAAGATTCTTTAAGTGAGAGATCAGCTCATGAAGTCCTGGTTTTTCTTCCGGTTGCGCTTTGGTGATTCGGTCATGATAGCGTTTTCTCCCTCTCATGGTTAATTCATATTCATCCAAGTCTGGAAAATGTCTTTTAATGATGGAACGCATCTCAATTCCTGTGGTACCACAGACATCTGGGCCCAGGGTTGGGTCTTGTTCCAGTCCGTATTCTTCTGGGAGATGCTGCCACATATCTCGCCATATTTTTTCTGAATCAAACATGGTTCCATCCATGTCGAAAATTACACCTTTCATATATACAAATGGATTCCTTTCTTAAAATGTTTCGTATTAAATATAATTATCGAAAGATTTATGCTGATAGTATTGACCTGTATCATATCTTATCGCATTCTTCGATGATTCGCATTACTTTTTTTCGATTTTATGATATATTAAGAAATTGAGATTTGTTTCAATTGGGGATTATGAGAATATTTCTGAAAATAAAGTTAAAGTAGGAGAGTAGGATGGAACAAACTAAGAGAAATCCAATTACAGAGGGAAAAATCGGAAGAGAGATGCTTCTTTTTTTCTTTCCAATATTATTTGGATCATTTTTTCAACAGATTTATAATACGGCAGATGCTCTGATTGTGGGGCGTTTTTTGGGAAAAATAGCCCTCTCTGCGGTAGGTGGCTCTAGTGGCATGATTGTTATGTTGGTGATCGGCTTTTTTGTGGGATTATCATCCGGCGCTACGGTTTTAGTGGCCCAGTTTTACGGGGCGGGAGATGAAGAAGAGGTAAGCAAAGCAGTGCACACGGTTTTCTTATTTTCCCTTCTTTGTGGCTTTGCTGTTATGGTTCTTGGCATAGTTATGACACCGGCCATCTTAAGGTTGATGAATGCACCGGAAGAAACCATGGAGATGTCGATCATATATTTAAGGGTGTATTTTACAGGAATGATTGGCAATCTGATTTATAATGTTGGATCGGGAATTCTGCGTGCTGTGGGAGATTCCAAAAGACCATTTTTATTCCTTGTAGTTTCTTGTATATTAAATATCATTTTGGATCTGCTATTCATTATTGTTTTCCGCATGGGTGTTTTTGGGGCGGCTTTTGCCACCATACTTTCCCAGCTGGTAAGTGCTATTTTGGTTATTTACGTGATGATACGACAAAAAGCCTCTTATCAGCTCCATCTTAAAAAATTACATATGGATCTAGCCATTCTTAAAAAAATGATCCAGGTTGGACTTCCTGCCGGAATGCAGGCGGTAATGTATGGTGTTTCCAATATCATTATTCAGGTGGGGGTCAACGGTCTGGGAACGGATTATGTTGCTGCCTGGGCAACTTACTATAAAATAGATGGGGTTTTTTGGATGACAGTTAATGCTTTTGGTATCGCTGCCGCAACTTTTGTGGGGCAGAATTATGGAGCAGCCAAAATGGGAAGGGTGAAACAAAGTATCGTGATTTGTATGCTTCAAACCATCACAGCTTCTGTATGCTTAAGTGTCGCTTTCTATGTAGTCAGTCCATGGATTTTCCCGCTGTTTTCCACCGACTCTGGGGTCATCAAAATCGGGGTTGCGATGATGCGTTATCTGACCCGTTTTTATGTGCTTTATGTCAGCATTGAGATTCTTTCAGGAGCTCTTCGTGGAGTGGGAGATACCTTTATTCCTATGGTGATTTCTGGTGTGCTTGTTTGCCTTCTTCGAAGTGTGTGGATCCTCTTTGTAATGCCGCTTCACAACAATATGTACACCATGATGATCAGTTATCCAATCTCCTGGAGTATATGTAGCGTGGCATTCTTTGTATATCTTTTGTGCTTTAGTAAACTACGTTTGTCTGTTTTTTCGAAAAAGAAGTAAAAGAAAACCCTGCATCGATTCGATGCAGGGTTCCTTTTTTCCTATTCCCTTTTTCTATTACAAAACACTCTGTAAGAATTGTTTTGCTTTCTCTGTTTTTGGATTGGAGAACAGCTCTTCTGGTGTTCCCTCCTCCATAATAATGCCGTCCGCCATGAATACGACACGGTCTGCAACTTCTCTTGCGAATCCCATTTCATGTGTAACACAGATCATGGTCATGCCCTGAGAAGCAAGATCTTTCATTACATTTAATACTTCGCCTACCAACTCTGGGTCGAGGGCGGAAGTTGGCTCGTCAAAAAGCATAAGCTTTGGCTCCATGGCAAGAGCACGAGCAATCGCAACTCGCTGTTGCTGACCACCGGAAAGGCGGCTTGGGTATACATCGGCTTTATCTGCAAGGCCAACACGTTCTAAGAGATCGAGTGCCTTAGCTTCCGCTGCAGCCTTGTCCACTTTTTTTACATTAATTGGAGCAACCATAACATTTTCTTTTACGGTAAGGTGAGGGAAGAGATTAAAGCGCTGGAATACCATGCCCATCTCTAAAAGAAGGGCTTTATGTTTCTGTTTGTCCATCATTTCGATGACCTGACCATTTTCTGCAGCACAGAAGAGCTCATCGTCGATATAAATCTTACCGGAAGTGATGGTCTCTAATGTATTTAAAGAGCGGAGAAATGTGGATTTTCCGGCACCGGAAGCACCGATGATTACGATCACTTCTCCTGGTTCTACGGTGAGGTTAATGTCTCTTAAAACCTCAAGGTCACCAAATGATTTTCCTAAATTCTCTGTTCTAACTAATGACATGTGTCCTCCTCCTATTCATATACAGAATATTTCTTTTCCATCTTGTTAAATACGAAGGAGAAGAATGCTGTAATGATCAGATAAATAATCATTGCTGGAATATATACCAAAGCAGTTGCTGAGGATGAGGAGATGGCACGGGTAACTTTGGTAAGGTCAGATAAACCGATGATAGCTACGAGAGATACATCCTTAAGTACCATGATGAATTCGTTACCAACAGGTGGAATTAATCGACGGATAGTCTGAGGGATGATGATCAGTCTCATGGTCTGTGCATAGGTCATGCCTAAAGCCTTGGAAGCTTCGTACTGTCCCTTGTCAATTGACTGGATACCGGCACGGATATTTTCCGCAAGGTAAGCTGCTGTATTCAATGTGTATGCAATCATTGCAGCCACAAAAGCACTTTGGATGGTAAGTTTTGGATTAAACTGTGGTAAACCAAAGTAAATAAAATAAATCTGCATTAAGAGTGGAGTGCCTCGGAAGAAGAAGATATAGGCACTGCAGACCTTATTGATTACTGTAATCTTAGACATTTTTCCAAGAGCAAGGAAAACACTAAGTAATAAACCAATCGTTACGGAGAGGATGGTAATAATAATGGTCAGCTTCGCACCAGATAACAACTGAGGCAGCCACAATAATATTCTGTCAAAACTATTCAAAATAATTTAATTCTCGCTTTCTATCGGTATTTTGATCTGACGAAATTAGTCAAGATCTGCTGTGATGTCTTCACCGAAATATTTTGTTGCGATTTCAGCAAGTTTGCCATTTGCTTTTAATTCATCTAATGCGCCTTCAAGAGTTTCTTTTAAAGCGTCATTTCCTTTTTTCATACACATACAGATAGGTTCTTTTGTTTCTGCCTGCCATACTGTTTTGTAGTTGGAAGCCTCATCACCAAGGTAGTAAGCAGCTACTACGGAGTCTGTACAAACGGCATCAACACGTCCTGCTAATAATTCATCAAAAGCGTTGATAACTTTTTCATACTGTCTTAAATCTGTTTTTAAACCATTTCCAACATATTCCTGGATTAAGTAGTCAGCGGTTGTTTCCATCTGAACTGCTACAGATTTGCCTTCAAGGTCAGCGATGTCAGCGATGGTGGAATCGTTAGGAACTACGATAACAGGAGCGTTTGCTACATAGGTTTTGGATAATAAGTATTTTTCATTACGATCTTCTGTAAAACTTACGGAAGAAAGAATTACATCGTATTTATCTGTATCAACACCAGCGAAGATGCCGTCCCAAGCTGTGTCAACGAGCTCTAATTCTAAGCCAAGCTGATCAGCCAGTGCCTGTGCAAGTTCCATATCGAAACCGATTGGTGTTGCACCGTCTTCATCGAAGTATTCCATTGGTGGGTAACCGATTTCTGTACCAACTTTTAATTTGCCGCTTTCTAATGTGATGCCGGCTTCTCCAGATTCTGTGGATTTTTCGGATGAACCATTAGAACCACAACCAGCAAGTAATGTCAGTAACATAATCATTGTTAAAAATAATGCTGTTAATTTTTTCATTTAAAATGTCCTCCTTATAAAATGAAATTTTGAAAATTAAAACTTGTAAATAAAATACCACTCAGGACATAGAATGTCAATAAAAATGCACATAAGTTGAATTTTTATATAAAATATGCAAGAAAAATGAATAAATATTCAAAAATGAAATCGTGGATTGAATTTGTCAGAAAAACCAATTGCAAAAAACGATATATATTTTATTTCCTATAAAAATTACCCGTAGAATAGGTAGAAAGTAATGTGAAAACGATAATGTGATATTTATTTCATTTTAAAAAATGATTAATATTTTCTTGCGATATTGTTACAAAGAGAGTAATATATAATTTGACGGAATAGGGGCGTATTTCATTTGCAGCATTTCGTTAAATTTGCTAATCGAAAAAAACTATTAAGGAGGATAGTAGACTTAGGGTTTACTGAAAAAAGTTATGGGAATTGGCAGCTTTTTTGCATTGTTAGGAGGACTTGGGCTGTTCTTGTTCGGTATGGATTACATGGGCGAAGGACTTGAACTGGCAGCAGGTCCAAAAATGAAGGATCTCCTTGAGAAACTGACAAGAAATCGATTCTTAGGTTTCCTTCTTGGAGCTTTAGTAACTGTAGTTATCCAGTCATCTTCAGCAACAACCGTAATGGTTATGGGTTTCATCAATGCTGAGATCATGGATCTTGCTCAGGCAACAGGTGTAATCTTCGGTGCTAACATTGGTACCACAATTACTTCCATTCTGATTGCCCTTGATGTTTCTGCCATTGCTCCGATCTGTATCGGCCTTGGTGCAATTTTAATGTTATACTCCAAAAAGAAAAAGAATAAATACATCGGCCAGGTAATTCTTGGTTTCGGTCTTCTTTTTGAAGGTTTACATGCTATGAGTGGTGCCATGAAGCCTCTCAAAGACTTCCCACCATTCCAGTCATTTATCTTAAATGCAAAGAATCCTCTTCTTGGATTTGCGATTGGTGTACTTCTTTGTGCAATCATTCAGAGTTCCTCTGCTGCAGTCGGTGTTTTACAGGCTTTAGCAATGCAGGGATTAATGCCACTTGGATTTGCTGCATATATTATCTGTGGTATCAACGTAGGTTCTTCCACACCTCCACTTCTTGCAGCTTTAAATGCGAAGAATAACGCAAAACGTGCAGCGATCATTTATCTGATCTTTAACGTGGTCGGTGCGATCCTATTCATACCAATAACTTTGATCACGCCACTGACGTCGGTCATTGAGGCAAATATTTCGGGTGGAATGTTCCAGATTTCCTTCTATCATATCTTATTCAAGATTGTAACTGGTATCGTTCTTCTTCCATTTGTAAATCTTGTTGTAAAATGGACTTACATGCTTGTTCCAAAACAGGCACACGAAAGTGCATTCCGTCTCGAATACATCGATCCAAATATGGTTGGTTCTCCATCCGTACTTCAGGTTCAGGTTACAAAAGAAATCGAGCGTATGGCTAACATCATCAAAGAAAACCTTGAAGCAGCAACAAAAGGCCTTATTGAAAATGACTTATCCTGCCGTCACAAGGTTAATGATGGGGAAGATGTTGTTGACTACCTTACAGGTGAGATTTCCAGCTTCCTTACAAAGGTTAACACCATGAGCTTACCAGAAACAGTTTCCAATTACTTTGGTTGTGCATTCAATGTAATCAACGAATTAGAGCAGATTGGTGACCACGCTTGTAAGATTGTGGATCAGTTAGAGCACAATATGGATACTGGAACTAAATACTCTAAAGAAGCTTGCGAAGAAATCATGAAGATCTATGATTTAGATATGAAATTGATTGATGAAGCATTAACTATCTTCTATACTTCTTCTCTTACAACAGAAGAATATGTTAAGATCCGTAAAGAAGAACGCCAGATTGGTAAAGAATCCGGTATCGCTCAGTCCAATCATATGGACCGAATCAAAAACGGTATCTGTACATTTGAACAGGGTATCACATTTGTGGAAACTCTCAACAGCTACATGCGTATTGCGAACCACTCCGTAAGTATTGCAGAAGCAAGCGGAAGCCAGCTTGTAGGCAATGTAGTTACAATTGAACAGTAAATAATATTATGAAGATAAAGAAAGCTGTCATTTTTTAATGGCAGCTTTTTTCATGTCGTTTTTGATATTTTCTTATGATTGATTACAAAAGGTAAGTTATCCGAAAAAGAAGATCTTTTATAATATGTTTTTTTGTTAAGATATCAATACATGGTTTCACATGAATCTCTTTCAATCCTCCATGAATAAAATCAGTTTTTACCAGGCGATGATCCATACGATATTTTTTCCATCCAAAATCATTGTCATCAATGATCAGAAAGGAATCAACAGATTCTTTCTTTTTTTTCATTTCCTTCAGAAAAGCAAGGATCTCCATAGGTCTTTTTCCTACAAGAAGGGAAGGCGTTTTATCGTATATTTCAATGCCATATGCAGAAAAAATCTCATTTAAAAGAGAACCTTCCAATTGTAACTTAGATGGATCTTTATTCCATCCACCTCTCCAAGAGGAAGAGAGAACGATTTTTGCTCCGGTTTCTTTGACGATCGTCTGTAAACAGAGGATACAGGCTGGATCAAAGGGTTGTTTTCTAAAATCAATGGATTGATTTTTTTCATAATAATCCTGTGAGTTCAATACACCATCAATATCTAAAAAAATTATTTTCATGACTTTTTCCTTTATGCAAACGAATACTATAATCATAGTTTAACATACTTTGGAATCATTGACGTGTTTTTATCTGTACGATATGATAATTGTGGAAAGAAGAAAGGAATGTTTTAACATGGAAGTCAAGAAAGATAATAAAACATACAAATATGACGTTTTTATCAGCTATAAACACACTCCTTTGGACATTGCAATTTCAGGAACTTTGCAAAAGAAATTAGAACGATATACTTTGTCCAAAGAAATCCAGAAAAAGACTGGAAAAAAGAGAATTGAACGAGTATTTCGCGATAAAGAAGAGTTATCTACCGGAGTGAATCTCAATGAGGAGATTGAAGAACAATTAAAGAATTCTGAATTTTTGGTTATTATATGTTCCAAAGAGTCCAGGAAGAGTCCCTGGGTGAATCGCGAATTGGAAACTTTCTTAAAATATCATGATATTTTACATGTGCTACCTATTATTGTGGATGGGGAACCGGAGGAAGTGTATCCACAAACTTTGTTAAACTATGGAGAGCCATTTGCCTTAGATGTACGTTCTGATTCTACAAAGGGGTCTTTGAAACGTCTAAATCAGCAGTTTTTTAAGATTTTAGCTCCGATTCTCTACTGTTCTTATGATGAATTGGTACAGAGACAGAAGAAATATCGCATGCAGCGCTGGGGAATCCTTTCTACCTTCGTTATGGTGATTGCTTTAGGATTTGTGGCTTATGTCTATGTGCAAAATCATAAATTAAAAGTGTCGAATCAGGCAACCCTCATAGAAGAATCGAAACTTCTATGCAATCAGGCACAGGTTGCCATAGAAGGAGGAGACCGATTAGGTGCTCTGGAATACTTGTTAAAAGCATTACCCGATGGTGAGGAAAATCGACCGGTTTATCCATATGCACAATACCTTTTGACAAATGTTCTGGATGTTTATCAGTCAAGTTCAGGATTTGGTTCATTGACAGCCAGCCGAATCCAACACAAAGTCAATGAGAATGAAGAAGATTTATTAATCGATGAAGAAGGAAAATATTTATTTACAAGATCAGGACATACTCTGTCTATATGGGATGCAAATACCTTGAAAAGTGTTCGGACCATAAAAACTTCTTCGGAATTCCCTTTGAAAGAAATCAAAGCGAATCATTTACTGGAAGATCATCGGATCTTACTCTATGATGATAACTCTTTGGGGCTTTATGACTATGAGTCTGGGAAGGAATTATGGCACTCGCGATTCACGAATGGACTCCAACAAGTTTTGGCAATAAAAAATAAAACACTTGCTTTTGTTTTAGGCGAGGATTCTATCCATGCTGTCAATTTAGAAAGTGGTAAAAAGGAATTCTCTCACAGAATTCATGGTTTAGATCCATTTAAGGCTTGTGATACAGGAGCAGCATGTCTCTCAGAGGATGAAGATACTCTTTATTTTGTTGGAAAAGATACAGAAGATGAAAATAATCTTTTTTCTTATGACATAAAAGGAAATAATCTTCTGAATTTGACAAAAGAAATAGAGAAAGATAGAACTTCCAAGATGGTTCATTTTGAAAAAATTCTTCTTGATGAGAATTTTCTTTATCTCACCGGTTTATCCAGTGATGAAAATGAAGTGATCATCAAATCTTATGATTTGGATTCTCGCAAAAAACTATGGGAGAAAGAATATAGAAAAAATGGATTTCATAAAACAGGAATCAAATTTCTAGAGTTAGAGAAAAAGATGCTTTTGCTATATGCTGGCAGAAATCTATATCTTTTGGATGAAAACAGTGGCGAGATTGCTATGTCCCATCAATTTGCAGCAGATATTATCAATATGTCAAGTGGAGACACAAGTGCGAATTGTATTTTATCCAATGGTTTTCTATTTCAGCTGAATACGGAAACCATGGCGATGACATCTTTGGGAGCTCAATTTGTAAATCCACTGGTTGTAAGAAAAAGTGGTGCCAATGAATTCTTTTATGTTCTGACAGGGGAACATGATCTTGTTCGATATGATCCGATTGATTGGGAATTTAATGGAAGCTCATATATAGAATTAGAAGATATGATCGAGGAAGCATTTCGCGAGAAAGATTGTCTTTTTATAAAGTCTCGGGATTCTTATCATTATATGAGAGATGGTGACTTTACCCTTCATGAGATTCCTCTTCCATGGGATGAAATAGAATCCTATGCTTTATCTTATGTAGGATATGATGGGGAGAAAGTTACTTTCTCCAATACGGGATTTTCTTTGGAAGGAGAGAGTCAAATCTATAAATATTATATTTATGACTTAGATACAGAGAAAATGGCGGAAGAGGATGTGAGCGAGATGGTAGGATACCGTACACATTTTCTTGGAGAAAAAAAACTTTATCTTGCAGAATGTAATAATGGGAGAGGAAAACTATTCTTTCATTCTGTAGGAGAAAAAGATACGGATAGCTATCTCTATGGAAAAGGAGACTATGTACAAAGTATCCTTCCCAATGAAAATGGAAATCGTGTCTTAATTTATGATTCCACTTTACTTAAGGTATCCTTGGTGGATCCTGAAAATAAAAAGACATTAAAGATCTTCTCATTAAGAGATTGGAACCAAGACGTTATCGAACTGTATCAAATGCATAACAATTCATTTGCCAAATGGTCCGAAGATGGCGAGTATTTTACTTTGATCAATCAAGATACGATCTATCTTTATGATCAGGATGGAAAAGAGATTCAGCATTTTGGTTATGAGAATAGCAATGACCTTATTGATGTGAAATTACCATATGGTTCCCTTTCACCAGATCATGAATATTTTTACTATGTCTATGGAAATCAAATTTACCGGTGTTCTGTGAAAAACGGTTCTTGTGAAGCGCAGGATATATTAGAAGAATCTATGGATTTAGGATGCGATGAAGATCGTGACCTTGCTCCGCAATTTTATTATGACCAAAATCAATATCTTTCTCTTCTTGCAGATCAATATTTGGTTAAAGTAAAGACAGGCAAAGATTGTTTTGGCAAAGAATGCGCAATTGATCATTGCATTGGTGTTGATGTAGAAAAGAACAGAGTTTATATTATTCATGATTCGGAAAAAATTGGCTACTATGATTTGCTGTCTTTACAGGATCTGATTAATCGGGGAAAATCCATTATGGAAGGAGGAAAGAATGATGATGAAAAAGAATAAATCTTTAAAAATTTTTATGATTGTTTGTCTTTTCCTCTTTCTTGTAGGATGTTCTTTTTCAAAGGAAAGTCATGGAATGAATGACCTGGATGGAAAAAACATGATAACCATGTATTTTAAGGAAATTCCTAATCTGTCCGCGGAAGAGGCTGAGAATAATTATGAGATTCTAAAAGACAGAATCGAAGTATTTTGTGAAGGTTTTTCTTATGAACTTGAAAAGAAAGGAAATCTTATTACTTTCGTCTTTCCAGAAGAAAGATTAGCTTATTTTAATCCTTTGGATGTTTCTGACATTTTTCTGTCTAAACCTATGGATTATGAAGTGATTGTCAATGAAAAAAGTTTAGAATTCACTCCAGAAGATATCCAATTATTGGAAGAAGGAAGCGGGATCATTGATGGAGTAGAAAGCTCTGAAACAACACAATTTCTCCGTTATCAATTTACAGAAGATTACGCCAAAAAATTGGAGGGAAACCAACCTGGTGAAATTGAGAGCATTCATTTGGTTGATAATAATATATATCGAGGCTATGATACCAAATGGTATATTGTTGATTGGGAATTATTCCGCGGAAAAGATGGATTTTACTATCAAATCTATGATGATGCAGAGTTGATTTGTGGGAATGAAAAAATTTATATTTATGATATGACCCATGACAAGATGACAGTTCCATATAATTGTTATGAGAAGAAAAGAGTTGTATGGGAGTCGGATGGTGACTTTGGTCAATATCAGAAGAAAGCGGATGAATTTAATGAGAATAATTATTATGTACAATTTTCCTGTGATGAGCAATGGACCAATGATCTTAGAATAAAAGAGGAAAATAATATAAAAGGCCGATTGGATTCTTTAAGGATTCCTTATAGTTTTGGAGTGTTAGAAGAAGGTGGATTTGCATTTCAAATGGAAAAAATGCCTCTTACCGAGAGTATGATGGATTCTATGGCAGATGATAATCAAATCTACCTACGTTGTGATAATCACATCATTCGTTGGGTGGTGGCAAGTGAATATAACGATATGCAAATTGATTGGATGGATGAGGAAGAAGTCTTCCATGTTATGGTTCCAAATAAAGATATGAAGAAAATCAAAGAATGGATGAAAACCTCTGGGAAAGCTCTCTATCTTGGAATTGGCAATGAGAATCATATCGTGGCCTCCATGGAATCTGTGAATCAGATGAAAGGATCTTCTTTGGTTTTTAAGCCAATAGATGGAAAAGATGCTTGTATTGATCTTATGAAAGAAATCATTTTGAGTCCGAAATTCGAAAAATATTATTCCATGGATTTCTGTAAGAAGGAAGATCAGCTTAACGATCCTTCTTTATATGTAAAAGATGATTTCCTGCAATCAATGTATGAGAGAACCGGAAATTGTCTTAATAAAAGGCTCTTCAGGGGTAATGGTGGGTTAAAAACCGCCACAACCCCAGTGTTTA
>JAUNNI010000126.1 GCA_030531555.1 Eubacteriales bacterium | reverse complement strand
GTCCAAACAATCCTGAACTTGAGATGAGGCCCGAGGGAAGCAAATCCCATTTAGCTATTCTCACAATCTTTTTTGGCATAGAATACGCATTCAAACAGATTAAGTTTCGCAATTACCTATTTTTCTGTTATATTATATCTAGACTGATGGCAGCTGCGTTGCAGTGGAATCAGTCGTATTATCGTTTAATTTTAACACATAATATATTATCACATCACTAAAGTAAAAAAAAGGAAAATATACATGAAAAATACAAGCTTAGTTTATATTGAAAAAGATGGAGCTTATCTGATGCTTCATCGAAACAAAAAGAAAAATGATGAAAATGGAAGCAAATGGATTGGTGTCGGTGGAAAATTCGAAGAGAAAGAATCTCCAGAGGATTGTATGAAAAGGGAGGTTTTAGAGGAGACAAATCTTACCATTACCCAGTATCGCTATCGAGGTATTGTTACATTTGTTTCGGATCTTTATGAAACGGAGTTTATGCATCTGTTTACTGCTTCCGGCTTTGAAGGCGAGATAAAAGAGTGTTCGGAGGGAGATCTGGAGTGGATTGCCAAAGAAGATGTTTTCGGATTAAATTTATGGGAAGGAGATCGGGAGTTTTTACAGCTGCTCATGGAAGATGCCGGCTTTTTTAGTATGAAGTTAGTTTATGAAGGAGATCATCTGGTGGATGTTTCCACACATATTTATGAATAGACAAAAAAATACGGATGCAGCGGAAGCCTTAGGGGCCTGGCTGCATCCGTATTTTTGTTTTTATCTTAATTTTAATATAAAGGGCTCTGTAACTTTACGGTTTAACTAGACTAAATGGTGATGATGGAATGTATCATTTAATACATACCAAGCCCATTCGCCAAAGAAAACGATTCCAACTCCAGATACCATAAGGAGCAGTGCCATTGCAATAATTGTTAAAATCATACTTAAGATTGTCATAATGATTCTCCTTTCTTTTGGCTTGTATTTTATTGACTAGTCATTTTCTATCTTTATAATAACCGTAATGTTATAAAAAGTAAAACAAGGAAAAATTAAGTTAGCGATAAGTATTGCTTTTCACTAAAGTGTAAATGTGCTAAAGTATAAGAAAGCAAAAAAAGAGATGAAAAATAGGGAATAGGAGGAACCATGGACAAAATCAATGCGGAGGTTTTTCTCACAGTAGCAGAGACAGGAAGTTTTCGAAAAGCAGCAGACCGTTTGGGATATACGCAGGCAGGAATCAGTTATATTATTGGGGCCATGGAAGAAAGTACCGGCCTTTCTCTTTTTCAAAGAGAGAGAAATGGAGTTCAGCTGAGCGCGGAAGGAAAAGAAATCTATTTTCATATGGAGCAGCTGCAGCGATGGGAGCGCAAGTTCCAGCAGACCATCGATGAATTAAATGGTTTGGAACGTGGAACGATCCGTGTCCAGATTTTTGACAGTATTTCTATTCATTGGATTCCGGGAATTTTAAGAAAATTTCGAGAAGATTTTCCAAAGATTAAAGTGGAGCTGATCACAGAAGAGGACAGTGTAAGAGCAGAACAAATGGTAATTAACGGGGAAGTGGATTGTGGATTCTTCCTAACTAAGGTACAGGGAAAGATTGATTCTTTTCCTTTGCTGGAAGAAAATCTTATGGCGGTTCTGCCACCGGATCATCCCCTTGCCAAAGAAGAAAAATTTCCTCTGTCTGAGCTTGGAAAATGGCCTTATATTGGAATGAAATATGATTCCAATACAGGAATTTGTGACATATTCCGAAGAAAACGTGTAAAGCCCAATCGAGTTTTTCGCATGGATAATGACTATGCAGCCATGGCCATGATCCACAATGGGCTGGGATTTGGCATCTTTCCAGAACTTTTGCTTCAAGATGCTCCTTACGAATTATGCTGTCTGGAATTTGATCAGCCTCAGACACGTATTATCAGTATCGGAACAGCCAATATTGAGACCTGTTCTAAAGCCTGTAAGAAATTTATCGAATATACCAGAGAATGGGTAAGTGGCAGGAAAGCCCCTGTATTGTAATTTGTGGGAGAGTGGGGTATACTTTTGCCTAGAAAAAAGTTTAGAAGGATATAAGATTATGAAAAATAAAAAAATAACTCCGATTTTGGGATTATGGACTTTTGCATTTATGCTATGGCTGGGACGAAGCGACAGTTTTGCAGCATTCCCACCAAATCTTTCGGAAAAATCGATGACTGCGTATTCCTTATCAGAGCAGGATGCGGAGGTCTTTGAGGATGAAGAAATGACAAAACCCATGAAAAAAATCGATGCAGACGGTCTGGTCCTCACAGCAGTAGATGTCAGCTACGATCAAAAAGCTCTCTATGGAAAATACATCAATGAGAATGAGGGAGACGAAGGAGAAGGATGGCTTCCATCTTCTCTTTTCTTATACGATGCAGAGGCAAAGCACAAGTATTATACGGCCAGAGATTCCATGACAATCTATACCAGTTCTTCCCTATCGAAAAGAAGGGCAACCATAAAGAAGTATTCCGGTATCATCGTGTTAGGCAATCACAATGGTGCTTTGCAGGTTGTTTATGAGACGAAAAAAGGTTATGGAATTGGCTGGATTGATGAAGAAAATTTTGATACCCGCCTCCGTTATGATGGCAGGGAGAAGCAGATTTTAGCAGATGGAAGTTATCATTTTACACCAGTGACATCAGCTGCAGGGGAAGGGAAAACATTTACCCTTAGCTATGTGGGGAAAAAGAATTACAATCTTTTCGATGAAGAGAAGGGACAGTATGTCATAATTAAACAGCTTACTTCGGAAGAAGAAAAAATCGAAGAAGAAGTGAATAAACCATCATGGATGCGAACCGGTTGGGTTCATTATCTTAAAATGCTTTTTAGCAGCGCTTACCGAGATCAGGTAAATGCCTGGAGAAACGAACAAAATCGATTGGAAAATCAAAAGGCGGAGGATGCAAAAGCAGCAGAAAGTCCAGTGATTTTTCAAGACGAAGGCAGTTCCTGTTTTTATGAGCTTTCTTATACTGGAAAGGAAGCAGAAGCAAGCCTCTTTCTTCTAAAGCGTCAGGAAGAGAATTTCTTATTAAGTCTTGAACAAACCAATTTGTATTATGGATGTGATGCATTGGGAAATGATTTTTTAGAGAAAATGGAAGAACCACAGGAGTCTGCACTCTGGCATGTTCGGGCAATGGCTCCTATGGTTGATCTCAATAATCCTATGGTAATCACTCAGTATGATCCGGCCTGGTGTGGAAAGCCTTATGGAAGTGAAGGTTGCGTTGGTACTGCAGGCTGTGGTCTTTTGGCAACCATGAATGCTGTCTATGCGCTGACTGGCCAATACATGGACCTTTTTGAACTTCGTGATTATGCAGTGGAAAAAGGATATCGTATTGAGGGCAGTGGAACTGATGAAGGCATATTCCGTGGGGCAGCGAAAACCTTTGGCTCCAAATACGGCTTTGCCTGGGATGGTGAAGGCGGGGATCTGGCAGATCTTAAAAGAAAACTGAAAGCAGGAGATACGGCAGTGTCCCATGTTATCGGCCATTATGTGGCAATCGTAGCTTATGATGAGAAAAAAGACCGGTATCTGCTTTTAGATTCCAACTGTCTGGAAAAAAGAGAAACCACACCATTTGGAGACTGGGTATCTCCGGCAAGACTGACCGATGGTGAACTTTACGGTCAAAACTATTATTTCTTTAAGATGGATGAGGAATAGAAATCATGGAAAAATACTACGATATAAATAAGAATGGTTACAGTATTCGATGTAAGATCTATTGTAACGATATCCATGCAGTTTCGCAGGTGGTCCTTTATGGACATGGTTTTGGTGGACATAAAGATACCAAAGCAGCAGCTCGATTTGCAGGGCAGATGACCTCCAAATATAAAAAGACTGCTCTGATCGTATTTGACTGGCCTTGCCACGGTATGGATGCCAGAAAAAAGATGATTTTGGATGAGTGCGATCTTTATCTAACCTATCTGGTAGAAGATATCAAAGAGAGGTTTGGAACAGACGAGATATACGCCTATGCCACAAGTTTTGGAGCTTTTAATTATCTTAGATATCTGTTGACTCATGAAAATCCATTTAAAAAGATGGCTTTGCGTTGCCCGGCAGTGGATTTTTATTCCGTCATTACAGAAAATATCATTAAAGAGGAGGAATGGAAAAAACTTGAGCGTGGAAAAGACGTGCTTGTAGGTTTTGACCGCAAGGTAAAGATCAATAAGGAATTTTTGGATCAGGCAAAAGAAGCAGATCTTTTCCATCAGGATTTTATACCATTTGCGGAAGATCTTCTGATTCTACATGGCAGCAAAGATGAAATCGTACCATTTGAAGGGGTGAGACAATTCGCAGAAGAAAATATCATAGAATTTATCCCTGTGGAAAATGCGGATCATCGATTTATCGATCCTGTAAAAATGGATTATGCATCAAATCAGATTATGAGCTTCTTTTTTGAAGCGTAGATTTAAAAAAGAATTTTATCAGTGGGTAGAAACGTTGAAAAAAAAGATTGAAAA
>JAUNNI010000002.1 GCA_030531555.1 Eubacteriales bacterium | reverse complement strand
TCTTCCTTTAAATCTTCTTCTACAGGTGATACAGGTGCCTCCTCTATTGGAGCTTCTTCTGCCTTAGGTTCTTCTGCTGGTTTCCAGTTTTTAACGAGAACAGCTTTCTTGCTATCACCCTTAGGACGATAACCTTCTGCTAATGCGATTTCACCACCAACAGTTTCTCTGTTGTTAACTAAGAGATCCATCATGCCATCTGCAGGTCTTGCTTTTAAGAGAACACTCTTTGTTCCACTTAAAGTACCATTAACTGCTTCTGCTGCACGTCTGCCAGCTTCAATCGCTGCTTTACAAGCACCTACGTTACCTTCAACCTTTACAGTACACATACCATCGCCCTTAGCATACTCATAACCGAGTAATTTAACGTTGGCAGATTTTACTGCTGCATCAGCCGCAGCCACACAAGCTGCTAAACCAAAGGTTTCGATAAAACCAATACTTTTGTTAGCCACCTTTACACCTCCTCACATAATTTATTTTGTGATCTAGTCAAGACTCTTGAAAGGCATTTTCTTAACGAGTCTCGCTGCATTCGAACCAATCTTTCGGAAAAGATCGATCTGATAAAATTTAATTTTAAAAAGAGGTGCTGCCTTATCTAGCTTTTCATATTGAAGAACTACTCCTTCTTTGCTGATACCAACGCCCACCCCTAATCTTGAATTTATGCTGGCTTCATGTGCCAGTTCCAACACATCACTGCTATGTACTGCTTCCACTTCGTATGGAATACCTTCTTCTTCAATGCCTAATAAAACATTTAAGAAAGAATTTTCAGATAAATGGTCGCAGTCGTAATATACTTTAATGGATGGTTTGTTTGAAATTCCTGCCATAATTACGCTACTCCTCTATCTATTGATTCGTTAAGGCACAAGACATTGCAAGTCCTGTTGCAACTGCATTACGTGGGCCTTCGCATCCGCGAATATTTCCACGGCCAGCAACGATATTATATTGTGATAACGCATCTGTAACTAATGTTGGTACTTCAAAGTCAAGTGCTGATCCACCTACCAGTACAACGTATTCGATGTCTCGAACATTACCGGTAGGACTTACCTTTGCTAAGGAACGAATGGCATTTGTTACAAATACCTTTCTCTTTGCATTGGTACGAACCATTTTGATCTTATCCATAGAATCAAATCCTTCAATTGGAATTAATTCACCGCCATTTTTTACTAATACTACTTTTGCAAATACGTTAGGGTCTAAAGGCTGTTCAAAGAACTGTACTGTACCATCTTCATGACGAATATGGAACATACTTTCAACTTTTGCCAATGGATATTTTTTAATCTCCTCTGCTGTGTTGAAGTCCTCTAAACCTAATTCAGACTGAATCAGTAAAGTAACCATGTTACCTGCACCAGCAAGATGTACAAGTTTTACTTCACCTTCTTTGTTAATAATAGATGCATCTGTTGAACCTGCACCCATATCAACAATTGCAAGTGGAATATCTGTTCCAGGAGTGGTAAGCGCTCCCTTAATGGCCATATCGGCTTCTACACCACCTACATATACAGGAATCTTGAGTCTGTCTGTCAACTCTTCTGCGATCATTTCCATCTGAAGTCTGTCAGCTTTTACCATAGCAGCAATACCAACTGCACTTTCCATGGAGAATTCATTAGCAATACCACCCTTTACCTGTTGAGGATTAAAAGTGTCTACTGCTAAAAGATCCTGTATTTTAATATCTTTTGGATGTTGATTTGTCAAACTGGACATTACCTGTCTAACTTTTTCAAGCATTCCACCAGCGTTCGTTCCAGGTTCGCCTTTAATATCCTCGATGACATCAACGCTGTTAACAGCTTCCATCATCTTGGAAGCGCCTTCATCTACGCCTACAATAACTTTCTTCTTCGCACCAATAATTTCAATAGATCCTGCAGGGATTCGACGTTCTTTTACGTCTCCTTCCGGAGTTTTAATTACAACCGCTGATCTGTTTCCAATCAATGCTCTGGCAATTGGTACTACCTGTTTTGTATCTTCTGCAGAAAGTTTAAATAATGTAGCAATGCCGTACGGGTTAGATAAAACTTCCACTACACCACCAACTGGTGCAACTTCTACTGCAGTGAGCATTCCAAGTGGTACCTTGTCGATCATACCAACTTCATCGACGATAGGAATTTTATGCTCAAGTCTGTTGTTAATTAAAACGCCATCATCACGCTGGACAATGGCACCTGTGATTTTTACTATTTTGTTATATTGGTTGATCAGCTTTGCTGCTGCTTCAAAGGAAATTCTTGATGGAATTACTACAATCACGTCGCTTCCTTCTTCAACTTCTTGAATGCGATCGATCATACAAGAGATTCCAACACCAATCCCAATACCACCAGGGGTATTGGGATTGTGTCCAATCATAGTAGATTCTGTGATAATAGTTTCGGTAATAGTTTCCATTGCAACGTCTCCGATTACCGGAGCAGCTTCATTGACACGAACCTCATCCAAATCGCTAATGTCAAGACCAAGTTTATCAAGGGCTTGCTTTAATGATTTAAATACGCCATGTATATTCTGTTTCGTTCCTTTGATACCAGTTGTATCAGTAATTCCGCTGGAAAGAAACTTCACATGTTTTCCATCGATTCTGGCAACTGCAGTCTCTGTAGAAGAGTTACCAATGTCAACGCCCGCAACTAATTTCACTGATTTACCTCCGTCGACATTAAAATGTCAACTTATCTATTTTTTAAGACGGTTACGTTTTTCGTAGATATCAGCTGCTTCTTTAACGAAGTTACCGGATACTACAGCACCGTATTCGTTGATTAACTCATCGCCGATTGCATATAATTCAGCTTTTGTTGAACGATATGGACGAAGAGCGTTATAGATTTCAAGAAGACGAGCATCTGGTACAGGGATTAATTCGCCAGCTCTTCTTAAGTTAACTGCGAAGAATCCACGTCCAGCAGACTCAGCAACCTGTGCCTGAAGTTCAAGAGTTTCTTTTGTGATACGGAAATCTTTAGCGGATAATGTTCCATTAACTACACCTTCAAGTGTAAGTTCATCTAAAGCTTTGCCAGAAGCACTCTTGATTAATTCTGGTTTGTTTTCACCGATTGGGTAATCAGCAACTGTAACTTTATCAGCGCATTCGCAAGCTGCACTGGAGCTCTGCACGTTCATGTTTTTCAGAACTTCCTGCATAATCTGTCTTACTAATAATTCCTGATCCACTATTGCCACCTCCGATTATTTAAATTCTACTTTAAGAGCTTTTGGAGCTTTATCTCTGTCTGCATGTTCTGTTTCTTTAATATGAAGAACTGCGGAAAGAGCCTGGAATTTAGGTCTAGCCATCTGGTCATTACGAACTGGTACAGGGTTTGGTGATTCGCCTTTAGCGTATCTAGCTGCGTTTTTACCAATTGCTCTGTATGTTTCAAGGTCGATCAATGGACACTGTGGGAATAACTCTAAGTTAGACAGTGGTGGGAGATCTTTCTGATGGATTACAGTTGTACCTTTGGACTGGATACCAATACCAATACCTGATCCAGATAATTCAGCTGCATCGTGAGCGATAAAGGATACGTCAGATGTTCTGTAAACTTTAACGATACGGCATGCAACACCTTCTTCTTCTAAACCAGCCATAACTTCTTTAACGATATCAGCATGAGGAATACCAACGATGTTTGTTGTCTGGGAAGCACCAAAAGCTGGAGCTAAGCCTAATACTACTTCGTTAGGGTTTGTTCCTTTAGGAGCATCACCGATTTCAGTGATTGTCATACCTTCGGATACGAAAACCTCTTCTGCTTTAGCTGCGGAAGCTGCGTTCATTTCTTTAAGAACTTCAGCGATAACGCTTTTTAATAATCTTTCATCAATTGCCATTCTAGTTCACCTTCCTTAATAGACTTGTTGATTAACCGATCTTAGATGGGTCAACAGCTGTACGAATGTTACTAAGTTTTTCCCAAAGTTCTGGGCTAATCTGGTAACCAGTCATAGGACCTTCGTAGCAGTTAGGGCTGTTAACAGCAGAAATTACGTGGAAGTCAGAGTCAAGCATGGAAGCTGTATGGAGGTAGTCACCAACAACTTTAGCTTTCTGGATGTTGAAGATAGATTCAGCAACATCTTCGAAACCTGCTTTGTAAAGAGCTTTAACAAAGTCAAGACCAGTTACGCCACGTTCAAGCATTTCTGTAGCAGCTTTAAGGTCAGCAACAACGTCACGGTCAGGCATATCCTGGGAACCACGAGCGTATGTACCAGCTTCTACTTCTTCATCAGTGATTTCAGGTAAGCCTAATTCACGGAAGATAGCCTGGATAGCTCTTGCAGCTTTGTTACGAGCAGCAACAACTTCTTCTTCTGTAGCAGGAAGTAAACCAGCATCAACTTTAAGGTCACGCTGAATTACTACCCAATCATCATAATCGTCTGCATCCCAGTTGGATCCAGCGAACATGTTATCATAGTTAGGAGTAGCAGAGTATCCGGAACAGATGTAGTCTGTACCTGGGATAAACTGTGGAATAGAACGAGCAACTCTACGAAGATCAGAATGTGTAAATGTCTGGTCATTAGAGGATGCATTTTCAAGGTCAAGCATACCAGCGATAAGGTTTTCAGCAGCAACGGCACGGATACCGCCAGGAACAGCTGCAGGAACACCGATACAGGATACAGAACCATTCTGTGTACCCTGAACACCAGCACCACGAGTTACGCCAAGACATCTAGCCTCGAGGTAAAGCATGGATTTTCCTTCTGCCATACCCATCTGTACTTCTGAACCAGTACCGGATGTGAATCTCATTTTAACACCACGGGATGCGTAGCAGGAAGCAAGGAAAGCTTTGGACCAAGGAGTATCATCACCGTCCATGAATACGTCTTCTGTACCATATACGGATACTGTTTCAGCGTATGCTGTGTAACCACGCATACCAAGGTCAAGTTCTGTAGCTTCTTCTACAGCACACTGTGTAAGGATACCAGGACGTCCAACGTTAGCACCAAGCATGATTGCTAAAGCGTTGAAAGGAGCGTAACGAACGATACCTACTGTTGTTTCCATTTCAGCGAAACCACGAACAGCTGCTTCAGCTGCGTCAGCTGCGATCTGGATCATGTTATCTTTAACGTTTGTTACGTGACACTGGTTAGCTGGTTTTAAACGAGCACGCATTTTTGTGATACCCATCATAATTTCGAGTACGTTTAAGCAACCAACGATTTCTACTAATTTAGCAGGTGTAACTGCTGTAGTGAATTTTAAGCATTCAGCTCTGTTAACATTGATGTCAACAAGCATACGAGCGATTTCTAAAGAAGGAGTAGCCATAGCTTCTTCTGCGAAATCTAAGTTAATAGCGTATTTAGCGATGAAAGCATCGAGCATATCGAAATCTGCAGCTGCTTTTCCGTCCATTTCTACTACAACGCCATTTTCGATTTTAATGGATGGAGTAGGATCAAATGGGCTGTTCATCGCAATAAATCCAACTTCTGGCCAATCTAAAGCATAGCCATCCTGATTTACAGGTCTTGCATCTAAATATTCAAAACGTTTACTTCTCACGGTCTCAACACCTCTCAAATTCTCAATTAAATTATGATCTGCGATTATAATTCGCAGAAATTTATACCTTTATCCAAAACCCGAGCTCTCACCCCCGGATTCAGGACTTCTCAAGGCTTTATTCGGCTCTCACCCCGAACAAAGTCTGCACATAATTCAGAGTATATCTTAGATATATGGGCAAGTAGCGGATTCTAATGGTTCGTCTGGAGCAAGAGCTTTAAGTAACTGTTTACCAACTTCTCTAGCACCGATGATAGCCTGACGAACTGCTCCTGAATCTCCAGAGAAGAAGAAGTTAACTTCGTTGGAGAAGGAAGTTCCACCATTACCAGGTGTTGCAATAGCGATAGGATCGATTGTAGCTGTTTTACAAGCTGTATCTGCTAATACGATACCAATACCGGATGGAGCACCTACAGTAAGACCGAAAGCTTTACCTACAACAGCGCCGAAAGCTTTTTCACATACGTAAGAAGCACGAGCTGTGTACTGGAATTCAAGATGTCCAGCGGAGTTTCCGTATACATCACCGAACTGTTTTTCTACGAAGCTAAGAGCAACTTCTACAGCACGACGAGCATCAGATACGTCTTCAGCACCAAATACGATTAAGCAACCATGACCAGCGCCACCTTCTGTATCACGTGGGCATTCGATGATAACTGGTTCTGTGTTTGTAGCTTTAACTGCTTCGTCACAAGCCATGATCTGTGGACCAGCACCAACACGGTCAGAGATGATACCGATAGAACGATATTTAGGATCAATCTTTAATAATTCATGAACACTATAGTCAAGGTTAGCAATAACTAAACCAATTGTATGTCCCATAGCTGTTCCAACGTATTCTGTTAATCCGCAAAGATCAGCATTGATTTTGGAGGAAGGATCGCAATCGCAAGCCTGGCTGCTTGTAGTTGTGCTTCCGCCCATTTTTTTCATAACTTCGTCCATGATTTTAGCCATCATTTCGTCTTTCATTGAATTATACCTCCATTAATAATTGATCAGATTGGACTTCCTTATTGTGGTAAGATTTTTTCTACATCTGTATGTGGTCTTGGGATAACGTGGCTAGATACAACTGTACCAACTTTGTCAGCTGCAACTGTACCAGCGTCAACAGATGCTTTAACAGCACCTACGTCACCACGTACCATAACTGTAACTAATCCGGAACCGATCTTTTCGTATCCTACTAATGTTACGTTTGCTGATTTAACCATTGCATCTGCTGCTTCAATAGCGCCAACAAGACCTTTGGTTTCGATCATTCCTAAAGCTTCTTTCTGCATAATTGACCTCCTTAAAATTTTCTTGTCTTCCAATTTTCAATTAGACAGACTACTTTTGGTTGATTTACAGGATAGTATCATTATATAGCAAATTTCACAAAATTACTTGGCTTAAAGGTATACATTTTAGCCTTTAGTTGCATTATTTTCCATTCGCCAAAAAGTAATTCTGATACATTCTTGACATATTTCATAAAGATTTAAAAATGGTTGATTTATTATTTTGCAATTTTGTCAAGAATTTTGCTGATGTCCTTCGCTTCTACTTTACGAGGGTTAGCCACGGTACAAGCATCTGCGAGAGCACGTTTAATGATTTCTTCACGATTTGCCTCAAACTGTTCAAGGCTGATACCACAATCAGTGATACACATTGGGCGATCCATATATTTAAGAAGACGCTGGATCTCTGCCACAAGGTTCGCTACACCAACCTTTGGAGTTGCTGCTGGCAAACCAACAATTCTTGCAAGTTTCTGATATTTCTTTGCTGCGTCATTGCTATGTTTGTTTGCTTCTCTTGTTACGTCAGCGTTAAACTCAATAACATGAGGAAGTACAAGTGCATTAGCTCTTCCATGAGGGATATGGAAAATAGCACCTAAAGCATGTGCGATACCATGGTTAACACCAAGGTTAACAAGACTGAAGGACATACCTGCCAGGCAGGAAGCTCTGTGCATCTTGTCACGGGCTTTGATATCATAACCGTTGCGGTATGCTTTTGGAAGATATTCAAAAGCAAGTTCACAAGCTTTTTCAGCAAGACAGTCAGAGCAGTCACTTGCTGTCTCAGATACATAAGCTTCAATGGCATGAGTGATAACATCCATACCAGTATCAGCTGTGATGGAAGGTGGTGCGGATTTTACAAGTTCCGGATCAAGAATTGCAAGATCTGGCATAAGACTCTCATCAATTAATGGAATCTTCTTTCCTGTTTCTGTGTCAGTAACAACAGCGAACTGAGTTACTTCAGAACCTGTACCACTTGTTGTTGGAAGTGCAACGAGTTTAATTCTCTTATTGTTTTCTGGATTTTCAGCATTATCGTAATGTTTCTTAAAGTATACGATTGCTTTTGCAGCATCGATGGAAGATCCGCCGCCGAGTGCAACTACGAGATCACAATCCTTGTCTGACAAGAATTCGATACCTCTTTGAACCAATGACATTGGTGGATCTGGAACTACTTCGTCAAAGACAGCAACAGAAGAACAATTGCTGAGCTTTTTGATGATAATGTCCGCCATACCAGAATCTACCATGAATTTATCTGTGATAAGAACAGCATGACAATCCTTAATTTCTTTTAAAGCGTCTAAAGCGTCCTCACTGAATAACACTTCGGTAGAAAGTTTAAATCGTTTCATTTCCCTCCTCCTTTCTGATTTTGAATTTTTCTCTATACTCTGAAGGCGTCAGTCCGGTCTTTTTCTTAAAAGCCTTACTGAAATAGTTCGCCTCATTGTATGCTAAGTCCAATGCGATATTGAGAACAGGAATGTCTGTATTCACCAGCATTTCCTTGGCAAGATCCATCTTGCGGTCGGTAACATAAGTGATGAAATTCACTCCCATCTCTTTTTTGAAGATTTTGCTCAGATAATAGGTACTGATATTCACATGGTTGGCAACGTCCTCTAAACTGATTCCTTTTTTCAGATTACGTTCAATATAATCGATGACAGAACCCATGCCATTGTCAGAAATCTTGCCCTTGATATTCATCTTATCGAAGAGAATATCAACCATCTTAACGATCTCGTTGTAAGCATCATGCTTATTATTATACAAGAGATATTTGATCTTAAGCTTCTCCATCTGTACAACCAGCTCATTGGTATCCCCAATCCCCAGTTCCTCGCCAATGCGAACAATCAGCTTAGCAAGTTCCTGAAGGCGCTTGGAAATCAGATTTACATCATGATGTTCCTGATAAAGCTGCTCAATATACTCTCGTAATACATCCACAGAAGCCTTGTAGGAGCATTTTTTCAATTCCATTTCCAGATGGGATAACAATTTATTACTTTTATCTGTAACGGTTGTATTACCCACACGGTCAGAAAATGATTTGACAGACTCAAGCAAGGTTTCTTTGCGGATTGGCTTCAGAAGGAAGTCATCCACCTTAAGTTTAATGGCGTGATGCGCTATATTGAAATCATCATATGCTGTTGTGATAATAATGACCACATCCGGCATTTTCTTCCTAGCATATTTTATCACTTCTAACCCGTCAACGCCCGGTATATTTATGTCCACCAGTATGAGATTTATGTCATTTTTATCAATTAATTCCAAAGCCTCATACCCACTTTTTGCCTCTCCGACGATTTCAATCTCCGGTATATTTTCTTCCAGGAAAATCTTGATCGAAGTTCTCTCTAATTCTTCATCTTCTACAACAAGTACTCTATACATATTTATACATGTTTCCTCTCTTTAGTTATCGCTTATAGCTGATTGGTACCTTCACAATAACTGTAATCCCAAGCGGCGCTTTGTTCTCACTTCGGATCTGTAAAGCATACTCTGTTCCAAAATAATTCATCAGTCGGTTATTGACATTATACAGTCCAACAGCACTTTCCTTCGGATTCTTATAAGCATCACCCCGAAGTACTTTGTTAATTTGGAGCTGCGACATTCCTTCTCCATCATCCGAGACTTCTATGACAAGATTCTCATTTTCCCGGTAAGAACGAATACGAATCGATCCTCCATTTGCATTCTTTTCAATAACATGCTTTATGGAATTTTCGACAATCGTAACCAATGTCAGGAATGGAAGCTTCACTTTATAATCTGCCTCATCAATATCGATGGAATATTGCAGTCTGCTTCCAAGACGAATTTTTTGAATTTTCAGATAATTCAAAACATGTGTAACTTCATCCTTCAAAGAGCTCAAAGGATCAGAGCTTTTTCTCAAAATATAGCGCATCATATCTGAAAAGGCATACACCACATCTTCCGTCATCTTCGCATTTTCAAAAAATGCAAGACGGCCAATGGTATTGAGTACATTAAAAAGAAAGTGTGGGTTAATCTGATAATGCAAAGCCTTCAGTTCAATATCACGAAGGGATTTTTCCATTTCAATGCGCAATTTTTCTTCTTTTATTAATCGTAATGTTTTCTCTCTTAATTCTGCATCCGCTTTATTCGCGTACTCTTTTTCTACAGAATAGTTATAACTGTCACAAATAATCTGGGCAACTGCTTCAATTTTTTCTACAGGCATTTTTTGCACCTGATGATACAAGTTTTCCAGTTCTTCATTGCTATGGAAATCTGTCATTTTATTGGTGATACATTTCAATCCTTCTGTATCGTCACTAAAAACCTGTCCTGCCAGAAAGGCCCCGATGTACTGCCCTTTTACCATGATTGGAATGGCAAAATCTGTGAGTCCTGCATGGCAGATATAAACATATGCTTTCCCAATCTTTCTGGCTTTTCTTCCACCACATGCATCGCAGTAATAACATTTTTCTCTGTATTCGGGAAATTCACGAAGCCTTTGACAAAATGGTGTAAAATTACTCTGTTCCGTGATTGGTGTACCGTTCACATCAACGGTAATGAAAGCGATGTCTGTTGCTTTTGCCCATTTATCCTGTAAAGTCTGTAATTCCTGAATATCAATAACATCGCCAATATTAATATTTTCCCTATTTAACAACTTTATTCCTCCCATTTATTATGAAAGCCCATTTTTTGACCGTTTCTTTCGAGCTTTTTTCACAAGGTAAGTATAAGCTTTCTCTGAGCAAGTACAGGCATCTTCTGTATAACAGTCCGCTCCAATATTTTTGGCAATATCTTCATCCATGAAATAACCGCCAACCATGATGTAGATCTGATTGCGCAAACCTTTTTCTTCAAATTCCTCAATGACCTGCCTCATGTCGTCAGCTGATTTGGATAAGATACCACTCAGGATCACAATTTGTGCTCTGCTTCCGATGGTTTCTTCCACAAATCTTCTTGGTGGAACATCTACCCCCAGATCCACCACCTGGATATTTCTGCTTTCCAGCATCATTTTCACCAGATTTTTTCCGATATCATGCATGTCCCCACGAACTGTCCCTATGACTACAGTGCCAATTTCTTTCACCACTCGGCTGCCCGTATAACGACGTAAAGCAGAAACACCTTGGTCCAAAGCTCTTGTAATACTCAAGATCTCTGGTACCCCTACTTCCTCTTTGCGGAATTTATCGGCAACCTCCTCCATTCCTTTTAATAAACCTTCTTCTAAAATGGTATCTGGTGACATTTCTTCTTCTATAGCCATCTTTACAAGATTGGATACTCTTTTTCCTTGTCCCCTTTTCAAAGAATCAATAATTTCATCGATTGTGTTCATTATTTCACCCCAAAATAGATATAGTAAATCGATTATATAAATCCATTCTATACTTTTTTGCAGAAAAAAGCAATTTATTGTTAACAATTTTTTCCACAAAATAAATTTTTTAAAATTTTATTCAATTTTATACTTATTTTTTTGTGCAATATCACAAAACATTAAAAAACAATTTTTATATAAAAAGTATTTTCATGTTTTAAAATTCACAATGTCTAAAAAATTACTCTTATACCGTATTAAATAAAGTCTTAATTCTCTATCCAAAAAATATGCGCAAAGAGATTAATTTTCCTGAAAAACAGAAAAAACCGGCCCCCTTTTTGGGGAACCGGTTTTCATTGATTCTAAATATGTTATATCCGAAATTGCAAATGCAGGATATTAGAGGACAATTCGGTCTAATTTCCAGATATCATTTACATATTCTTCGATGGTACGGTCAGAAGAGAACTTACCGCAGTTTGCTGTCTGAAGCATAGCCATACGAGCCCATGCTTTTTCATCACGGTATGCTTCATCAACACGTTTCTGAGCTTCTTTGTAAGAATCGAAGTCTTTTAAGATGAAGTATGTGTCCTGTTCAAGAAGTGCATTGTAAAGAGCACGGAATTTTTCAGGATCTTCTGGGCTATAGTAACCATTTACTAACTGAGTGAGCACTTTACGAACATTTTCGTCTGTGTTGTAAACGTCTCTTGGATAGTAGTTATGATTACGTTCGTATTCCATAACTTCTTCAGCGGAAAGACCAAAGATAAATGCATTTTCCTGACCTACTTCTTCCACGATTTCAACGTTGGCACCGTCCATAGTACCGATAGTTGGAGCACCGTTTAACATGAATTTCATGTTACCTGTACCGGATGCTTCACGGGAAGCAGTGGAAATCTGTTCACTTAAGTCTGCTGCAGCGAAGATTAATTCAGCGTTGGATACACGGTAATCTTCGATAAATACAACTTTGAGCTTGCCGTTGATAAATGGATCATTGTTGATACGATCTGCAACAGCGTTGATCAGTTTGATGGTAAGCTTAGCTGTATGGTAACCAGCGGCAGCTTTTGCACCAAAGATAAAGGTACGAGGAACGATATCCATATCTGGATGTTCTTTAATCTCATTGTAGAGATACATAACGTGAAGGATATTCATTAACTGACGTTTGTATTCATGAAGTCTCTTAACCTGGCAGTCAAAGAGAGAACGTGGATCTACATCAATATCGTTATGTTCTTTGATGTATTTTGCAAGGCGAACCTTGTTCTGGTATTTGATGTTCATGAATTCAGACTGACATTTTTCGTCGTCAACATAAACATTTAAATGTTTCAGATGATCTAATTTTGTGATCCATTCGTCACCAATCTTAGATGTTACCCAGTTTGCAAGTAATGGGTTACCGTGAAGAAGGAATCTTCTCTGAGTAATACCATTTGTCTTGTTGTTGAATTTCTTAGGCTGCATCTGATAGAAATCTTTTAACTCACGTTTCATGAGGATGTCTGTATGGAGTCTTGCCACACCATTTACAGAGTAGCTACCTGTGATTGCAAGGTGAGCCATACGAACCTGTCCATCGTAGAGGATTGCCATGCTGGCAACTTTGCTCTGATCGTTTGGATAGTTTTTCTGGATTTCAAGAATGAAACGACGGTTGATTTCTTCAACAATCTGGTATACACGTGGGAGTAATCTGGAGAAGAGCTCGTTTGGCCATTTCTCAAGAGCTTCAGACATGATTGTGTGGTTAGTGTAAGCACATGTCTTTGTTGTGATATCCCAAGCTTCATTCCATTCAAGACCTTCTTCGTCCACGAGGATACGCATTAATTCTGCAACTGCTACTGTTGGATGTGTATCATTTAACTGGAAAGCAACTTTTTCGTGTAATTTACGAACATCGCCACCATGTAATAATTTATATTTCTGAACTGCACGCTGAACAGAAGCAGAGATGAAGAAGTACTGCTGTTTTAAACGAAGTTCTTTACCAGCCATGTGATTATCGTTTGGATATAATACTTCTACGATTGTTCTTGCAAGGTTTTCCTGTTCAACCGCTTTCTGGTATTCACCCTTATCGAAAGAGTCTAAGTTGAAGTTATTTACTGCTTCTGCATCCCAGATACGAAGAGTGTTAACAATACCGTTGCCGTAACCTACGATTGGCATATCGTATGGTACTGCACGAACGCTCTGGTAGTTTTTCTGAATGTATTTTGCCTTGCCATCATGCATTTCAACATCTACATAACCACCGAATTTTACTTCTACAGCATATTCATCTCTCTTGATTTCAAATGGGTTACCATTCTTCAACCAATCGTCTGGTACTTCTTTCTGAGCACCGTTAACGATTTTCTGTTTGAACATACCATAGCGGTAACGGATACCACAGCCATATGCTGGGTAGCCAAGTGTTGCAAGGGAATCAAGGAAGCAGGCAGCAAGACGGCCAAGACCACCATTACCAAGAGCTGCATCTGGTTCCTGATCTTCAATAATGTTAAGATCAAATCCGAGTTCATCTAAACATTCTCTGATTTCATCGTAGCAAACAAGATTGATCATGTTGTTACCAAGAGCACGTCCCATAAGGAATTCCATGGACATGTAGTAAACCATTTTTGCATCCTGTTTTTCGTAAGCTTTATGTGTATCAATCCAATTGTCGATGATATCATCTTTTACAGAGTAAGCAACAGCCTGGTAAACCTGCTGTGGCGTTGCTTCATCAAGGTTACGACGGAATAACATACGACAATTGCTTTCAAGTTGTTTTTTAAATAATTTCTTATCAAATTTCTTTTTCTTAATCAATTGGTCAATCCTCCTAAACTAATTCTTTTCAACAGAGAGAACAACTTTTTCTTTGTTAATATTCCATTCTTTGGAATAGCCTTTCTCTGCGTCGAAACAGATTTCATCGGCCAATACATCATTTTTGATTTCTGCCTCGTGGTCAGCCATAACAGATTTAATCTTGTCATTACCGCTAGTGCTTACAACGATATGATCTGTCACATCAAATCCAGCTTCTTTTCTCATAGTCTGAATCTTGGAAATGATTTCTCTCACAAAACCTTCTTCAATTAATTCTGCTGTCAGATTTGTGTCAAGGGCAACAGTGATACCACGATCTGCCTGAGATACATAACCATCTTTCTGAGACATTGTGATGAGAAGTTCTTCTGGTGTCAAATCAATGCTTCCGTCTGCTACATTGATTGTTAAGATACCTTCTGCATCAAGCTGTTTTTTCGCAGCACTTCCATCAAGAGAAGCGAGCGCTTTGTTGATCTGGCCAAGCTGTTTTCCATATTTTGGACCAAGAATTCTCATCTGTGGCTTGAATGTGTAAGAAGTAAAGTCAGATACATCTTCACGGAATTCAACAGATTTTACATTCAATTCGTCCTCGATGATTTCTTTGTAGAATTCGCCAAGCTCAGAGTCTGCTTTTACAAACATCTGTCCGATTGGCTGACGGTTCTTGATGGCAGAAGCATTACGTGCTGCACGTCCAAGAACTACGATATTAAGAACTTCTTCCATATCTTTTTCAAAGTCAGCGTTGATCCATGCTTCATTTACTTCAGGGAAGTCACAAAGATGGATACTTTCTGGTGCCTGAGCATCTACAGTTTTTACGAGATTCTGATAAATGTCTTCTGTCATGAACGGAATCATAGGAGCGGCTGCTTTGGAGATTGTCACAAGTGCTGTATAAAGTGTCATGTAAGCATTGATCTTGTCCTGTTCCATTCCTTTTGCCCAGAAACGTCCACGAGAACGACGAACATACCAGTTACTCATGTCATCTACAAAACTCTGAAGTGCTTTTGCTGTTTCAGGAATCTTGTAATTTGCCAAATTGTTATCTACTGCTTTTACGCAGCTGTTTAATTTGGATAAAAGCCATTTATCCATAACGGATAATTTATCATATTCTAAGCTGTATTTGGTTGGATTGAATTCATCGATATCCGCATACAGTACAAAGAAAGCGTAAGTATTCCAGAGAGTTCCCATGAACTTTCTCTGTCCTTCCACAACCGCATCACCGTGGAAACGATTTGGAAGCCATGGAGCACTGTTGATGTAGAAATACCAACGGATTGCATCTGCGCCATATTTTGCAAGTGCATCAAATGGGTCAACTGCATTTCCTTTGGATTTACTCATCTTCTGTCCGTTCTCATCCTGTACATGTCCGAGAACGATAACATTTTCATAAGGTGCTTTGTTGAATAATAAGGTAGACTCAGCAAGAAGGGAGTAGAACCATCCACGTGTCTGGTCAACTGCCTCAGAGATGAACTGTGCAGGGAACTGCTGTTCAAAGAGATCCTTATTTTCAAATGGATAGTGATGCTGAGCAAATGGCATCGCACCAGAGTCAAACCAGCAGTCGATAACTTCTGGTACACGGCGCATTGTCTTGCCACAGTCAGGACATGTGAATGTCACTTCATCAATATATGGTCTGTGAAGTTCTACATTTACAGCGTCAGGATTGCCAGATTTTTCAGCAAGCTCTGCACGGCTGCCTACTGCGTCCATATGTCCACAGCCTTCACATTCCCAAATGTTAAGAGGAGTTCCCCAGTAACGGTTACGGGATACACCCCAGTCCTGAATATTATTTAACCAGTCACCAAAACGGCCTTTACCGATGGATTCTGGAATCCAGTTGATTGTATTATTGTTGCGGATCAAGTCTTCCTTCACTGCTGTCATTTTGATGAACCAGGACTCTCTAGCATAGTAGATCAGTGGAGTATCACATCTCCAGCAGAAAGGATAATCATGTTCGAATTTTGGAGCATCGAATAAAAGACCTCTGCTCTCAAGATCAACCAATACCTTAGGATCCGCATCTTTTACGAAGAGACCTGCAAATGGAGTCTCTTCTGTCATGTTACCTTTACCATCTACAAACTGTACAAATGCAAGATCATAATCACGTCCAACACGGGAGTCATCCTCACCAAATGCTGGTGCAATATGTACGATACCAGTACCATCAGACATGGTTACATAACTATCACATGTTACGAAATGGCATTTCTTATGCTGTTTTTCTGCTACTGCACTGGATGCAGCGTAAAGTGGTTCATATGCTTTGTATTCGAGATCTTTACCTACATAAGTTTCAAGCACTTCGTAAGCTTTTGTCTCTTCTGTAGCAAGCTTGCCAAGAACTGTATCTAAAAGAGCCTGTGCCATATAATATGTATAACCATCTGCTGCTTTTACTTTACAGTATGTTTCTTCCGGATTCACACAAAGTGCAACGTTGGATGGAAGAGTCCAAGGTGTTGTTGTCCATGCAAGGAAATATGCATCTTCTCCAACTACTTTAAAACGAACAACTGCGGAACGTTCTTTTACTGCTTTATATCCCTGAGCAACCTCGTGGGAGGAAAGAGGAGTTCCACAACGTGGGCAGTAAGGAACAATCTTGAAACCTTTATAAAGAAGTTTCTTATCCCAGATATTTTTCAGTGCCCACCATTCGGATTCGATGAAATCATCATGATATGTTACATATGGATCATCCATGTCTGCCCAGAAACCAACGGTACCGGAGAAGTCTTCCCACATTCCTTTGTATTTCCATACAGACTCTTTACATTTTCCAATAAATGGATCAAGACCATATTCTTCAATCTGTTCTTTGCCATCAAGACCAAGAAGTTTTTCTACTTCAAGCTCTACTGGAAGTCCGTGAGTATCCCAGCCTGCTTTTCTAGGAACCATGTAACCTTTCATAGTACGATATCTAGGAATCATATCTTTGATGACACGTGTTAAAACGTGTCCGATATGTGGTTTACCATTGGCTGTTGGTGGTCCATCATAGAAGGTGTATACCGGGCTGCCTTCACGAAGCTCGATACTTTTTTCAAAAATGTTATTTTCATTCCAGAATTTTACGGTTTCTTTTTCGCGATCCACAAAATTTAAATTTGTCGAAACTTTCTTGTACACTGTTTGCTTCCTCCTGTCTTTCTTTCTATTTAATAAGAAGTTGTATGCTCAGGATAAGACACAAAGTATAAAAACATCTATACCATAAAAAAGCCCCCATCCGTAAACGGATGAAAGCCCTGCGATCATTATACCACCTTTACATACTGTCATATGTCTCTCGTCTAACGGTGAGATACCGGCATCACTTACTGTTATTTCTGCGATGCAACTCAGGAGTGATCTTCAGTCATCTCTTACTTATAACGGGTTTCCACTATCTCCGTCTCACTGCAATGTTCCAAGAAGCCTACTGTCTCCGTCCTCGTCTTTTACCATGAAACATAATAATATAGAAACAATGGAATGTCAAACTTTAATTTCCCTTTTATTCATACTCCTATTTATCAGGAACCATTGGTATAATCTCTCAAAAAATGAAAAATAATCCTTCCGTTTTTGTCTATATCAAATGTTTTTCTTTCTTTTTGCTTTTTATTTCCTAGACATTATGATACAATACATCATAATATTTTATTCAATTTCACTTATATTTATTAGTATTTTATATGCGGAAAGGATATTCATATGATAAAAAAACTAATGATTCTATTCCTGACCCTCTTCTTTTTGGCAGGTGGAGTCCTGGCAACTGTGACACTGGCTTATTATTGTCTGCCAAGCAGACAGTCTGAAGCGAGTATTTCCTTACCGGCACAAATCGAAGATCCTGAGGATCTGACCACAGATGATAGTACAGAATTTGAAGACAATGGTTACGATAACATCTATATCGCTGATGTTCATCAATCTCTGACTCTTCGTACTGCACCGAACAGTGATTCCGCTCCTTTGATTGAGGAAGGTCTTGCACCAATGACACATATGCAGGTCATTGAAGTGGATGAAACAAGTAACTTTGCTTATGTAAAAGTAATCAATGGCCCTCACGAGGGACGTACTGGTTATGTCAATTGTGATTATATTACCCGATTGGGAGAACCAACCATTCGTGTTGATATTGATGATGAACCATAAAAAGGTGATGCTTGAACGCATCACCTTTTTATGTGTAAATAATTTAGATTAAAAAATCATGTGAAAAGGACAGCTGACGCTGTCCTTTGGAGAAGGTATTTTTGTTACTTATTGGGTGTAGCAAAAACTATATAATGTATTGGGGGGGTTACGAGTATTATAATAGCATCGACTTATTTATAAGTGTGCATAAACTTTCCATAAATCTCCCATTTCTTTTGTGCATAATGAAAAATCGATTCATTTCTTTCGTTAAAATGTATGAAAGCACATGTTAAAATCCGATTCTTTTAACAAAAATGTCAAAAAGCATTCCCCAAATTTGAATGCAAAAAAACCTACTCTTTCATTTTTTGTTGAAAAAGTAGGTTTTTTTTATATTAAAGTATTATTTTTGAAGTATTTATGCATTATCTTTCATTTTGAAAAGACTTTCGAATTCATCGCGATTGATACGTTCTTTTTCAAGAAGTAAGGCTGCACACTGATGTAACACATCCATGTTCTCTTCTAAGATTCGTTTTGCATCGGCATAACATTCATCAACGATGCGTTTTACTTCCTCATCAATGATTCTGGCTACATCTTCACCAAATGCTCTGGCATGACCAAGATCTTTTCCAAGGAAAACTTCATCACTATCTTGTTCATAGTTCAAGAATCCCAGTTTTTCAGACATACCGTATTGGGTCACCATTGCTCTTGCTGTGGAAGTTACTCCCTTGATATCCTGAGAAGCACCTGTGGTAATATCATCAAAAATCAATTCTTCTGCGATACGTCCACCCATGCCAACTTTGATATCCTGAATCATTTTTCCTTTGGTATTAAATACATTATCATTTTCAGGAAGTGGCATGGTATAACCGGCAGCACCCATTCCAGTCGGAATGATGGATACGGTATAAACCGGTCCCACATCTGGAAGGAGATGGAATAAAATCGCATGTCCCGCTTCATGATAAGCTGTAATTCTTCTTTCTTTTTCCGGAATCAGTCGGGATTTCTTCTCGGTACCGATTCCTACTTTGATAAATGCTTTTTTGATATCACTCATACGAATGTATCTGCTGTTTTCTCTCGCAGCATGAATAGCGGATTCATTAACAAGGTTTTCGAGATCCGCACCGGAAAATCCAGGTGTGGTTCTTGCCACCTGCTCAATATCCACATCTTCTGCAAGTTTCTTTCCTTTGGTATGAACACGAAGAATTTCTTCTCTTCCTCTGACATCCGGACGACCAATGGAAACTTTTCGGTCAAAACGACCCGGACGAAGAATGGCTGGATCAAGGATATCCACACGGTTCGTTGCGGCCATGACAATGATTCCTTCATTGACGCCAAAACCATCCATCTCTACCAAGAGCTGATTAAGAGTCTGCTCTCTTTCATCATGACCACCGCCAAGTCCAGTACCACGACGACGACCTACCGCATCAATTTCATCGATGAAAACAATACATGGGGCATTCTTTTTGGCATCTTCAAAAAGATCGCGGGCACGGGATGCACCAACACCAACAAACATTTCCACAAAGTCAGATCCAGAAATACTGAAAAATGGAACATGTGCCTCACCTGCTACTGCTTTTGCCAGCAATGTTTTACCAGTTCCCGGAGGCCCCACAAGAAGAACTCCTTTTGGAATGCGGGCACCCAGTTCAATATATTTTCCAGGATTTTTCAAGAAATCAACGATTTCTTCTAATTCTTCCTTTTCTTCATGAAGGCCTGCCACATTGTCAAAGCCAATCTTTATAGAATCGGAATCTATCATCTGTGCGCGGCTTTTGCCAAAATTGGCCATCTTGCTGCCGCCACCGGCATTTCGATTCATCATCATGGTCATGAAGATCATTACCAGAATCATACCGAGGCATACCGGAAGTACATTATTCAAAAGATTGCTGCTATGTTTGACATCCGTAAGAGCATACTCCACATCTGTATTCTGAATCTTCTCAATGGTTTCATTGACGTCAGATACATAAAATGTATAGTATTTCGGATCATTTTTCAAATTGATCGTAACAGAGCCCGTTGGTACCTCTTCATTCTGAGAAATCCGAACATTCTCCACTTTCTTTGCAGACAGATCCTTTAAAAACTGTGCGTAAGTGTAAGCATTATCCGAAGTAGCCATACGGTCTGAAAAATATCCTGTTGCAGAATATAATAAAGCAAGCATCAGGATAAAAACAATTAAATTTCGATAACTTTTTCCCAAATATTACTCCTTCCTATTTCCCTGACATCTTGGTTTATTCCTCATCAAGTTCAACCACACCGATGTATGGGAGATTTCTATATTTCTGTGCGTAATCAAGACCATAGCCAATTACAAATTCGTCTGGAATATTGAATCCGAGATAAGAGATATCAACTTCTTTCTGTCTGCGATCTGGTTTGCTTAAAAGCGCACAAAGTTTCAAGCTGGCTGGTTGTCTCTGTTCTAAAACAGGCATAAGATAATGGAGAGTAATTCCAGAATCAATGATATCTTCCACAATAAGAACTTCTTTTCCTTCTAAGGTTTCATCAAGGTCTTTTTTGATTCGAACAATACCAGAGCTTTTTGTACCGTCTCCATAGCTGGAAACCTGCATAAAATCAAGAGAAACTGGCACAGTAATATGTTTTGCAAGCTCACAGGCAAAAAATACTCCACCCTTTAAGATAGTAATCAAATGGAGCTGTTTTCCTTCGTAGTCCTTGTTGATCTGTGCTGCCATCTCCTGAATACGTTCTTCCACTTTTTCTCTTGGAATAAGAACACTAATTTTTTCTGCCATATTATCATACCTCCAATTTTACAATTCATTCTTCAGATATCGAACCTTAAGGATACGTTTTGTAGATTTCGTCACCTTATAGGCCTCACTGATTCTCTTTCCATTCACACAAAGAACATGATTCTCCTCCGCCAAAAGAAGGATCTGGTCTCTTTGATGACATGGAATTTTTTCATCAATAAAATATCTTCGAATCATTTTTCTTTTACCAGAATCATCTAGTACAAGATAATCCCCCTTTTTCCTTGTACGTATAGATAGCGTACATTTTATTTTATCATAATCAAAGCATTTGATACAATCATTTTTAGGGATTTCCCCTTCAAGATCATCCGACAGATAAAATATCATCTTTTCGTCCTTTCCGATGATCACCTCATAGTTTTCATTCTTTTCCAATTGTTCTCTGGGTATCTCCACATAAAATGATTCCGCCTGCTGTCCATCTTCCTTTAAAAGCAGATCCTTATGCCCAATCCAAAGTACCTCTTCCCCTCGATAAGCAATCATTTGATAGGGAAGAAGATTATACTTACCGCTGTCTTTTTCTAATAAATTCTCAACGATATCCACATGGACTGCCGCAAGATCTCTGCGTTTTCCACAAAAATCAAACAACATTCTACGAATCAGCTCACTTCTTACAAAGGAATCCTCTTTCTCAAAAAATGATATGGCAATTCCCAGCCCCTTTTCCTGACGGATAACCTGCTCTTCATAGATTTTATCCAACTGCTTCTTCACAAAAGAATTTTGTGCTTCCAGTTTCTCAGACAAATCCCCCATATGGCTCACTGCCTGTGTATTGACCTCTCTCATTTTCGGGAGAATCAGGCTACGAATATAATTTCTACTATAATCAATCTCCTGGTTACTGCTATCTTCCACATAAGCCTGCTCATTTTCCAGTAAATATTCCAGAATCTCTTTTTTATCCACACATAAAAGAGGACGAATTCGATTTTTATAAATTGGAAGAATCCCCACAAGTCCCTCCGGTCCTGTCCCTCGAAGCATACGAAAAATCATGGTTTCTGCCAAATCATCTGCATGGTGCGCCAAAGCGATCTTACTGCAATGATATTTTTCGGCGTACTCTTCCATCTTGGCATAACGGATTTCTCTCCCGGCTTCCTCCAGGGATCGTTTCCTCTTTTTTGCATAACCCGTAACATCCTCTGTGACAATCTCACATGGGATGTGCCAGTGGTCACAAAAAGCAAGAACGAAATCAGCGTCTCTTTGTGCCTCCTCGCCTCGCAGCTGATGATTGACATGGATGGCATACAAATCGATGATTCCCTTCTCCCTTAATATAAGAAGATATCTTGCAAGAGCCACAGAGTCCGCACCGCCAGAAATCCCCAGAAGAACCCTGTCACCAGGCTCAATCATATGATTTTTTTTGACATACCGATTAATTTTTTCCCACATAAAAGTCTCCTGCCATACAGTCAAAAAGATAAGCCTCCCAAATAAAAAGCGGGACATTACTTAAAATGAAAAACAAAAAAACCGCAGATAAAAATCTGCGGTTGGTCAGTAGCGGGAACTGGATTCGAACCAGCGACACCACGGGTATGAACCGTGTGCTCTAGCCAACTGAGCTATCCCGCCGCACTCACAAGTGAGAGTATATCATTATTGTACTAATTTTGTCAACAATTATTTTATATTATAACAAGTATCTTTCCAACTAACATTTTTTTCTAAAGTTTATTTGCTCTTCTTCTGACTCTGTTTTTGGGATTGCTGTGTGCTTCCTTCCTCCTGCTCAGACTGTTTCAAGAGAATCTCTCCTTCTTTCACCATACCCAGTCTTTCTCTGGCCATCTTTTCAATATAATCATCCGTGTTAATGCTATCCATCTGACTTTCTAAAGATTTATTAGTTTTCTCCAAATCCTTAATCTCCGTAGAAAGCTCATTGATCACTTTCTCATATCGGGAGATTTTTCTTTCGATATTCATATATGCAATAAAAATACCTACCATTACAATCAGTACCAAAAGCCAGACAATAATATTCTTTTTGCTAAAGAACTTCTTCTTTTGTTTTTGTATTTTCGGTTTTTTGCGATTTCTTCTTCGATTATTCCCCATAGATCCATCCTTTTTAAGTTGTGAATGTTATTTCATCCTGACATAAATCCAAACTGTCTATCTGCTTATTCTAATCGTTCCAGCCATTTTTTTCAACAAAAATAGTAAATTTCTTTAATTAAGGAAACCGTATGAAATTGTCTTGACAAATGATTAAGAAACCATTATAACTAATAAGGAAATGCTAAAAAACAAAGGTTAAACGCATATTCATGCGATATTTGGAGGATTTTATTATGAATAAAACAGAATTAGTTGCAGCAATTGCAGAAAAAACAGCTTTAACAAAAAAAGATGCTGATTCCGCATTAAAAGCATTCATCGACGTAGTAGGTGATGAACTTAATAAAGGCGAAAAAATCCAGCTTGCTGGCTTTGGTACATTTGAAGTTTCTGAAAGAGCAGAACGTCAGGGTATCAATCCTATCACAAAAGAAAGCATCACAATCCCAGCTTGCAAAGTACCAAAATTCAAAGCTATGAAAGCTTTAAAAGAAAAAGTTAACAACTAGTCCGGAGGAAATCCATGAGACTTGATAAGTTTTTGAAGGTTTCCCGTTTAATTAAACGTCGCACGGTAGCCAATGAGGCATGTGATGCAGGTCGAGTTCTTGTAAATGGTAAAGTGGCAAAAGCCAGCTTAAATGTCAAGGAAGGCGATATTTTAGAGATTGCATTTGGAACAAAAACAGTAAAGGCAGAGATCCTTGACGTAAAAGACACTGCAAAGAAAGACGAAGCAAAAGAACTGTTTAAATATTTATAGATAATCACATGGGACTATCGCGATAAAAGCGGCCTTCGAATGTCCCTAAAAAGCGCTGAAAACTGACCGAAAGGGGAAAGGATTTTGAAAAGGATCCTTTCCCCTTTATATTTTATTATCATCCTCCATTCACTTCTCCCTTCCGTCCCTCAATGCGTAGTGGCACAAAGCGCCACGGCATTGGGCGCGGCATACACGACAAAAAAACTGTCGCATTTTTATGAGGATTTTATTGAGGAGGGCAGCATTCAATAGGTAGAGGAAAGGGTAGGGCACACTTATATGAAGCGGATTGGGAGCGTTTAGCGTATCCGCGAAATATAAGTGTGCCCTACCCTTTTTTACATAGTTGTAACTGTGCTGCCCACACAAAAAAGCTGCCGCAAAAATGCGACAGCTTGATTGTCGTGAGGGGTGGCCTTTGTGCCACGCCATATTATAAAGATTCTTTGATTGTTTTGTAGATACCTTTAGCGTCAAGTCCGTATTCTTCAAGAAGTTTTACAGCTGGACCTGAGTATCCGTAACAGTCATTTACACCAATACGTTTTACAGGAACTGGGCAAGCACCGGAGAGACATTCACAAACAGCACCACCAAGACCACCTATAATGGAGTGTTCTTCTACTGTAAATACTTTACCAGTTTCTTTTGCAGCAGCGATAACTAATTCATCATCAAGAGGTTTGATTGTATGGATGTTGATAACTTTTGCATCGATTCCATCAGCAGCAAGCATTTCAGCAGCTTCTACAGCAGCAGCTACAGGAACACCAGAAGCGATGATTGTGAGATCTTTACCTTCTCTTAAAACGATACCTTTACCGATTTCAAATTTGTAATCAGCATTATCATTGATTACTGGAACAGCAAGACGTCCAAAACGTAAGTAGAAAGGACCATCTGTTTCATAAGCAGCTTTTACAGCAGCTTTTGCTTCTACATCATCAGATGGGTTGATGATTGTCATCCCAGGAATTGTTCTCATAAGAGCGATATCTTCGTTACACTGATGGGTAGCACCGTCTTCACCTACTGTGATACCAGCATGTGTAGCACCAATTTTAACGTTAAGTGCTGGGTAGCCAACGGAGTTACGAATCTGTTCGAATGCACGTCCTGCTGCGAACATAGCAAATGTGCTGGCAAATGGTACAAGACCTGTGGTAGCAAGACCAGCTGCGATTGTTACCATGTTTGCTTCAGCGATACCACAGTCGATATGACGATCTGGGAATGCTTTTTTGAAAATACCAGTTTTTGTAGCACCTGCAAGGTCTGCGTCTAAAACTACTAAATTTTCATGCTCTTTTCCTAATTCTGCAAGAGCATTACCGTAGCTTTCTCTTGTAGCGATCTTCTTTACTTCTGACATAATTCTTCCTCCAGTTTGCATAATTCTTCCATAGCGATTGCGTACTGTTCATCATTAGGAGCGGTTCCATGCCAGGAAGCCTGATTTTCCATGAAGGAAACTCCTTTACCTTTTACAGTTTTCATGATGATTGCAGTTGGCATACCTTTTACTTCGCGTGCTTCTTTGAAAGCAGCTGCAAGCTGTTCCATATCATTTCCATCTGCAACATTGATTACATGGAAATTGAATGCTTCAAATTTCTTATCAATTGGATATGGAGAACAAACGTCTGCGATATTACCATCAATCTGAAGTCCGTTATTGTCAACGATTACAACAAGGTTGTCAAGTTTGCGATGTCCAGCGAACATAGCTGCTTCCCATACCTGACCTTCCTGGATTTCACCATCACCTAAAAGTGTGTATGTACGGTAATCTTTACCACAAAGTTTTGCGGATAAAGCCATACCTACAGCAGCGGAGATACCCTGTCCTAAAGAACCTGAGGACATATCGATACCAGGTGTATGATGTACACATGGATGTCCCTGAAGGTGGGAACCAATGTGACGAAGTGTAAGAAGATCTTCTACTGGGAAGAAACCACGGTTTGCAAGAGCTGCATATAAACCAGGTGCTGTGTGACCTTTAGAAAGTACGAAACGGTCACGATCTTCCTTCTTAGGATCTGCTGGGTCAATGTTCATTTCTTCAAAATAAAGATAAGTAAAAACATCTGCTGCGGAAAGAGATCCGCCTGGATGTCCAGCTTTAGCAGCATGAGTGCCTTCGATAACACCCTTTCTAACTTTGACTGCCATCTTTTGTAATTCTAATGTTGTCATAATAATCTCCATCTTTATATTAATATTTTGTTAATAGTTACCCAAGTTAACAATCCGACTATTTATTCACCAAAAACAGCTAAATAGTCTTTCTGGAATTTCACGATTCCTGCATCTGTTAAAGGATGTTTTGTCATCTGTTCAATAACACTGTAAGGAACTGTCGCGATATGAGCACCCGCCAATGCACAATCTGTTACATGGATTGGATTACGAACGCTTGCTGCGATAATTTCTGTTTCAATGCCGGCAACAGCAAAGATATCAGCGATTTCACGAATCAGATCCACACCTCTAACATTGATGTCATCAAGACGTCCAAGGAATGGAGAAACGTAAGTAGCACCTGCTCTTGCAGCAAGAAGTGCCTGATTTGCGCTGAAAATCAAAGTAAGATTTGTTTTAACACCTTCAGCAGATAAAACTTTACATGCTTTTAAACCTTCTACTGTCATAGGAATTTTAACTACCATGTTCGGATGAATTTTGGCAATTGCTCTTCCTTCTGCAATCATACCCTCTGCATCAACAGTAGTAGCTTTTACTTCCCCACTAATTGGTCCATCCACGATTTCTGTAATCTCTTTGATTACTTCTTCAAAATCTCTTCCGGATTTAGCAATTAAAGATGGGTTAGTAGTTACACCACAAATGACCCCCATGTCATTTGCTTTTTTGATGTCTTCTACAATAGCTGTGTCTAAAAAGAATTTCATGTCTGCCCTCCTTCTTTTATTACTACAATAACAATATATAACAAAAATAGAAAAAAAGCCACCAAAAATAACTTTGGTGGCTTTGAATCTCTATATTAGTTCGATGTAATAACTTAAAATTATTCAGCTTTACCAACGGATCCGAAGAGTTCCATTTTTTCTTTAACTTTAGCTTTGATAGCTGCAGCACCAGGAGCTAAAAGTTTACGAGGGTCGAAACCTTTACCCTGCTGATCTTTACCAGCTTCGATGTAAGCACGTGTAGCGTCAGCGAATACTAACTGACATTCTGTGTTAACGTTGATTTTGGAAACACCAAGATCGATTGCTTTAGCAACCATTTCATCAGGGATACCTGTACCACCGTGTAATACTAATGGCATATCTCCTGTTAATTTCTGGATGTCATCTAAAACGTCGAAACGAAGTCCTGGCCAGTTTTCTGGGTATTTTCCGTGGATGTTACCGATACCAGCTGCTAACATGGAAACGCCAAGGTCAGCGATTGCTTTACATTCTGCAGGATCTGCACATTCGCCCATACCTACAACACCGTCTTCTTCTCCACCGATGGAACCAACTTCTGCTTCAAGGGATAATCCAAGGATATCGCAGCAAGCAATAAGTTCTTTTGTTTTTGCAATGTTTTCATCGAATGGAAGGTGAGAACCGTCAAACATAACACTGGAGAAACCAGCATTGATACAAGCTTTAGCACCTTCGTAGCTGCCGTGGTCAAGGTGAAGAGCTACAGGTACAGTGATTTTTAATTCTTCAAGTAAACCATTAACCATACCTACAACTGTTTTGTATCCACCCATGTATTTTCCAGCACCTTCGGAAACACCAAGGATAACTGGGGATCTGAGTTCTTCTGCTGTTTCAAGAATAGCTTTTGTCCATTCAAGGTTGTTGATGTTGAAATGTCCAACTGCATAATGTCCTGCTTTTGCTTTCTGAAGCATTTCTTTTGCTGATACTAATGCCATGATAAAAAACCTCCATTTTTCTAAAAATAACCGCCTCAATCTTCTACATAGATACGGCGGAAGTCGATGTAATAATCCATCGCCCTATTTTGGTTAGTACGCTATATAGTATAACTCTTTTTTATGAAAATGAAAAGTGTTCAAGTAAATTTTATGAAATACTGATAAAATATTCCTTTTAAACATGGCCCTTTCTAGTCATCTAGTCCATAAAATGCAGAATAACCAGGAAAAATATGGATTTCCTCCTCAATTCTCCTTGTTGATAATCCTTATTACTTTTACATTTGTAAAGATATTAGTATTTTTGTCCTTATTATAAATACTTTTAAGCCACCTATTTTATAAAAAGCAAAAATATTTATTTTCTTCCCCTTCATCATACTATGATTCCATTCATTATGCAACCCATAATTCAAAGAATCTTTAAAAAAGAAATCTAGGGATATCTGAAAACAGTCGGGTTGTGGGAAGTATTGGGCGCTCTTATATTCTAACTGCTCCATTCGCCCATTCTCCAACCTTCCGTCCGCCAAAGTCCCCCGAAAGGCCAGCAGCCGGGCTTTGGGCGTGGCAAAACGCCAGTTGCCCTATCTCATTTTTGCGGTTCAGAGCGCTGAGCCCTGGACAGCGTTATTTATTGGAAACAGAAAGATGGAGAGTCCCCCTATGGAGCGGATTGGGAGTGGTGAACGTATCCGCGCAATAGGGGGACTCTCCATCTTTTATACACCATTAGCTGTCCAGAACAACAAAAAAGCTACCGCAAAAATGCGATAGCTTATCTGGCGTATGGGCCGGCTGCTTTTTATTTGAATTCGCAACCGTATTTTTCCATAAGTTCTGCACGAGCAGCCATATATGTTTCGTTCTGTTTTTCATTTACAATCTGCTGTCTGATCTGTGGATATACTTCTGCAAAATCAGCAACGGATCCTTCTTCTAAAGAATCAATGAAGATTAAGTGGTAACCGAACTGTGTTTTTACAGGTCCGATGAGCTTGCCAACTTCCCCTTCAAATACTGCTTTATCAAATTCAGGAACCATCTGTCCTCTGCCAAATGGACCAAGGTCTCCGCCCTGTGCTTTAGATGGGCATGTGGAGTATTCTTTTGCAGCTTCTTCAAAAGTTTTTTCTCCAGCTTCGATTTCTTTCTTTGCTTTTAAACATTCATCTTCTTCGTTAGTAAGGATATGTTTTGCTCTTGCCTGTGCACCTTTTGCAAAACGTTCTTTGTTATCTTCATAGTATTTTTTGCATTCTTCTTCGCTTGCTGTAATGTCTTTTACAAGCTGAGTTAATGCATACTGACTTAAAAGCTCTGTTTTTGCATAGCTTAAAATGTTCTGGAATTCTTCAGAATCTACATAGCCTCTTTCTTCACCAAGTTTTTCAAAAAGGAAATAGTTTGCATACTGTGTTAATGCCTGCTGTCTTCCTTCTGGTGTCTGAACGTAAGCCTGCTGCTGCTGAGGAATTCTGGCAACAAACTCGTTGAATTCTTTTTCTGTAATATCTCTACCTGCAACGGTAGCTACAATTTTTTCTGCCATAATGGTAAATGTCTCCTTTTATTTATGTTTCTAATACACTTTTAATATGCTTCCACATCCATCAGATCAAAGGCTTCCCCCTGAGGGTCAACACTGAATACTACTTCTTCCCCTGTGGTTGGATGGAGAAAAGCAAGTCTGGTGGAATAAAGTCCCAGTTCCATATATTTCTTCTTTTTGTTCTGATAGATTGGATTGTATTTTGTATCGCCATAAAGCCCCAGCCCTCTTGAAGCGAACTGGACACGAATCTGATGATGACGCCCGGTATCAAGCATAACCAATACCCAGGTATAAACACCATCTTTCATCTCTATTTCGTCGATCATCTCATAATCTAAGATGGCTTCTTTGGCTCCGGCAGTTCCTGCTTTCACCACTTTTGATGTGTTTGTTTTTCCATCTCTTAGCAAATAATCTTCAAATGTGCCGAACTCTTCTCGCAAACGTCCACACACAATTGCCTGATAGTATTTTTCAAATTCATGATTTTGAATCTGTGCGCTAAGATCTGCTGCGGCCTCTTTGGTTTTGGCTAAAACCATAAGACCTCCAACCGGACGGTCTAAACGATGAACTACCGCAAGATAAGGTTCTCCCTCTTCTTCCTGCTTTTCATAAAGATAATGCTTTAAGTAAGTCAACACATCCATATCTTTGGTATTATCGCTTTGAGTTGGCATTCCGATTGGTTTCTCACACACTAAAATCGCATCGTCTTCATAGACGATTGGTACTTTTTTTACTTTCATCTGCTCACCTGTGATTCTATGATTGCTCTGTTATTTGTCACTCATTTTTAAAAGCTGATCTAAAATAGCATCTGCCACTTTTTCCTTGCTCATGATTTCCAGTTCAATTTCTTCATCGGCTGTAATCATGGTAACCACATTGGTATCTGTTCCGAATCCGGCGCCCTGTACCTTTAAGTTGTTGGCTACGATCATGTCAAGTTTCTTCTTGGTCAGTTTCTTTCTGGAATTCTCCAGCATATTCTGAGTCTCCATGGAAAATCCACAGATCATCTGCTTTTCTTTTTTATGTTCTGCAACATATCCAAGGATATCCTGGGTACGTTTCAGCTCGATGTTCATGTCACCGTCTTTTTTCTTCATTTTTTCATCACTGGTGGTCGCTGGTGTGTAATCTGCAACCGCTGCCGCCTTGATCAGGAAATCCTGCTCATCAAGATGATCCCTTACTGCCTCAAACATATCCTGTGCAGATACAATTGGAAGCATTTTCACAAATGGCACTGCCTTAAGGGAAACTGGTCCGGAAACCAGTGTTACATCCGCACCGCGCAACATGGCACGTTTTGCAATGGCATATCCCATCTTACCGGTGGAATGGTTGGTAATGTAGCGCACCGGGTCAATCGCTTCCTGCGTTGGGCCCGCTGTCACCATAACCTTTTTGCCGGCAAGATCTTTTTCACAAGCAATTTCCTTCAAGATATATTCCATGAGAGTTTCCGGTTCCGGCATCTTTCCGGCACCTGTATCGCCACAGGCAAGATATCCCGTTGCCGGTTCAATGATTTCATATCCGTATTTCTTAAGTGTTTTCAGATTATCCTGAAGAATTGGATTGTTGTACATATTAACATTCATGGCAGGGGAGAACATCACCTTACCGCTGCAAGCCATGATGGTTGTGGTAAGCATGTCATCCGCAATTCCATGAGCCACTTTGCCAATCACATTGGCAGAAGCTGGCGCAATCATCATAAGATCTGCTTTCTGCGCTAAAGATACATGCGCAACATGGAACTGGAAGTTCCTGTCAAATGTTTCAACAAGACACTTGGTATTGGTCAATGTTTCAAATGCAATCGGATTGATAAAATTCGTTGCGTTTTTGGTCATGATTACATGGACTTCGCAATGCTGTTTTACGAGCATGCTTGCAAGATTTGCAATTTTATAAGCAGCAATGCTTCCGGTTACCCCGAGTACAACTACTTTACCTTTTAACATATTTAAACTCCTAATTAAAATCCTATAATATTAAGGGGATACAAAAATGGGAAGTATCCCCAACGAAAATATTATAATGAGATTTTGGCTATTAGTCTACAATAAAGTTGTCAATTAATCTTGTTTTTCCAACATATACAGCAATTGCTACTAATGTTGGGCTTGCAACAGTTTCTACTGGCTGCATTGTGATTCCATCAACTACTTCAACGTAATCGATTTTTGCAAGTGGTTCGCTTTCGATTTTTGCTACCATAGCATCACGAACTGCTTTTGCGGATGTTTCGCCGTCTGCAACCATCTGCTGACCCATGAAGATTGCTTTGCTTAAGATGAGCGCTGCCTGTCTTTCTTCAGAATTTAAGTAAGTATTTCTGGAGCTCTTTGCAAGGCCATCTTCCTCGCGGATGATTGGGCATCCTACAATTTCAATATCCATATTTAAGTCACGAACCATACGGCGGATTACTGCTAACTGCTGCGCATCTTTCTGTCCGAAGAATGCACGGTCTGGAGCAACGATGTTGAATAATTTGTTAACTACTGTACAAACACCACCAAAATGAGTTGGACGGCTCTTTCCACAAAGTGTAGTTGTGAGGATATCCATGTTTACAGATGTACAGAAATCTGGCGCATACATTTCAGATGGTTCTGGATGGAATACCAGGTTTACTCCGATGGAATCGCAAAGTTTGCAGTCTGCTTCAAAATCTCTTGGATAGGATTCAAGGTCTTCGTTTGGTGCAAACTGAATTGGATTTAAGAAAACACTTGTCACAACACGATCACACTGTTCCACTGCTTTTTTCATGAGGCTTGCATGACCTTCATGAAGATAACCCATTGTAGGAACAAGACCTACAGTAAGGCCTTCTTTTTTCCATTCTTTTACCTGTTTTCTTACTTCTTCTACTGTGTAAGCAATCTGCATGTTTTTTCTCCTTTTCATCTTTCATTCCTTTTCCCTTAGGAAAATCATTTATCTTAACTTCTTTTTAGTATAATTTTTCGATGACATCATCATCAATCTTATAGCAATGTTCAGCTGCTGGGAAGCTTCCGTCTTTTACTGCTACATCATAATCCTTAAATGCCTGTTTCATGATTTCTCCAACATTAGCAAACTGTCTTACGAATTTTGGTTTGAAATCAGAGAACATGGCAAGCATATCCTGATATACTAATACCTGTCCGTCACAGCCTGCACCTGCACCGATACCGATTGTTGGAACATGAACTGCTTCAGAGATCATTTTTGCTAATTTTTCTGGAACACATTCTAAAACGATGGCAAATGCACCAGCTTCTTCAACTGCCTTAGCATCTTCGATTAATTTCTGTGCTGCTTCTAAGGATTTACCCTGTACTTTGAAACCACCAAATGCATTGATGGACTGTGGTGTAAGACCAAGGTGAGCACATACTGGGATGGATGCATCAACGATTGCTTTGATCTGTGGGCAAACTACTTTGCCACCTTCTAATTTAACTGCTGCACATCCTGTTTCTTTCATGAGACGTCCTGCATTTACTACTGCATCATACACAGATGTCTGGTAGCTCATGAATGGCATATCAACAACTACTAAAGCATTTTTTGCACCGCGGCAAACAGCTTTTCCGTGATGGATCATGTCTTCCATAGTTACAGCGATTGTAGTATCGTATCCAAGCATTACATTTCCAAGGGAGTCACCAACAAGGATACTGTTGATTCCAGCTTCATCGATTAATTTAGCTGTGGAGTAGTCATATGCTGTGAGCATAGTGATTTTTTCGTGGTTGTCTTTCATCTGCTGATATGTTGTTACTGTATTTTTCATAATCTATCTTACCTTTCCTGACAAAAATGTGTCTAATGCACTGTAATCTCTCTCTGGATTTTTCTTCTTTCCAATGGAGAGTAATTTTCTTGATAATAAGCAATATAAAAGCTGATCTTCCTCATCAAGACAATCCAAATGTTTGATGATGGTGGAAAGATCTGCACGCTCCACCGGACCGGTGAGGCTTGCTATGGTTCCATCCTCCAAAATGTGTGAAACATTTCCCTTCACAATTGGAGACAAGGCAGCTCTGGCACCCTCTTCCGTGAATCCACACTTCATAAGAAGCTCAATACTCTGATTCATGAGAGCAACCACATGGTTACTTGCGATGGCTGCTGCAAGATGATAAGTTGCTTTATCTGCTGCAGTAATCTTACAAACCGGGTTTCCCAAATCTTCAAAGAGTTTTGGAATCGCGTCCTTCCTTTCATCTCCTTCAATGGTAAAGTAAGCACCGTTTAACTCTCCATAGGAATGGAAACGGTCACTCACTGCAAACAGAGGATGAACGGAATAGGCATACGCCCCTTTCTCTTTTGCATCAGGGAATGCATCCCTGGCTGACATGGCACCACTACAATGACATACGTACTTACCTGATACAGGCATATCTTTAATCTGCTCCCAGACAGTGGTGATTACACCGTCTGGTACCGTAAGAAACAGAACATCACTTTCCTTTACCAGCAATTCTACATCTTCATAAAATCGGCTGTTTGTAAATTCTGCTGCTTCTTTTGCCACATTTTCGTGGAAATCAAAAAAGCCCGTCAATGACAGGCCGCTAGATCCAAGGTATTTGCCCAGAGAAGTTCCTACTTTCCCTGCGCCAATCACACCAATCTTCATGTTAACCACCTCCCATAGTTGTCCATTATAAGCTGGCAAATATCGAGGTGATGTTCCAAGTCTTATTCTGTAAAGATATAAGCTCGCTGTCATATAAAGTGGTCACGGTATGGTTTTTAGTCTCTAAAATACCATCCATCGTTGTAACCTGTTACAATATAACATCAACCTTTTTAACTGTAAATAAATAAAATCAAAAAAGAAGTACTTTTTTCAGTGCAATCACTGAAAAAATGTACTTCTTAAATGTTTAGAAAGTTTTCCTTCTTTTTTCCTTAATGAATTCTTAAGCAAGATATTTTTTAAGGTCTTCTACTTTATCAAGTTTTTCCCAAGGAAGATCAAGATCATTTCTTCCAAAATGACCATATGCTGCTGTCTGTTTGTAGATTGGTCTACGAAGATCGAGCATCTTGATAATACCAGCTGGTCTTAAATCGAAGTTTTCACGAATCATAGCAACGAGAGCTTCTTCGGAAATCTTACCGGTACCGAAGGTATCTACCATGATAGATGTAGGCTGAGCTACACCGATTGCATAGGATAACTGGATTTCGCATTTGTCAGCAAGGCCGGCTGCAACGATATTCTTTGCAACGTATCTTGCTGCGTAAGCTGCGGAACGGTCAACCTTTGTACAGTCTTTTCCGGAGAATGCACCACCGCCGTGACGTGCATATCCACCGTAAGTATCTACGATGATCTTACGACCTGTGAGACCGCTATCGCCGTGAGGACCACCGATTACAAATCTACCAGTTGGGTTGATGAAGAATTTTGTATTCTCATCTACCATATCCTGTGGAAGAATCTCATCAAATACGTATTTTTTAATGTCTGCATGGATCTGTTCCTGAGTTACATCAGGATCATGCTGTGTAGAAAGTACTACTGCATCTAAACGATCTGGCTTGCCATTTTCATCGTATTCTACAGTAACCTGTGTTTTTCCATCTGGACGAAGGTATTTCAATGTACCATCTTTACGTACTTTTGTAAGCTGAAGAGCAAGCTTGTGAGCAAGAGCGATTGGGTATGGCATATATTCTTCGGTTTCGTTGGAAGCATATCCAAACATCATACCCTGGTCACCAGCACCGATTGCTTCTAATTCTTCATCAGACATTCTGTTTTCTTTTGCTTCTAATGCTTTATCAACACCCATGGCGATGTCTGTAGACTGTTCGTCAATAGAAACCATAACACCACATGTATCAGCATCAAAACCGAATTTACCACGTGTATAACCAATTTCACTTACTGTATCACGAACGATCTTCGCGATATCAACATAAGCACTTGTTGTAATCTCACCCATTACAAGAACAAGACCAGTTGTCATTGCTGTTTCACAGGCAACACGGCTCATTGGATCCGCTTCCATTAACGCATCAAGAATGGCGTCGGAAACCTGGTCACACATCTTATCTGGATGACCTTCTGTTACAGATTCAGAAGTAAATAATAATCTTTCCATGTTAATTCTCCATATTAATAAGTTTAGTTGTTATTGAATTTAAAAAGGTTTTCTTCCTCATCGGAATGTACCATTTTGATCACTCCGCCAAGGCCGCGAAGTTTCTCTTCAAAATGTTCATATCCTCTATGGATATATCCGATTTCCGTGATGGTTGTCCAACCATCTGCTGCAAGGCCGGCGATTACCAATGCCGCACCTGCACGAAGATCAGGAGCCTCGATTCTTGCACCGGTGTATTTTTCTACACCTGTAATAATTGCGGTATCCCCTTCCATCACTCTGAAATTCGCACCCATAAGACGTAACTCATCCACATAACGGAAACGATTCTCAAAAATACTTTCTACAATCATGCTGGTTCCTGTGGACAATCCTAAAGTAATTGCCATCTGAGGCTGCATATCTGTTGGGAATCCAGGATAAGGAAGTGTTTTGATCTGTGTATGTTTTAAACGATGATCTACTCTGACGCGAATGGCATCATCGGATTCTGTGACTTCTGCCCCGATCTCGATGAGCTTTGCAGAGATGGCTTCCATATGCTTTGGAATGATATTTTTCACAATGATATCACCGCGTGTTGCGGCTGCGGCCATCATGAAGGTGCCGGCTTCAATCTGGTCAGGAATAATAGAGTATTCTGTATCGTGGAATCTCTCCACACCTTTGATACGAATGACATCCGTGCCTGCACCCTTGATATTTGCTCCCATGCTGTTCAAGAAGTTGGCAACATCCACGACATGTGGCTCCTTCGCAGCATTTTCAATAGTAGTATTTCCTACCGCCATAGAAGCTGCCATCATGATATTGATGGTCGCTCCAACGGAGACAACATCAAGGTACATATGAGTACCGCGAAGCTCTTCCGCTTCGACATAAATCATTCCCTGTTCAATTACTACCTTTGCTCCAAGCGCACGAAATCCCTTGATGTGCTGATCAATTGGTCTTGCCCCAATATCACATCCACCAGGGAGTACAACTTTCGCTTTTTTATATTTACCTAAAAGAGCACCAATCAAATAATATCCTGCTCTGATCTTTCGAATAAATTCATTATCTACGACGAGATTGTCCGGATTCATATCCTTGCCACTGATCACAACTTCATTTGGTCCTTTACGGTCTACGATCGCGCCAATCTCTTTCATCGCCTGTAAAAGAACATTAATATCTCTTACGTCTGGCATATTATCAATATGACACTGACCATCTGTCATAACAGCTGCTGCAAGAATACCCAATGCTGCATTTTTTGCTCCACCAATTACTACTTCACCAACGAGTGGTTTCCCGCCTTTTATAACATAACGTTCCATTTACGCACCTCAAAATCTATTTCCATCTAATCTGCTACAGGGATTCCGAATCATAGTCAAACAATTAAAAACAAACAAAAAAATATATCCCTTGCTAAGCGTTTCATTCTTTACAAAATGATTTTTATGATATCATTTGTATGAAAACATTAAAAATCACTTTATTATAGCAAGAGATATACCATTTGTAAATTGATAATTTAGCCTAAAAGACAAGAATTTGTGTTGTTTTTTTCAACTAAAGTATACTTTATTTCTTTTTCTTTCTTTTTTTCTTTCTGACAGAATATCCAAATGTTCCAAGTGCTTCACCAATGGAAAAATAAGTACCATGGGAATATACAATTGGTTTTGACCAATCCAGATGGAAGGTACCATTTTCATCCATATACCGGTCATCCACTGTCACGTGAACCACATCGGCAAGAAACATATGATGGGATCCTAATGCCACTTCTTCCCGCACCTTACACTCGATATTCACCGGACTGTCCATGATGATTGGAACATTTACCTTGGAAGCTTCCCCTTTGACAAATCCGGTGCTTTCAAATTTATCAACATCTCTTCCCGAACGCACTCCACAAAAATCCGTGCCTTTCGCCATGGCTTCTGTGGTAAGATTCACCACAAACTCTCCGGTCTCTTTCAATGCTTTATAAGAATGTCTTTCCGGGCGGACAGAAATATAGAGCATAGGTGGATTGGTGCAAACCGTTCCTGTCCATGCGACAGTAATGATGTTATCCTCTCCTTCTTTATCCCTGACCGTTGCCAGTACCGCTGGAAGCGGATACAACATATTTCCTGGTTTAAAATCAATCTTTCCCATACTCTAATCCTTTCGTCATATGTATTTTACGATTTTTAAAGTTCTGCTTTGATCAGTTTTCTTAATTCTTCGATTTCTTCCATATTGCCAGGAGCCTGTTCTTCTAAGATTGTGACACCATCGTTATCATATCTTGGAATTAAGTGCATGTGGAAATGGAATACGGTCTGGCCTGCTACTGTGCCGTTGTTCTGAACGATGTTCATACCGTCACATTTCAAGGCTTTTTTCAATGTGCGGGAAAGCATGGTTGCAAGGGAGAATACTTTTGCTGCGGTTTCTGCATCCAGTTCATAAATGTTATCAAAATGTTCCTTTGGAACGATGAGACAGTGTCCTTTTGTCACTGGATTAATGTCTAAAAATACGCGGAAATGACTATCTTCATAGATGGTTGCAGAAGGAATTTTTCCAGATGCAATCATACAAAAAATACAATCGTCTTTCATGTTATTACCTCTTTCTTTTTTCATTTATATTTTGTAAATCATTAGCATGTTTAATATTCAAAAATCTGTACGGAAAGCCCTGGGATGGTCAGACGCAGGGAATATGGCTGAAGATCCCACTCCTGATCCATGGCACCAATCACATAATTCTCTGTGGTTCGGACAGATCCACCAAATTCTTCCCAGTCTGAATTGAGGAGAAGATGATAACTGCCTTCTTTTGGTACACCAACACGGAAGCCTTCTTTCTCTCTCTGCTAAAATTGCAGACATAAAGAAGATTTCTTTCCCCTTTTGGAGAACGACGCACAAAAGTCATCACTGCATTTGGCGCATCAATTCCATTGATCCACATGAAAGAAGGGTTTTTTGCCTCTCTTGTGTACATGGAATCATGGGTCATATAAATGTTAAACAGTTTTTTCAGATAGTTTTCTACCGCTGCAGATTCCGTATCATTCCAGGTCCATCGTTTTCTTGATGGAACTCCCATGAGATACCCCATGGTCAGCTTTTTCCAGGAAATCTTATCATACTCATTTAAAAATGCCTCATTTTGAAGAAGAAGCTCATCGGAATGTATGTCATCTAAGGATACATTCAACACCGTTTTTCGGATCCCATTCTTCATCATCGGCAAAGCCAGTTTATAGTAATCTTTGCTTGGCTTATCAATGGAGCTGTGTAGATAGCCGAGCAAGCTATCTGGAACACTGTAGTTGATCAGAAGATCAAATCCATCTTTGCTAAAAAGAAGTTCACTGTAATGTGTGTCAATTTCCTGTTTTTCATCCGCAATCACTAAAACACTGAAATCTTCTTTTTTAATTGCTTTTACTGCCTTTCTCAAAAAGCGGTCACTGTATTTTTGGTGAAGAACCGTCTTCTCGTCTCCTTCTCCTTTCCAGGATGGGTAAATCATATCTGTCATATCTTTAAATAAGAATCCATCAACATGGAATTCTCTCATCCAGAAAAAGAGATAAGACATGATATATCCATTGACCATTTTTTTACTGTGGTCAAAGCGGATACGATGTTTTTTCCAATCATGGCGTATTCTCTCATCTGTATGGTCATAAAGATTGCTGCCATCAAAAGAGGACAAACCGCATTCTCCCTCTGGGAAAAATCCAGTGGCCATCTGAAGAATAACACCAATTCCTCTTCTGTGAAGATCATCTATCCACTCTCTGATTTTTCCTCTGGTGCCATGACAAAAATCTGGGGCCTTCAGTAGAACATGAGTAAAACATTCTCTTTCGGAAACTTCTTCACGGAATCGATCCAAAAACTCTCTTTCGCACAAGGCAAATGGAAACTTCTTCCAGTTTTTTTCTTTTCTGGAACGCATCCATTCTTCGTCCTTCCAGACATATTCTTTCACATTCAAAACTATCGATGTGTCTCCGGATCCATTCAAATCAATGGTTCCAAGCGGATCGACTTTTCTTACAATGCCCTTCTCAAAAGATTTTATCTCAAATCGATACAAAGATTTTGACTGAATTCTTGGAACAAACAATTCAAAAATTCCTGATTTTTCTCTTTTTTGCATCGGGCAGATCATACCATTCCAGTAATTGAAATCTCCAATTACACTGACACGAGTTGCATTGGGAGCCCAAACAGCAAAATAAATACCTGCCACCCCATCTAAAGTCATAGGATGTGCTCCCATCTTCTCATAACAATCATACCATTCGCCATCAATAAAAAGCTGTTCTTCCTCATCAGTGATAATGCTGGCAAAACTGTATGGATCTTCGGACACTAAAATGTTTCCATCTCGAAATGTCATTTCTACCCGGTAATGAAATTCATCTTTATGTGGAAAAAATGCGGCATATATTGGATGTCTTTCCACAGGATCCATCTCATAACGATGATCATCATCGTCTAAGATACACATTTTTACAGCATCCGGATGATAACAGGAAATCACCTGCCCATTCTCAATCATATGACGGCCAAGGATATCTTTTGGAGAGCTGTTATTGCCATACACCAGCTCCATTACCTTATCTTGTCGGATAATCTGAGCGATCTCTCTACGCATTCTTTTCACCTCTTCCCATTTTTCATTATGGTTTATTATAGTGGTTTCCATCGTTAAAGTCAAATTATCCTGAATGCCCTACCATCATTTTACTGTTTTCCATAAAATAGAAAAAGAGGTTCGATCCCAAAGGACCAAACCTCTTTTTTGTATTTATATTACAGGAAATCGTAATCGATTTAGTTCTGTGCTGGTTTTTTGATAAGACCAAGAATTACTGCACCAACTACGGAACCTACAATTAATGCAACGATGTACATCATTGTGTTACCAACAGTAGGGAATACGAAGAGACCACCGTGAGGAGCTCTTAAAGTACATCCGAATAATTCGGATAAACCACCTGCTACTGCAGAACCAATTACACAAGATGGGATAACTCTTGCTGGATCCTGAGCTGCGTAAGGGATAGCTGCTTCGGAGATGAAGCAAAGACCCATGATTGCATTTACAGGAGCTGCTTTACGATCGTTATCTGTGAATTTGTTTTTGAATACCCAGGAGGAGATTGCGATTGCGATTGGAGGAACCATACCACCAACCATAACTGCTGCCATAACCTGGAAACCAGCGTCTGTCTGAGCTGCTAAAGCACCTGTACCGAATACGTAAGCTGCTTTGTTGAAAGGACCACCCATATCGATGGACATCATACCACCAACGATTGCTCCAAGGAGAACTGCATTTGCGCCACCGAGGGAGTTAAGACCATTGTTAAGTAATGTGTTAAGCCATGCGAAGAATGGGTTAACAGCGAACATGATTACGGACATTAAGAATAAGCCGATTACTGGGTAAATTAACATTGGACGAAGACCATCCATGGACTGTGGCATTTTTTCTGTTAATTTCTTTAATGCAAGTACAAGGTAACCTGCGATGAAACCTGCTGCTAAAGCACCAAGGAAACCACCGGATACTACAGGAGCATCTGGGTTGAAGTAGTTAGCGAAGGATGTACCAGCTGCTGCGATGGAACCACCAACGAAACCAACCATGAGACCTGGACGGTCAGCAATACTCATAGCGATGAAACCTGCAAGAATTGGAAGCATGAAGCCGAATGCAGCGCCACCAGCTGTCTTGAAGAATGCAGCTACTGGTGTGTTCATACCAAAGTTACTTGGGTCGATGCTGTAATCATCTAATAAGAATGCAATTGCGATGAGGATACCACCACCGATTACGAATGGAAGCATATGGGAAACACCATTCATAAGGTGTTTGTAGATCTGACGACCTAATGTTTCATCGTCTTCGCTTTCTGCTGCAACTTCACCAGAGTGGTGATATACAGGGGCCTGACCGTTAACTACTTTGTTAACGAGTTCTTCTGCTTTGTGGATACCATCAGCAACTTTAACTTTGATTACTGGCTTGCCATCGAAACGAGCCATTTCAACGTTTTTATCTGCTGCTACGATGATACCATCACAGTTAGCGATTTCTTCTTTTGTAAGAATATTTTTAGCTCCGCCGGAACCATTTGTTTCAGCTTTTACTGCAATGCCAAGTTTTTCGCCAGCTTTTTCAAGTGCTTCTGCTGCCATGTATGTATGAGCAATACCTGTAGGACAAGCTGTTACACAAAGAACACGGTAACCAGATTTTGCTGGAGCTACAGGAGCTGCTTCTTTTACTTCTGCACCATATTTTTCTGTTTCTTTTGCATCGATTTCTGCAAGGAATTCATCCGCATTTTTTGCTGCGAATAATTTTGCTCTGAAATCTGGATCCATTAAAATTGTAGATAATCTGGATAATGCTTCAAGATGAACATCAGCGCCACCTTCTGGAGCTGCGATCATGAAGAAAAGATTAGATGGTTCACCATCAAGTGCTTCACAGTCGATACCAGCTGGAACTGTGATTGCTGCGATACCAGGGTTTTTAACTGCTGCATTTTTGGAATGTGGAATACAGATACCTTCTGCAATTGCTGTTGGGCCCTGAGCTTCACGAGCCATAATTCCTTCTTTGAATGCTGCTGCGTTAGTTAAGTTACCAACTTTGTTATGAAGGCCAACTAAAGTGTCGATCATTTCAGCTTTGTTGCTTACTTTCGCATTCAAAGTAACCGCGTCTTTTTTCAATAAATCAACGATTCTCATAACTTCTCCTTTATCTTTCTTTAATTTTTATTTGCACAGAAACTTTATCTTTCATAAAACTTCTGACAGTGATTTATATTTTATTAGTATTATATGGTAATCCTCATTTTTTCATTCTATCGAAGCTGTGCCATTGTCTCGTTAATCAGATCAATGTTTGCAAGTCCTTCGGAGAATGCTGTTGCACTACCTGCAGCACTTCCTGTGATGAGAGCTTCTTTGTAGTCACCTGTCTGTAAGTAACCAGCCACAAAACCTGCCACCATGGAGTCGCCAGCACCAACGGAGTTCACCATTTTGCCCTTTGGTGTACCCATCTGGATTGTCTCAGCATCTTCTGGAACAAGGATGGAACCTTTTCCGCCCATGGAAACTAATACGTTTCTTGCACCCATCTTCTGAAGTTCTTTTGCGTAATGTTCGATGTCTTCTCTTGTTTCACATACTGTGTGGAACATTTCTCCAAGCTCATCATTGTTTGGTTTGATGAGGAATGGATGATATTTTAAAACATTTAATAAAAGATCTTTTGTTGCATCTACAACTACTCGGATTCCTTTACCATCTAATCTTGCAAGAATCTTTTCATAGATGTCTTCTGGAAGTGTGTTAGGAATACTTCCTGCAAGAATGAGAACATCATCGCTTTTTAATTCATCTAATTTTGCAAATAAAGCGTCGATTGCTTCATTTGTAATCACCGGACCCTGACCATTTACATCCGTTTCATCACCATGTCTCATTTTTACATTGATTCTTGTATTGCCTTCTTCAAGTGCAATAAAATCAGTGCGAATACCAAGGGATTCCACACCTTTTTCAAGAGCAAGGCCTGTGAAGCCTGCGATAAAACCAAGTGCTGTGGATTCCACGCCGAACTCGTTAAGGATTACAGAAACGTTAATCCCTTTTCCGCCATAGAAAATGGATTCTCTTGTGGAACGATTGATTTCACCAACTTTAAGTTCATCCATAAATACAACATAATCAAGTGCCGGATTGAATGTAACTGTATAAATCATTGTTTGCCCCTCCTTTTACATATCTGACAAAAGTCGTTCTTAATTCTTTCAATAATCTTTCGTCTGTATAGCCATAATAACAAAAAGTAATTTTAAGGACATCTGTATTTTGTCACTCCTTAAAATTACTTTTGTTAACTACTTTATTACATTTGTCATTTTTCTAATATTTTTCTTAATTCGTTCTTTAGCTGGAACATGGCCAGATTAAGCTCTTCTTCATTATCGAGACGTGGATAAATGTAACTGTTCGCATACTGAAGTGCTGTTTCATATCCCGCAAATTGCTCCGGTGCCACAGAATTTTCCATCACATCATCCAACAGGAACATATTAATATTGCTGTCACCAGGTGTATCTTCATTTAAAAGTTCGATTACTTCTTTGGAACAAGTTACATCTCTCAGCGGAGATGCCCCCGCAGTATCTTTATAAATATAAGTCTGAATGCTTGGAGAGGTAGTTAAGATCTTCATAAACTCCCAGACCATTTTCCTATTGTTTGTTCTGGAATTCATGCCAAGCATAAGGGTTTCCATGACAGAAACATTTTGTCCATTTGGTCCTGCGGGCATCGGTACACAGTTCCATTGGAACTGGGAATACTTTTTAATGTGCCAAGGATATGGCATATAGGTTCGATATTCTGAAAAACTAAGTGGACGAAATACCATTTTTCCAAGGTCAAATGCATTGGACTGTTTTTCATTCTTATTGTGAAGCTGATGAAGCTCACGCACAAAAGAAACTGCTTTTACCACCTTTTCTTCATTGAAGAAGGAATTTTTTCCATCCTCAGAAAATGGTTTTGCACCATTTGCATAGACAGCATCCAGCCAGGTATAGTCTGTACATCCATATTGATCCATGGTGCCATCCCCATTGGTGTCCTTTACTACTTTCTGGCAAATTTCATAAAAATCATCCCATTTCCACTGATTGGAAGGCATCGCAATGTTTTCTTTCTTCAGAAGTGTTTTATTGACAAACATCATACGTGGATTGCATTCAAAGGGAAGTGCGTATTGGATTCCATCTTTTTCTCCCTGTTTATAAGCAGATTCATAGAAAATATCCGAATCAAAACTTCCATCATTATAGATAATCGCACTTAAATTTTCCAAAGCTCCCGTCTTTGCCAGATTTGGCAAATCCTCCGGTAAAACAAAATAGATATCTGGCTCCCTGCCTTGTAAAATTTCACCTGCCAGCCATTCGGAATAATCACCCACAGGAATCCCTGTCACATAATTCACTTTCATATGAGGATATTTCTCCTGAAATTCTTTGATGGCTTCATCAAACAAACGATAGTATTCTGTTCCAGGCACATCCCAATTACTTCCTGTGAATATTCCAATGGTCAGAGTATCCTGATGCCGATAACGCATGGTAATTGAGAAAAGAATCACCAGAGCATTGAGAAAAATCAGCAAAATCAGATAATGTCTCGGTTTTATTTTTTTCATAAGTTCCTCTTTTCTTTAAGGAAGGATTCGATTAACCACACCTGTTTGCACAGCCCAGATGGCCAACTGGGTGCGGTCCCTTAAATCCAATTTACTCAAAATCGTACTTAGATAATTTCTTACGGTTCCTTCTGAAAGCATTAATACAGAAGCAATTTCTTTGTTGGAAAGGCCACAGCCAATCTTCTGAATCACTTTCCACTCTGTGTTTGTCAGATCTTCTGTCTGATCATTGCTGACCTGAATGGCATAATTGCTCTGAGCCATCTGGTTAAAAAGACGTACTACTTTACTGGTAATTTCCGGATTGATCATAGCCTGTCCACCCACAACAGTTCGGATAGATCCTGCCAGCTCTTTCATGGAAATTCCTTTTAAAAGATAGCCGCTGGCACCGTATTTTAAGGCGCCATAAATATATTCATCGTCGTCAAATGTGGTGAGCACAATGATAGAGATATTCGGATATTTTTCTTTCACCTTTCGAGTGCATTCTACCCCATCCATCTCAGGCATACGAATGTCCATGAGGATAACATCCGGACGAGTCTTCGGAATCTGTTTTAACACATCATTTCCATTAACTGCCGTAGCAACAACTTCCATATCCTGTTCTACACCCAATACAATTTTCAAGCTTTCACGAATCAGTTCCTGATCATCTGCTATCATAATTTTTATCATAATAAACCCTCCTCAGTCTTTCTTTCACGAATCGGAATTACCGCATGGATCTTAAATCCATTTTCACTGGTAAATGTGATGATACCTCCAAGCATCTCCACGCGTTCTCTCATGTGGCTAAGACCAAAGCCTTCTTTGATTTCTGCGCTTCCGCATCCATTGTCCTCCAGTGTAATCTCTATTCCTTCTTCATATTTATCAAGACGAATAAAGATTTCTGTAGCTTTTCCATGTCTTAAAGAATTGGTTGTTCCCTCCTGAACCAGACGGAAGATGGTTTCTTCCTCATCTGCTTCATAAACCAATCCTTCTCCATAGGATACAAAATAAATCTTAGCTCCTGTGGACTTGGATGTTTCTTCTACCATATTCTGAATTGCATAATCGATGGATTTGCTTTCCAATGAATCTGGTTTTAATTTGTGTACAGAACGGCGAACGTCATTGAGACCATTTCTTGACATTTCGCCCAAAGTGCCAAGCTGCTGTTTCGCTGCATCCGGTGCAATGTCAAGCAAGACCTGTACCGCATCGATTCCCACGGAAATCCCTGTCAGAATATGACCTAATGTATCATGAATCTCTCTGGCCAGACGATTTCGTTCTTTCATCTCGCCCATTTCTTCTTTTTGTACAGCATAAAGTCTCAACTGTTCATTGGCATCTTTCAGCTGTTCATTGGCTCGATTTAATCGGTTGTTAAGTTCTCTAATCTGTCGTTTTTCCCTCTTATCCTGCAAAATTGTTAAAACCACATAAAGGAGCATCAAAAAGAGATTAAAAATCTCACAGCTGGTACGAATTCCCATGTAAAAGGCTGCTTTTTTTCCTCCGTAGAAAGATGCCCACATGTCAAAAGAATTCATCGGGAAAATGATATTGACCAGACTATAATTACAAAACAGATACACAGCAAAGGTCGCCATCAAGAATCCAATCCAGTTTTTCTGATTTCCCATATAGGATAAATACTCTGCCACAATAAGAAATATAACACCGGTATAAGACATATCAAGAATAATCATCAGGTAACTGACGAGACAAACTTCATAGCAGCTAAGCCAGAAGAAGATTCGATCCGATTTTCCTGAATACTGTCTTTTGGTGAATATACAAAGCACAATAAAAATGTAGATGGAAATCACAAAAAGTAATCTTCTGCTAGGATGCATTGGCACAGAGACAAGACTTCCCAAAAAATCCTCTGCATTCATATTGGCTGCTCGAATCTGTGTCAAAACCGGAACAAGTCCCATAAAACACACGATTACAAAGTTCAGAACCATCATAGCCAGAAGGCAGACATCACTTCCTTTCATCACATCTATCTTTTTCAATATGTTCATGGTTCTCTCCTTACTCCCAGTTTGTCAAACTGTACTTTTCAATATTATCGGATGAGATGAAAGTAACCGGAAGAATACTTTTCTTCACCACTTCATGTCCCTCCATCAAGGTATACATGTAATTTGCTGCCATCTTTCCTGTCTTCGTCGGACTTTGTGCAATCGTCGCAGTCATCATGCCTTTATAGATCATGGCTTTTGCCTCAGGAGCACCATCCACTCCATAAACCAAAACACCATCCAATTTCCCCTGATTGTCTAGAGCTGCCATAGCTCCAAGGGCTGCCGGGTCATTTAAGGCCATGATCACATCAATCTTTTCCCCTTTTTTCAAATAACCTTCCACAACTGGTGCAGCAATTTCCAACTGTCCATAACATTCCACCCGATCGATAATCTCAAATGGTTTTTTTTCTTTTTTTAAGGTATACAAAAATCCCTCAATACGATCATGACTGGATTTGTTATTAACATGCTCCAGAATTAAAATCCTTCCGCCGTCCCGTCTTTCCATCAAATCTTCCGCCGCCATCACTCCAGCACGATAATTGTTCGATGTGATGATGGCATCTACATAATCCGAATCACATTCTGTATCCAGTGCAATCACCGGAATATTTGCCTTCTTTGCTTTTTTCAGAGCAGGCAGGATCTTTTTGGAATCCACAGCATTGATGATAATAATATCCACTTTTTCTTCGATGAACTCCTCCACCTGGCGAATCTGCATGTCTGCATCCAGGCCAGAATCTCGGGTGATGACATCGTCTCCTCGATCCCTTGCCACAGCAACAATTTCTTTATTTATGACATTAAAATAAGGATTGTTCATGGTCATGTACACAATACCAATCTTCTTTCGTTTTTCGCCCCTATTATTTTTATTATCTGTTCCCACCAAAACTGCCGTACAGATGATAAAGATGATGGATATCCCCAAAAAACAAAGAAGAAATAAACCTTTATTCTTTTTCACGATTTTACCTGTTCTTTCTTTTCAATACGATGGTGAATAAAGTTCTTAAGAAGATAATATATGACACCAAATGCAGGCACACCAATCAGCATTCCAATCAGTCCGAATAATCCACTGAACAAAATGATTGAGAAAATAACCCAAAATGGGGAAAGTCCTGTGGATTGTCCCAAAATCTTTGGTCCCAGAATATTTCCATCAAACTGCTGCAATAAAACAACAAACACAAGGAAGATCAAACCTTTTGTCGGACTGTCGAGCATGATCAAAATAGTACTTGGAATGGCACCAATATATGGGCCAAAGAAAGGAATCACGTTGGTCACACCAACAATCACGCTGACCAGTACCACATAAGGGAATCTTAAGATCAATGCTCCCGCAAAACAGATCAGACCAATGATAAAAGAATCAATGATCTTGCCACTGATGAAACCTCCAAAGATGCGATCACTTTCTTTTAAAACTTCACGGATTTTTGTCGATGCCTTATTGGAGAAAAAAGCACGTAAGATCAAATCAAAATATCGTTTGAAGGTCTCCAGACTGAGAAGAATATAAATTGCAACAATAATCCCAATAAAGAAATGAGATAAAGCACCAAATACACTAAAGATTTTGCCAACCAACATGGAGAACTGTTCCAGCATATCTTTCTTCACCCAGCCAGTGATAAAATCCATAAGATAGGTGTATGCTTTTTCCACAATCTCCTGCATCTGAGGATTGTTGCTGGCAATTCTGATAATTTCTCGATACGTTCTTGTCAGCTGACCTGGTACCATATTAACAATACGGTAAATATTTTGGTAGAGCTGTGGTACTACAAGATATAACAAGGTATAAAAAATAGCCCCCACAAAAACAAAGGTCAAAAGGATTGCCGGCATACGCACTGCCTTCTCATTTTTCACTTCTTTCTTTCCTGCCTTCTTCCACAGCAAGATCAGATATCTCTCCGTTCTCTTCTCAATAGGTCGGAGCAAATAAGCAATCACTACACCAATGATAATTGGTCGAAGCACGGAACACAATTTAGAAAGCAAGCCAAAAATATCTTTATAACGATATATTACCAAAAAGAAAACAATGGCTCCCATCAATGCGATCATCATAGGCAGACTTTCTAACCATGCCTTCTTAAAAATCGAATCTCTCTTTTTTTCATTCATCATAAAACCTCCGTAGGTTATTTGGATTTTTCCTAAATCCAATCTTATTTTCCTATGATTATAACACAGATTATATGGTAAAAATGGAAAAACCTTACCTTCTTGACTTTCTTTTTTTCCCTCTCTATACTATCGCTAAAAAAAGGATCAAAGGAGGAGTCATCATGATTTGTCCAAAATGTGGAACACGATACGATGATAACCGCTCTGCTTGTCCGGGCTGTGGAGGAATCAATCAAGAAGCCCATTACGTACCAGTAAAAAAAGTTCGAAAGAAAAAACACATTTTTCTCATTCTCTTGCTTATGCTTTTTCTTCTATGTATCGGTGCTGCGGGAGGATATTACTATTACCTTCATATGATTGAAGAAAAATGTAAAGAAATGACTGCCACTGCCATGGATTGTGCCATCAAGATGGATTTCACAGAACTCGATGACAAGATTCCAGATCAGTGGAAAGAAAATGCAAACATCAAAGAATACATGACATCTCAGCTTGAAGAAACCATCGACCAGACAAGCCTTGGTCATTTACTTAACCGTTTTGGAATTGAAGCAGACTATGAAGCTTTCTTCCAGGCACTCACCAAACGGGCCGATTATACCATAGACGACGTCTCAGTTACTTACAACAAATGTACCGTAACTCTCACCACCTCCAACTTGAACTACCCACAGTTGGTGGAGGAAATGAAAGAAGAGCTGGATTCTCTCATAGAAGAAACGACATCCGGTGGAAACTGGTGGTCCCAGGTAACGGGATGGTTTTCCGATTTCTTCCAGACAAAAAAGGAGGAAAAGGCCCTGCCGGACAGCTTCTCTGGCTGGATTGACCGCCTCACGGAGGACAAAGAATTCAATAAAGTGACGGGAACCATCGTTTATGGAATCAAAGACGGACATTGGACTTTGCTCGATCTCGATGAAAATCTTTTCTATAACTTATATGGATTCCCTAAATGAAAGAAAGGGCTGTCTTTACACCAAAAAAGGCGGCTTTCGAATGTCCCTGAAAATCGCTGAAAACTGACCTTTTTGGATACCAAAAAAGAGATCAGAGAATCCTGTCGAATTCTCTGATCTCTCGGATATGGTTTCTACGATTTTCATGGGGTTTTCAAAGACCGCTTGCGGGTAACAACCCCTTTTTTATTACTGTTCGTTATTAAGGTATCTCTGAATATGATCAATTGCATCTACTTCATCGGAACCATCTGCAATCATTGTCAAATCGGAACCTTCTGGTAAACCTAAGCTCATCATTCCCATGATACTTTTTGCATTTACCTTCTTTTCCTCAACTTCAACATAAATCTTGCTTTCATACTGGCTTGCAATCTGAATAAACATTGCAACTGTACTTGGATCTAAGCCCGCTGGGATATTCACTACCATTGATTTCGTAACCATATTTGACCTCCATTCTGTTATGTAACAAATCCCTTATTTATCTCTTAATTCTTGTGCAATCTGGCTGATTTTTCTAAGGCGATGGTTCACTCCTGATTTTCCAACAGGAGGTTGAAGTCTTTCCCCTAATTCTTTCAAAGTCGCCGAAGGTTCTTCCAATCTTGCACTGGCAATTGCTCTCAATGATTCTGGTAAGCCTTTGAGCCCAATCGTCTTTTCAATATATTCAATATCTTCGATTTGTTTTCGCGCTGCAGAAACTGTTTTGTTAATATTTGCAGTCTCACAGTTCACACGACGATTGACTACATTTCTTACATCTTTAAAGATACGGATATTTTCAAAATTTAATTTGGAAATATGTCCTTCCATGATTGCTAACATCTCAGAAATCATGGATCCTTCTTTCATATATACTACATAGTATTTCTTGCGAAGCACAATCTTCGCTTCCAATCCAAAAAATTCCATTTGATCTTTTAACATACAGGCAATAGTTTCGGAATTGCAAGTAATCTCAAAATGGTAATTTTTTTCCGGATCCGTAATGGATCCACAGGCCAGAAAAGCTCCTCTCAAAAAGGCTCTCTGACAAGTATTGTTTTGAAGCAGTGTATTCTCGAATATCTCTTCTTCTTCCACCAGTCTTCCCAGATTATCCATGAAGCCACAAAGCTTCAGTAAATGCATCTTTGATTTCTCTCCAATCACAAGATAATCATGTGGCATCTTCCCTTGTTCTACAACAAAACCCAATTTCTGGTTCAAAGCAATAAAACGTTCTGCCACCACAGAATTCTCTGAGCGGAAAAGGATATCCAAATTCCCTGCTTCGGTCAGATGAATCTCTCCCCCGAAGGTGATGAAACCGGCGATTTCTGCCGCACAGTCATGTTCATTTTCCATCGGTGCATGAGATAATTCTTTCTTCACTTCTGAAGAAAATGACATGGATTCTTCCTCCCGTTGCTTATTTGCCTAATTGATTATTCCTCCGTTGGATTCTCAAATCCTATCATACGAACCTCTGGTTCCATCAGGACACCAAATTGATCCATAATCTTCTTTTGTACCTGTTCAATTAAAAATCTAACTTCGGAAGCAGTTGCGCCTTTGTGATTCACCACAAAGCCTGCATGTTTTTCAGAAACCATACAACCACCAACGGTATACCCCTTAAGACCTGCATCCTGGATCAGTTTTCCTGCAAAGTATCCTTCCGGACGTTTGAAGGTAGATCCTGCACTTGGGTATTCCAAAGGCTGTTTGTCTCTTCTGGCTTGCGCCAATTCGTTCATTCTTTCTTTTACCTGATTCGCATCCCCCTTTGTAAGCTGGATTCGTGCAGAAAGAACAATATAATTTTTATCAAAAATACAGCTGTGACGATAAGAAAGATCTAATTCTTCTTTACCAAGAGTAAGAATGTTTCCTTCTGGAGTTAAAACGGTTGCATCTAAGATTACATCTTTGATTTCTCCACCGTATGCCCCAGCATTCATGGCAACCGCGCCACCAAAGGAACCTGGGATTCCTGCTGCAAATTCAAAACCGGTAAAAGAATAATCCAAAGCAGTTCTTGCAACACTTGCAAGTATGGCACCAGCCTGAGCACTGATGATATCTCCTTCCACCTTAATCTCAGAAAAGTTTTTTCCTAAATGAAGAACAATTCCTCGAATTCCATCATCGGATACCAGAAGGTTACTTCCATTACCCAAAACAAAAAACGGTATCTTTTCCTCACGAACCAGACAACATACTGCTTCGATTTCCTCAATGCTTGCAGGCTCAACAAAATAGTCGGCCGGTCCACCAATGGAAAATGATGTGTGTTTCTTCATCACTTCCATTTCTAAAACGGTTCCCTGAGTTATGATTTTCTCTAATTTTTCTTTCATAACAAGACACATAACATATCTCCTGCCTAAAAAGCAAAATACATCAAGTTAAAAAGTTACTCTAATATAATACTCTATGATAAAAAGTTGCACAATATCTATTCAGACGAAAAAAAAGGTGGCTTTTTGCCACCTTTTTGGATAAATATACTAAAAAATATTGTTTTTTTAGAAACATTTACAAAACGAGTTTTGCGCAGCCATAGATGCCTGCGTCATTTCCTAATTCTGCAAGTACGAACTTCACTAATTTCTGATTGCCATAGATAAACTCTGGATAATAACGTTTTACCACATCAATAATGATATTTCCGGCTTTGGAAACACCACCACCGATTACAAAAATCTCAGGATCCGTTACGCCTGCAATGAAAGATAATCCTCTGGCAAGACGTCTTCCGAATTGTTCAATTTGACCAATAGCAAATGCATCACTGGCTTTTACCGCATCGAATACATCCTTTGCAGTGATTTCGTCAAGATCACGAAGAATGCTCTTCACTTCCGGATCTTTCAGTCCTTTTTTGGCCTCATTTGCAATACCTGTAGCAGAACAATACTGTTCGAAGCAACCATATTTTCCACAGTTACATCTTGCCTCTTTTTCATGCATATTGATGCGCATATGACCGATTTCTGCACCGTAGCCATGCGCACCGGAAATGATACGTCCGTTGGCAATTACTCCACCACCGATACCGGTACCAAGAGTAACCATAACCATATCTTCGCTTCCTTTTCCTGCACCCATCCACATCTCACCATAAGCTGCAACATTGGCATCATTATCAACAAAACATGGAATTCCAATCATTTCTTCCAATTCACGTTTTACTTCTTTATAGCCCCAGCCAAGATTTACACAGCTAGGACTGATTCCATTTTTGTCCACAGCTCCAGGAATGCCAATTCCAAGGCCTTTGAAATCATCCATATCATAGCCCTGTTCTTTTGCGGTGGCTTTACAGGACGCTGCGATGTCCGGAAGAATATAATCTCCATTTTCCTCTCTTCTGGTAGGGATTTCCCATTTGTGAAGAAGGTTTCCTTCTGTATTAAAGATCCCAATTTTTACGGTAGTACCACCTAAATCAACACCAAAAATGTATTCTTTCATACCTTATATCTCCTTATTTTCTTTCACCGGTCTTCTTTCTTTATCAATCTTTTTTCTTGCCAAGATTACCTGTTACGCGGTTATAAAGTTCCTGTGCCGCGTTGTAACCCATTTTCTTCGCACGGAAATTACTTGCGGCAGACTCAACAATAACTGCGAGGTTACGTCCCGGACGAACTGGGATCGAATAACAAACCACCTTATTGCCAAGGAATTCAATGTATTCTTCCTCCAGGCCCAAACGGTCATAATTAGCTTCTCTGTTCCAGTCTTCCAAACGGATTACCATGTCAATGGTGGAGAATTCCATAACACTCTTTACACCAAAAAGACTCTTTACATCCACGATTCCTATTCCTCGAAGCTCAATAAAATGTCTTGTGATATCCGGGGAAGTTCCAACTAACTTATCATCACTTACTTTACGGATTTCCACAACGTCGTCGGACACCAGACGATGTCCACGGTGGATCAGTTCCAAAGCAGCCTCGCTCTTACCAATTCCACTCTCACCCATGATGAGAACACCTTCTCCATGAACATCAACCAATACGCCATGGATAGAAACACGAGGTGCCAGTCTTTCACTGAGCCAACGAACCGTAATGGCGATAAACTCGGAAGTATTTCTGTTGGTAGTAAGAATTGGGATTCCTTTTTCCTCTGCCACATTGATCATACGATCGCATGGGATATTGCCCTGGCAGACAACCAGGCAAGGAATGTTATAACTGAAAAGTTTTTCATAAATTGGAATCATTTCTTCATCTGATTTTCCTTTAAGATAAGCATATTCTGCATTCCCGATTACCTGTATACGGTTTTCCTGAAAATATTCAAAAAATCCTGTCAGCTGCAACGCAATACGGTTTACAGCAGCATCCGTAATCTCAATGTCACTTACATCGATATCAAGAAGGTTCTTCAGTTCCATTCTTTCAATCATATCTGTTAATTTGACTTTAAACATCGTCTATACTCCTCTTTTCTATACAAATTCACAGTTACTTTCTAATATTTCTTCCATCATAACATATCTTATCTACTTTTAATAGTTTTAACTTTTTAATCCTTTAACTTCGATGGAAATAGTGAAATATCTCCTCTGCAACCGCTTTGGTAATTCCCTCAATCTGCGTGAGTTCTTCCACAGAGGCCTCTTTGATCATACCAATATCTTTATAGTGCTTCATGAGAGCTTTTCTTCTCGCCGGGCCGATTCCTTTGATATCATCAAGGACAGAATGAACCTGGGTCTTACCACGAAGGCTCTTATGATAGCCGATGGCAAATCGATGGGCTTCATCCTGCAGTCTTGTGACCATGAGAAATGCCTCGGAATTCTTTGGAAATTCCACAATTTCATTGTTAAAATACAGGCCTCTGGTTCGATGAAAATCATCTTTTACCATACCGCAGACCGGCAGATCAATCCCCAGATTATCTAATACTTTTTTTGCAATATTAACCTGACCTTTTCCACCATCCATCATGAGGATATCTGGAAAATTGGTGAAGCTGCCCAGATTATCATCCAGACCTTTTTCTTTTCGTTCTTCTTTTTCTTTTAGTCCATGGCGAAAACGTCTGGTCAAAGCTTCTTCCATGCAGGCATAATCATCCGGTCCCTCCACCGATTGAATGCGGAATTTTCGATAATCACTCTTCTTTGCTTTTCCACGTTCAAAAACAACCATGGAAGCAACATTCTGAAAACCGTTGGTATTGGATATATCAAAAGCTTCCATTCGGTTCAGGCCACGTATTCCCAAAAGCTGTTCCAGCTCATGAACTGCACCAATGGTACGCTTTTCTTCTCGTTTGAGTTTTTCACTGTCTTTAATCAGGACATTTTCTGCATTTTCTTTGGCCATTTTCATCATCTGGTACTTCGTGCCTCGTTTTGGAACAGAGATAACTACTTTCCCACCGCGTCGTTCACTCAGCCAATTTTCCAGAAATTCCACTTCCTGAATTTCTACCATGGTCAGAATCTCCCTTGGAATATAAGGGGTACCCATGTAAAATTGCTTGACGAAATCCGTGAGAATTTCCGAATAACCGCTGCCAGAGATTCCAGCCATATGGAAATGGTCTCGCCCCAGGAGCTTTCCATTTCGAATAAAGAAGATGGATACCACAGCTTCACGCCCATCTCCGCCTAAAGCAATGATGTCTCGATCTTCTCCGTTGGTATCATTAATCTTTTGTTTTTCCCCAATTCTCTTCACATTTGCGATGAGATCACGGTAGGATGCTGCCTCCTCAAATTCAAGCTCTGCAGCGGCATCCATCATTTTCTTCTCAAGATCCTCCAAAATACTCTTATCATTTCCCTGCAAAAAATCCAGCATGCGATCCACATTTTTTCGATAATTTTCTTTGGAAATGAATCCCTGGCAAGGGGCATCACATTGTTTCATCTGATGATAAAGGCAAGGACGGTCCTTGCCAATTTCTTTTGGAAGATAACGATTGCAATTGCGAATCTTATAGACTTTTTGAATTAATTCAATGGTTTCCTTGACTGCACCGGCACTGGTATAAGGACCATAGTATTTTGCCTTATCTCTTTTTAGATTGCGACAAAACATGATTCTGGGATAATCCTCCTGCACTGTCACACGGATATAAGGATAGCCTTTGTCATCCTTCAACATGGTATTATAATGCGGACGGTGTTCTTTTATCAGATTACATTCGAGCACCAGAGCTTCCAGCTCGGAATCGCAGATAATATATTCAAAATATGCAATATGAGAAACCATATGCTCGATTTTTATACTTCTCTTATATCCTGATTGAAAATACTGACGAACTCGATTTTTTAAGACACGGGCCTTGCCAACATAGATAATCTCATCTTTCGCATCATGCATGAGATAAACTCCTGGCTTTGCAGGCAATTTCTTCAATTCTTCTTCAATATCAAACAAAGCTTCTCCTCCATATTATTTTTCATATTCAATATTTTAGATATGTAAAAAGGGTGTCAGCAATGCTGACACCCAATCGATTTTACTCTTCTGTAGATTCTTTTTCTCCCACTACGATTTCAACAGTATCTTCTGTGTTTTCAGCAATTTTTTTGCTTTCTTCCAAAGGAATCTCTTTCTGTTCTTCCACAGAGGTTTCCTCCGTTTCAGAGATTTCATCCACAGCATCCACTGTTTCTGTAACTTCCTCTTCCACCTGATCCTTCTTCTTGAAAATTTCCATGAATTCTTTTCCAGTGATATTTTCCTTTTCAATCAGGAAGGCAGCAATCTCATCAAGAACCTCGCGATGTTCTCGAATGATTGCCAGAGAACGTTCATAAGCATTCTTTAATACAAGCTGTACTTCTTCATCAATCTGAGCCGCTGTAGCATCCGAACAATTGAGCACGGAACGTCCATCTAAGTAACGGCTTTCGATGGATTCCAAACCAACCAGACCAAAACGCTCGGACATACCGTACATGGTAATCATGGAGCGGGCAATGGATGTGGCACGCTGAATATCATTGGATGCACCAGTTGTCACAGAACCAAATACCACTTCTTCTGCAGCACGACCACCGAAAAGACCTACCAATTCATCAAGCATTTCTTCTTTACTCATGAGGTATTTCTCTTCTTCCGGAACACTCATGGTGAAACCAAGAGCTCCCATGGTACGTGGTACGATAGTAATCTTCTGTACCGGTTCGGAATTTTTACAGGTTGCAATACAAACGGCATGACCAACTTCGTGGTATGCAACGATACTCTTTTCTTTTTCTCCAAGAATACGGTCTTTTTTCTCTTTTCCGGCAAAAACAACTTCCACCGCTTCCATGAGATCCTTCTGGGAAACTGCAGTTCTGCCTGCTTTTACTGCGGCAAGGGCTGCCTCATTGATCATATTTGCAAGATCGGAACCTACGGCACCAGAAGTTGCAAGACCAACAGCATCTAAGTCAACCGTATCATCCATAAGGACATTTTTCGCGTGAACCTTCAAGGTTTCCACACGACCTTTTAAGTCTGGGCGTTCTACAATGACTCTTCGGTCAAAACGGCCCGGACGAAGTAAAGCCTTATCCAAAACTTCCGGGCGGTTTGTCGCCGCAAGAATGATGAGACCTTTTGAGGAATCAAAACCATCCATTTCAGCAAGAAGGGCGTTCAGTGTCTGTTCACGCTCGTCATTGCCTCCTCCGTAACGACTGTCACGGCTTTTACCAATGGAATCGACCTCGTCGATAAAAATGATACAAGGAGCCATACTCTGTGCCTGTTTGAAAAGGTCACGCACACGGGATGCACCTACACCAACAAACATTTCTACAAAATCTGAACCAGATAAAGAGAAGAATGGTACATTGGCTTCACCGGCAACCGCCTTGGCAAGCAAAGTTTTACCAGTTCCCGGAGGACCGACAAGAAGGGCTCCTTTTGGAAGCTTGGCACCAATCTTGGTATATTTTCCAGGATTATGAAGAAAATCTACCATCTCCGTTAAGGACTCTTTTGCTTCATCCTGCCCTGCAACATCAGCAAATGTTACACCGGTTTTCTTTTCCACATAAACTTTGGCATTGCTCTTGCCGACACTTCCCATCATGCCACCACCTTTACCAAGGTTTCTCATGATAAAGAACATGGCACCGTAAATCAATACGAAAGGAAGCACATAAGAAAGAAGCATAGAAGCTACCATGGAGCTTCCACTGTTATCCTGTTTTGCGAACTCTACACCACTTTCTTTCAAACGTTCTACCAGACGATAGTCGTTCATGACGATGGTATAATAGTTCTTTTTCAACACAGGATTTTCCTGTTTGCTTGGCTCAATCATAAGCTTTGTATCATTTAAAGTTACTTTTTTTACTTCCTTTTTCTCAAGCATGGTAAGGAACTGAGAATAACTGATTTCCTTCTGTTCTCCATTTTTGAAACGATTAAGCATATTCGTAAAAAGGAAAGTAATTCCAAGACAGATGACAACCATCACAAGGGCTGTCCGAAGATTCTTCTTCTTGTTCGGATCTGTCTTATTGTTGTTGTTATCCATTGACACCTCCGTTTATAATCGGGAGATTACTTCCATAGCGTCATCCATATAATGGTTGTCATGGTACTCAATCTTACCAGCATCACAAGCTGCTGCAAGAGTACTGTCCATAGGAATACGTGCAAGTACTGGCACATGGTATTCCATAGCGATCTCTGCGATATGGCTCTCACCGAAAACATAGATCTTTTCATCACAGTGTGGGCACTGAACATAGCTCATATTTTCTACGAGACCAAGAATAGGGATATTCATCATACGTGCCATATTAACTGCTTTTTCTACGATCATTCCAACGAGTTCCTGTGGAGATGCTACAATTACGATACCATCCAGTGGAATAGACTGGAAGATAGTAAGTGGTACATCCCCTGTTCCAGGAGGCATATCGATAAACATATAATCGATATTATCCCATACGGTTTCACTCCAGAACTGTTTGATTACGCCGCCAAGAACAGGACCTCTCCAGATAACAGGATCTGTTTCATTGGCAAGCATCAGGTTGACAGATACGATATCAATACCGCAATCTGTAGTATAAGGGAGAATCAGTCCATCTGCTGTTCCAACAAGGTTAGTTGTTGCACCAAATGCCTTTGGAATAGAAGGACCTGTGATATCTCCATCAAGGATTGCTGTTTTATAGCCTTCTTTCATAGTAGCGCATGCTAAAAGGGATGTTACCATGGATTTACCAACGCCACCCTTTCCGGATACGATACCAATCACTTTTTTGACGGAACTTCCATCACTTAATTTTTCAAGAAAATCTTCCGGTTTCATCTCTCTGGAAGCACAATCTTCTCCGCATGAACTGCAATCATGTGTACATTCGCTCATTACGATATCCTCACTTTCTAAAATTTACTTACTGAATGCGCTCTAATAATGCTTTTGCGTTCGCCTCAATATCACCCACAAATACTGCGGAACCAGCAACAAACACATCAACACCGGCATCTCTTGCTTCATCAATTGTTTTCATGTTAATTCCACCGTCAACCTGGATCAGTGTTTCAAGGTTTCTTTCTTTGATGATTGCTTTCAGCTCGCGAACTTTCTTAGAACAATATGGAATGTAGGACTGTCCACCAAATCCTGGGTTAACTGTCATTACAAGTACCATATATAAATCATCAAGTACATAGTCAAGAACAGACAAAGGAGTTGCTGGATTAATTGCAACTGCTGGTTTTTTACCACAAGCTTTAATCTGCTGGATGACACGGTCAAGGTGTGTACATGCTTCTGCATGAACCGTGATGATATCTGCACCCATTTTAGCAAAATCTTCTACATATCTACCTGGATCTTCAATCATAAGATGCACATCAAAAACAGCATCTGTCACTGGACGAAGTGCAGTGATGACTGGATTTCCAAAAGAAATCTGTGGTACGAACATACCATCCATAACATCAATATGAACCCACTGAGCGCCTGCTTCTACTGCTTTTTTTACATCTGCACCAAGATTCGCAAAATCTGCTGAAAGAATAGATGGTGATAAAATCTTCATATTACAATCCCCCACTAATTATAAATTTTTCATAGTTGTACAAGTTACATCATATCATAATATCATACTGTTTCAAGTTAAAAAAGAGAATCAACATACTTTTTTCACATTTTCTTTTTGGAAATATATGGTATTTTTATACGACAATTGCCATGGCACAACAATAAAATATATGGTATTATGAAAGAAAAAATCAGGAGGAATTATTATGCGTTTTTTCTTACCAAGTGACATCTATGTAGAAAAAAATTGTGTACTCAATCATAAAAAAGATATCTTAGCCATGGGAAAAAGAGCATTCATTGTAACAGGGCGCCATTCTGCCAAAGCAAATGGTTCTTTGGATGATGTTCTTTCAATATTAAAAGAAGGCCATGTAGCCTATGAGATTTTCAGTGAAGTGGAAGAAAACCCTTCCGTTGAAACGGTTGCCAAAGCAGCCTCCATGGGAAAAGCCTTTGGGGCAGATTATTTAATCGGAATTGGTGGAGGTTCCCCAATTGATGCTTCCAAAGCAATCTCCTTACTGATGGCCAACCCAGAGGAAACCGAAGAATGTCTTTATAATGCCAAGGATCTTTCCTATCTTCCTATCCTCGCCATCCCAACAACCTGTGGCACAGGAACAGAAGCAACACCGGTATCTGTACTTACCAACCATCAAAAAGGCATCAAAAAAAGTATTCCATATAAGATTTTTCCAAAGCTTTCTCTGGTTGATGGAAAATACTTAAAAGCTGCCAGCAAAAACCTTTTAATCAACACAGCTGTGGATGCTCTTGCTCACAGTGTGGAAAGCTATTTAAATAGTAAATCTAATATTTATAATCGCATGTTCCCAGAATATGCCTTAAAACTTTGGGGTGACCAGAAAAAGCTTCTTTTAGAAGAAGGCCCACTTACTGACGACCAATATGAAATGCTGATGCTGGCTTCTACCATCTCCGGTATGGCCATCACTCACACAGGAACCGGACTTCCTCATGGTATGAGCTACGATCTGACATACAACTACGGCGTACCTCACGGCAAAGCCTGCGGTTACTTCCTCCCTGCCTTCCTTGAAGTATGCAGTCGTTACGTTCCAGAAGATGTAGATCATGTACTTGCTCTCCTTGGCATGAAAGATGTTGCAGAATTCTCTGCTTTCTTAAAAGACCTTCTGGGAGACTACAGCATCACCCAGGAAGCACGCGACAAATTTGTTGGTGCCATGGCAACCAACGAAGGCAAACTTTCCGCTTTCCCGGGTCCAGTCAAAGCAGAAGAAGTGGCATATATGTATGATGCATCATTGAAAATTGAGGGATAAATTTCAGAATTTAAAAAGCAGGAGAACAAGCTATGTTATCAAACGCAACCACCATCAATTCGAGCTTTTCCTTTGGAACAAACGGTGTGATTTTCATTCTCGCCATTGTTGCCAGATGGTTAATCTTCCAGAAAATGGGTGAAAAAGGATGGAAAGCCATCATTCCAATCTACAGTGACTATATCCTCTATTCCCGCGTATGGAGAGTAGCCGCTTTCTGGCTCATGCTCTTCTTTGGAGCGGTAGGAACCATTGGACTTACTATAACCGGACTAATGGCCGGACTTCAAATTACCTACTTACATGGAGCAATAAGTGATTCCGCTCTCATTGCACTCTTCATATGTCTCCTCATCCTTTTGATTCCAATGATTATCAGCATCATGCTCAATAATCATTTATCAAAAGCATTTGGACACGGCACAGGATTCACCCTTGGCCTAATCTTCTTAAACCCAATTTTTCTCCTGGTGCTTGCACTTGAGAAAAATGAATATTTAGGACCAGAAGAATACTAATAAAATTTAATGAAAAGACCGATTTTAGGTTTTCATAGAAAGAATACCGATGGCAGGTATGTACGGAAAAAGCACTTTGACATTCCCTCCCATACCTACCATCGGTATTCTTTTTTAATTTCCGGTCTTACCTTTCAGACTTATTTTAATTCATCTTCTTTTTCGTCTGATTCCTGGCTCCGCCAGGTCAGACGAACATTGGCTCCATTCTCTTTTCGTCCGATTCCTGGCCCCATTACTTCGGACCAATTCCTTTGTTTTCCCCCTTTCGTCCGTCTTTTCCTGGCATCCTTTCAGACTTATTTTAATTAATCTCTTTTTTCGTCTGATTCCTGGCTCCGCCAGGTCAGACGAACATTGGCTCCATTCTCTTTGTTATGCGAACTTGCTCTCAAAAAAAATCAAGGATCCTCTTCAAGATCCTTGATTTTTTGATTCGTTTTCTATTTTTTTTAAGCCCCAGCCAAGGCCGTTTTCACATTACCAGGTTATTTTTGCATCCCGCACAACCACATTTTCTTTGCCAAAAATGTCTTGCAGTTCCTCCACCACTTCCTGAGAATAACTAATATTCTGGTAAGCCGGAAGTCGCTTGATTGCTTTTTCTGCCTTGGAATAAATCACCAGATTATTGTCTCCACCATGGGCACGAATGACACCAAAAAGTGCATCCTGTTTTTCACGGTAAGTCTCAATATTTGGCGTTTGAATCCAGACATCTTTTCTCACATCATCCATGGCAATGATTTTACCGGCAATTAATTTACCACTTTCCTCGGATACGGAGGCGCGACCTTTAATATAAATTGCTTTATCTTCTATAATAATGTCGCGATATTTTTGATAATCTCTTGGGAAAACAATAACCTCTAAAGTGCCATAAAGATCTTCCACAGTAATAAATGCCATGTTCTGATTGTTCTTGGTCAACTTCACAGTGATATCAGAAATCATTCCACCGATAATGTAATCCACACCATCCACCACATGTGTATGACCGGTTTCTTCATCCGCCTCAAAATCTATGGTTTTGGCATTGGTCTGTTTCTGAATGGAATCCATATATTTGCCAAGGGGATGCCCACTGACATAAATTCCAAGTACTTCTTTTTCAAAGGTCAGTTTCTGGGATTCTTCATATTCTCCCACATCCGGATAAGAAATCTCGTATTCTTTTTTCTCTTCTTCTGAGAAAAAGTCGAAGAGACTCATTTGACCAGAAATACTGGCTTTTTTCTCACGGTTTACTTCATCCATTACCATACTGTAGACATACATGAACTGTTTGCGACTTGCACCTAAACTGTCCAAAGCACCGGCCTTAATCAGATTCTCCACAGTACGTTTGTTGATTTCTTTGGAAGTAAGACGTTCCATAAAATCCTTCAGGCTCTTGAAACGGCCGCCGCGTTCTCGTTCCTGAACCATGTTCGTAATAACACCTTTTCCCAGACTCTTGATGGCTGCAAGTCCATAGCGGATGGAATCACCAGAAACAGAGAAGCCTGCTTCTCCTTCGTTGATGTCTGGTGGCAGGATGGAGATTCCCATGGAACGACAGGTGTTGATGTATTCTGTGATCTTTTTGGTATTGATGATTACGGATGTCAAAAGTGCCGCCATGAATTCTACCGGATAATAGCAACGAAGCCATGCTGTCTGATAAGAAACCACAGCATAAGCCGCTGCGTGGGATTTGTTGAAAGCGTATTTGGCAAAATCAATCATTTCATCAAAAACCTTATTGGCGATGTCTTCTGGAATACCACGCTTGTTACAGCCCTCCACACCTTCTTCTTCATTTCCATAAACGAAGTTTGCTCGTTCTTTCAGCATAACGTCCGCTTTCTTTTTGGACATGGCACGACGAACTAAATCACTTCGTCCCAGAGTATAACCGGCAAGCTTCATAACAATCTGCATTACCTGTTCCTGGTATACGATACAACCGTAAGTTGGAGCAAGAATTTCTTCCAATTCCGGACAAGAATATACGATGGAATCTTTGTTTTGCTTTCCTTTGATATATTTTGGAATAAAATCCATTGGTCCCGGACGATAGAGGGAGATTCCGGCAATGACATCTTCCAGATTTTCCGGTTTTAATTCCTTCATGAAAGATTTCATTCCCGCACTTTCCAGCTGGAAAACGCCCTCTGTTTTTCCCTGGCCGATCATTTCATATACTTTTGGATCATTATAATCAATATTGTCAATATTAAAATGGTCTCCCACTTTTTTGCGGATCATTCGAACAGCATCCTGAATTACAGTCAAGGTTCGAAGACCCAAAAAGTCCATTTTTAAGAGTCCCAGTTCCTCAATGGTCGTCATGGTAAACTGGGTTGTGATAACATTATCGGCACCTCTGGAAAGAGGTACAAATTCATCAAGAGACTCCGAGCCAATTACCACACCAGCTGCATGGATGGAAGTATGACGTGGAAGTCCTTCTAAGCGCATGGACATATCGACCAGCTTTTTTACTACCTCATCCGATTCGTAAGCCGTTTTTAAATCCGGATTACTGTTCAATGCTTTTCCAATGGTAATTCCCAGTTCCATAGGAATCATTTTGGCAACGCGGTCCACCTGATTATATGGAATATTCATGACACGACCTACGTCTCGAACTGCCATACGGGCCGCCATGGTACCAAATGTTACAATCTGTACCACCTTGTCTTTTCCGTATTTTTCATAGACATAATCGATGACTTCCTGACGTCTTTCGTAGCAGAAATCCACGTCAATATCAGGCATGGAAACACGTTCCGGATTGAGGAATCGCTCGAAAATGAGCTGATAGCGAATAGGGTCGATATCTGTGATTTCCAAACAATAGGCAACAATACTGCCCGCTGCCGAACCACGTCCTGGTCCTACTGCGATTCCCTTGCTTTTTGCAAAATGGATAAAATCCCAAACAATAAGGAAATAATCCACATAACCCATATTTCGAATGGTAAGAAGCTCATAGTTCATTCGCTCGATCAAATCTTGCGCCGGTTCTTCCCCATAGCGTTTTTTCAGTCCACTCTCACAAAGATAACGCAGATAGGATTCTGCATCATAGCCTTCTGGAACTTCATATTTTGGCACCTTCTGCTCCCCGAAAACAATCTCCACATTGCAACATTCGGCAATTTTGTGCGTATTTTCAATAGCTTCCAATGCATATGGGAAGAGTTTTCTCATCTCTTCCTCTGTTTTTAAATAATACTGGCCCCCTTCATATCTCATACGATCTTCATCCGTCACCAGTTTTCCTGTCTGGATACACAAAAGAAGATCATGGGGAACCGCATCCTCTTCCTTAATATAATGAATATCATTGGTGACAACCATAGGGATTCCCAGTTCTTTCGACATTCGAATTACACTGGTATTCACCTGTCTCTGGGCAGGAATTCCATGATCCTGCAATTCTAAGAAGAAATTTCCTTCCCCGAAAAGATCTCTCATACGGACTGCCGCTGCTTTGGCTGCTTCGTAATCATTTTTCAGGAGTTTATTGGGAATCTCCCCGGCAAGACAAGCAGAAAGCGCAATGATTCCCTCATGGTATTGTTCAAGAATCTCATAATCTACACGAGGGCGGTAATAATAGCCTTCTGTAAAACCTCTTGTTACAATTTTCATCAGATTTTTATAACCTTGATTATTCTCTGCCAATAAAACCAAATGGTAGTATCGGTCTTCCCCCTTGCTAAATTCCCTGTCGAATCTTGATCCGGGTGCCACATAAATCTCACAGCCCAAAATTGGCTTGATTCCCACCTCTTTTGCTTTCTTATAAAAATCAATGACGCCATACATCACTCCATGATCTGTGATGGCGATGCTGTCCATGCCAAGCTCCTTGGCTCTTGGAAGAAGTTCCTTGATCTTACTTGATCCATCCAAAAGGCTGTATTCCGTATGCACATGCAAATGGGTAAATGCCATATGCCTTCCTCCTTCTTTCTTCAATGCAAATATATTGAAAAAGGCCCTGATATGCTTCCGTGTACTTAAACTCTTCTCAGATAAATGAAACATATCACGACCAATATACTTTCCTTCTTGTTATCTTATTCTGAAATCACTGGATCTAAGAATCCGTAGCGATCTGTCTGAATCAGATTATAAAATGTACTGTTGTCCTGTGGTTTTTCAGGTGCAGCCTTCTTATAAACAGAAAAGCCTAATCCAACAACGATAACAAGACCACAAAGATAGGCAATCGCTTTGGAAGCCTGTTTTTGTCTCTTCTCTTTTGCAAGAATCTGTTTACGATTCTTTTTGTACTCTTTTCTTGCGTTTACTTTTTCCTGGCTCATAAATATCCTGCTTTCTAATTGAAAAATTTAAGGGGCTTTCACCAAAAACTGATAAAAGCCTATTTGAATTTATTATATCCGAAAACGTAAGTTCTATCAAGAGAAGCCACCTTATTTTTCTCATTTTTTTCAAAAAAATAGTGTTTCATTGTTTACATAGAAAGAATAGGTGTGTTATATTTATGTTAGAAAGAAAGAGGTGTTTCAAATGACAGACCGACAGTCTAAAATTGTAAAAATTGTAAATCAACATCAAAAAATTGAAGTAAGTAAACTTTCCGATTTACTTGGCGTATCACAGGTAACAATCCGTAAAGATTTGGATTTTCTCGAAGAAGAAGGTCTTTTGGCCAGAGAACATGGTTATGCTCTGATTAAAAATGCCAATGATATTAATACTCGTTTAACTGTAAATTATGACGTCAAGCTCGATATTGCTACAAAGGCTGCTGAAATGGTTCAAAACGGAGAAACCGTTATGCTGGAATCCGGTTCTACCTGTGCGCTTTTGGCTGAACAGCTTGCAAAATTAAAAAAGGATGTAACCATCATCACCAACTCCGCTTATATTGCAATCCGTATTAAGGATCTTCCTATTCGAAAAGTTATTCTTCTTGGCGGAGAATACCAGAAAGAGTATCAGGGTATGGTTGGGCCACTGATTCGAAAGTGTGCGAAAGAATTCTATGTTGATAAATTCTTCGTGGGTACCGATGGTTTTATTCCAGATGTTGGCTTCACTTGTGATGACCTCATGCGTGTAGAAACCATGCGCTACATGGCTGGTTCTGCCAATCGTATGATCATCTTAGCGGACTCTACAAAATTTGAACAGAAAGGTGTTGTAATTCAGTCTACCTTCAACGAAATTGACACTGTATGCACGAATTCTGCAACATCAGATACCGCTCTGAATATCCTGAAGAAAAATAATATCAATATTTTACTTACTGATTAAAGAAATTTTTGTGAAATGAACCGAAATCCCTCTTCATTTTTCTGATTACATAAAAAAAATGTATTGACTACCACATCATTTTGGATGGTGTGGTGGTCTTTTTTTCTTTTTTCTCCAGATTTTTATGGAAAACAGATAAAATTTAAAATGATATTGATTTTTCAAAGAAGTATGTTATAATCAAATCGTTAAAAAAAATACATAGTTTTTTTAACATCTTGATTTTATAGTTAAAATCTTTTATACTCCTAAACTCGTAATGCCCAGCATTACCCAAAACCCTCTAGCCCACACTAGAGGGTTTTTTGGTATATCTGAAAAATTTATCAGTTTTCGTGATATATGTTTCACTCCAATTAATTCCTATAGTTTATTGAAATAATTCTTTCAAATAAGTAAAATATATGTTATAATTCCTATTGTTAAAAATTATACATATTTTAAAAGGAGAAAATGAAATGGCTAGATTTACATTACCACGTGATTTATATCATGGTGAAGGTGCTTTAGAAGCATTAAAAACATTAAAAGGAACCAAAGCAATGGTTTGTGTTGGTGGCGGTTCCATGAAACGTTTCGGTTTCTTAGATAAAATCGTTTCTTACTTAGAAGAAGCTGGTATGGAAGTTGCTTTATTCGAAGGTATCGAACCTGACCCATCTGTAGAAACAGTTATGAAAGGTGCTGAAGCTATGTTAGCTTTCGAGCCTGATTGGATCGTAGCAGTTGGTGGTGGATCACCTATTGATGCTGCAAAAGCTATGTGGATCAAATACGAATATCCAGAATGCACATTTGAAGATATGTGTAAAGTATTCGGTATCCCTGAACTTCGTAAAAAAGCTCATTTCTGTGCAATCTCTTCCACATCCGGAACAGCTACTGAAGTTACTGCTTTCTCCATTATCACAGATTATGAAAAAGGTATCAAATACCCTATCGCTGACTTCGAAATCACACCTGACGTTGCAATCGTAGATCCAGCTTTAGCTCAGACAATGCCTAAGAAATTAACAGCTCATACAGGTATGGATGCTATGACTCACTCCATCGAAGCTTATGTTTCCACAGCAAACAGCGATTTCACAGATCCTTTAGCTTTACATTCCATCGGCATGATCCAGAGAGATCTCGTTGATTCCTACAATGGTGATGAAGGTGCTCGTGCAAGAATGCACAACGCTCAGTGCTTAGCTGGTATGGCATTCTCCAATGCTTTACTTGGTATCGTTCACTCCATGGCTCACAAAACTGGTGCTGCTTTTGAAAAATATGGCGCTCACATCATCCACGGTGCTGCTAACGCTATGTACTTACCAAAAGTTATCGCATTCAATGCAAAAGATGAAACAGCAAAAGCTCGTTATGCGGTAATCGCTGATTACATGAAATTAGAAGGCGAAACAGCAGATGATAAAGTTGCTGCATTAATCGCTTACTTACGTAAGATGAATGATGACCTCAACATTCCTCATTGTATCAAGAACTATGGTGCTGACAGCTACCCATGCGAACAGGGCTTCGTTCCTGAAGACGTATTCTTAGCAAAAGTTGAAGATATCGCTGCAAATGCTATCTTAGATGCATGTACAGGTTCCAACCCACGTATTCCTACACAGGAAGAAATGGTTGCTCTTCTTAAATGCTGCTACTATGATACAGAAGTAGACTTCTAAAAATTCTTGATCATCAGGATTATCACACAAAATATATGCACCGTAAGGTGCACTTCAAAAAAGAGCCAGATTGAAATCTGGCTCTTTTTATTAATATTTTCAAGAACGCCTTGGCGTTCTTGCTGCGGAATGCGCGTCATGCTTTAGCATGACAATCTTCCTATGCGCATTCCTGCAATCCGCCGGAGGCTTATATCGAAGTGGGAGTTATCTCCGACGAAGATATAAACTCTTCTACCGAAGGATATCCATAAGCACTTTTTGCATTCTTTACTGCCCGAAGAACCGCCTCGCTCATAACATAAGCTGCCAACTCTCCGGTAAGATCCGGATCTGCCTGAATATCTCCCACCGATACCGCAAAGATGCTATCACCATCTGCACTGGTATGTACCGGACGGATAGAACGAGCATATCCATTTTGTGCGACCCCAGCAATCTTACAAAGCTGTGTTTTTTCGAACCCGGCATTGGTAATAACCACACCAATCGATGTATTTTCTATGAATTTATTATCGATGACTGCAATACTTTCACACATAACTTCTAAGGTATCACGGAATGATTTTTTATCTTCAGAAAGAAGACCTGCAACTTTCTTACCGCTTTTCCAATCATATATGTCTCCCAAAGAATTGACTGCTACCACTGCTCCAACTTTCAGATCACCAACCTGAATGGCATAGCTTCCAATTCCAGATTTCATACAATATTCCATTCCACAGAATTTTCCAACAGTAGCACCACAACCTGCACCATAATTTCCATCCTGGTAATTTGGTTTTTCCATCGCTTGCTTCGCTGCTGCATATCCCATTGCTTCATCTGGTCTTGTAAACACATCGCCAACCGTCAAATCAAACAAATCGGCCTGACATACTAAAGGAACTTTCGTGACTCCCACATCAAAGCCAATTCCTTGTTCTTCTAAGTATCGCATGACACCACCGCCGGCGTTTAAGCCAAAAGCACTGCCTCCAGCCAGCACAATCGCATGAATCATATTGGCAGAAGCAAGTGGTTTAAGCAACTCCGATTCTCTGGAAGCAGGTCCTCCGCCACGAACATCTTCACCAGCTCTCATGCCATCTTTACTGATGAATACAGTACAGCCAGTGGCACCAACAAAGTCTTCTACTTGTCCAATGCAAATGTTTTCAATTTCCTGTATCTTAATTTCCTTCATATTATAATTGTTCATTTTTTATTCTCAATCTTAGATCTATCTACTTAATCGGATTGTCCTGACACAAAATCAAATCATTGTAGCATAAATGACCGAATTGTTCACTGGACATGAGATATGAATACTTATTTGCCAATGCACGTAAAGCCTTGCCGGAAGAAGATGACCAATAATTGCTGTTTGGAATACGTCCGATAATGCTTCCATCGGAATATTTCAAGAAGTCATTGACATTGGTTACGCTGGTAAGAATCACGGATGTTCTCTCATTTCCGTATTTTTTAATCAGAGAACACAGCTGTTCTACCATGTATTTTTTACTATATCCATAACCTGTGCCTGGGATGGTTTTCATCTCAACTGCCACATTAAGATTTAATTCTTTGCAAAGGCTCAAAGCCTGCTCTAAAGATGGCACATAATATTTTTTCCCTTTATAACGGATATATGGCTTTTTTTGAATCTGCGCCAATGTTTTGGATTTTACATATCCCTTCAAGGTTGTTTTTTTACTAAGCTTGGAATCATGCATCACAATGAATTTTCCATCTTTGGTAGCACGTACATCAATTTCTACTGCACTGGCACCCGCTTTCTTTGCAGCACGGATGGCATCCAATGTATTTTCTGCTTTTGTGGCATGATATCCGCGGTGTGCTTCCCAACAGTAAGATTTGATTGTAAAATGATGCACATATTGTCCATTGGTATAAACCACCTGATTGAACCCATAATCTGCTGCATAGTAAACACCATCGTTGACATATCCTCTGTCGGCATTAATCACCTGATAACTACCAGCTTCTAAATTTCGATAAGCCGGTGGATCCAATGTGATATGCCCACCCCTCATCATGGTTACCGTAGAGTAAGTTTCAAAATCAAGAATGTGAATATCTACAATATGACTTACAAATCCATTGGTCTTGATATTTATCTTGCAATAACCAGGCTTCACTGCCGTCACTTCTCCCGTTTCAGATACCGTAGCAATCCCTGCATTGGAAGTGGAGAATTCAATGGTGTTAAAAGCATCTTTATTGGCAATCTCAATGATTCTACTGTCATCTTTGTAAACATTGAGATCATAAGCTGCCATTGGTCGCAGAACAGTTACCGTACAGCGATATTTCTTTTTTCCAACTTTCGCTGTAATTGTAGCTTTTCCATTGTCCTTTCCAGTAACTTTTCCTTTACTGCTTACGGATGCCACCTTGGAATTGGATGACGTCCAGCTTGCTTTTCTCAAAGTTCCTTTTACCTTCAAAGTAAATGTTTCTCTTGCATAAATATCTTTGGATGTCATATTTAATCTTACTTTCGCATGACTTTGCACTGGCATCGCAAAAAGAAGAAGTAAAAAAATAAAGGATAATAAATAACGTTTTTTCTTCATAACCTTTCTCCCTTTTCTCTCAATTCAATTATCCCAATAATTTTTCTTCGTAATCTTTTTCTTTAAATCCAACTAAAACAAAATCATCCCCAATAACCATAGGACGTTTTACCAACATACCGTTACTGGCAAGTAATTCGTACTGTTCTTCTTCTGTCATATTTGGAAGCTTGTCCTTAATGTTATTTTCACGGTAGATCATGCCACTGGTATTAAAGAATTTTTTCAATGGAAGGCCACTTTTTTTGTGCCATTCTTTTAATTCTTCTGCACTTGGATTCTCCTGTGCAATATGGCGGTTGTCATAAGCTACTCCGTGCTCATCTAACCATTTTAAAGCTTTTTTACAAGTGCTGCATTTTGGATAACATAAAACTAACATCTTTTCTCTCCTTTTTCTAAATATTTTCAATCTGCCAGTCGATTGGCTCTAACTGATGGAATCTTAAAAATTCATTGGTCTGGCTAAAATGCTTGCATCCGAAAAAACCACGGTAAGCAGACAGTGGGCTTGGATGCGGTGCCTGTAAAATCAAATGTTTTGGATTGGTCAACATGGATTTTTTCATCTGTGCTGGTTTTCCCCAAAGTAAAAACACAATGGGACGATCTTCTTCATTTAAAATACGAATGGCTGCATCGGTGAATTCTTCCCAGCCGATTCCACGGTGGGAATTCGCCTTGTGGGCACGCACGGTAAGAACTGTGTTTAGCATGAGAACTCCCTGTTTAGCCCATTTGACAAGATAGCCGTTGTTTGGAATGTCGCAGCCAAGATCGTCATGAAGTTCTTTATAAATATTGACAAGAGATGGTGGAATATCCACATCTGGTTTTACGGAAAAGCATAAACCATGGGCCTGTCCCACATTATGATAGGGATCCTGTCCTAAAATTACTACCTTAACATCATGAAGTGGTGTCAAATGAAAAGCATTAAAAATATCAGCCGATGGAGGAAAAATCTCTCTTTCCTGATATTCTTTACAAATGGTTTTATATAATTCCCGATAATAGGGTTTTGAGTACTCTGGCTTCAGAGCCTCCGCCCAATCGTTACTGATTGCTGCCATAATTTCTCATCCTTTTTCTTTTTTTCAAATAGAAAAGGCTGTCATAACATAGTTACCCTACATTATAACAGCCTGATACTCTAACATGTAATTCCACGCTTATACACGTGGAAGATTTTTCTCGCTTTCTCCCGGACCATAGCTCATCTCATCATAAATGCCTTTGGCTTCTTCCCAGGTCATTTTGCGAACTGGTTCATTAAGGTAATCAATGATATCCTGGATTCCTTCACCAGTATAAGCACTGGTATAAAAGATTTTTTTACAGCCTGCAAGACGGAGCCAATGTGCTGCTAATTCCGGCTCGGCTGCCCAATGGTCAATCTTTGTAACAATTCCAATAATATCACGATTGCTTACAGGAACCAAATGAGGTGGATACAATGAAAATGGTTCTGTTGCACTACAGAGCATACCAATTACGTCCGCATCTGCCCCATGAATGGCAAGAGCTCTAGAAAGTTCTTTTGTCTCAGCATATTCCCCTGGTGTATCGATAATCGCATCACCATGACTGATATACTGCGTCTTATGATAGGTGATATTCTCACCTCGAATTGCCTGCATGATCGTGGTCTTACCTGCTTCACTACGACCAACAAACATAATTGTACGCATATTAAATCACCTTATTTCTGAACCTTATTTCTTTGTAACTGGGCAAGTAGCGTAACCTAAGTCTGTCTGGAAGTAATGGATTACTGCCTTAACAGCGGATTCTACTGCAGAAATACGTCCTGTTAAAATTAATGTACCACTGAAACGGTCAACGAAACCAAGATATACATCACCGCTCTTGATTGCGATATCTGCACCGATTACAGCAGATTCACTTGGAGTTACAGTTACAATACCGATTGCGGAACGTTCAAAGTCGATATCTGGATTAAGACCAAGTTTACGATATACGATTGGCTTAGGGCTAGTGATAACATGTGCCAGTGTGATCTGACGTCCTGGTACTGTTTCCTGAATAATTCGAAGTCTTCCTTCTGTATCTTTTGGTAATAATTCTTTAATGTCCATATTCACTGCTCCTTTACTTTTCATATAAAATGGTCAACAACGATGTATTGTCCATACAGCCACAGGTTGGCATACCTCGGCAGATTATTTTCTACTATATTGGTTAGATTATATCACAAGATTTCATCAGATACTATGAAAAAATTGTACATTGCATGGTAATCATTGGTTGTTTTTTATAAAAGAAAATGTTTTACAGAGTACTTTTTTTCATCATAACTTTACAATTCCGATAGCCTGCAGGAAAAGGAAAAGAAGAAGTACTGGTGCAATGAATTTAATCATAACCAGGTAAATCAATCTACGTTTATTAAATTTCACGCCATTTTGCTCTACTTCATCGATAATCACCTGTGGTTTTACAACCCAGCCGATGAGAACACAGGTAAGGAAGGAAACCAGTGGCATGAAAATATTGTTACTGATGTAATCCATAAGGTCAAGAATCTGCGCCGTTGTACCATTTGGAAGCTTCAGTTCAAAATACAAAGAGCTATAACCAAGGCAAACGATGGTTCCCATGATAAAGGTATAGATGGCAACAATAATGGATGCTTTTTTTCGTTCCATATGGAAAAAGTCCATCATACTTGAAACAATGGCTTCCATGATAGAAACGGAGGATGTGACTGCTGCAAAAGATACAATAACGAAGAATACCAGCCCAACAAGCTTGCCAATACCACCCATGGCATCAAATACTTTTGGAAGGGATACGAAAATGAGTCCGGGACCAGCAGACATTCCTCCCTCTCCCATGAAAGTAACGATGGCAGGAATGATCATCATACCCGCAAAAAAGGCGATTCCAGTATCAAAGATTTCAATCTGGCTAACGGATGATAAAAGATTGGTTTCTTTTTTTGCATAAGATCCATAAGCAATCATAATACCCATGGCAACACTGATGGAATAGAATAACTGTCCTAAAGCATCGGAAAGAACTGCCATAAATTTCTTAAAAGTAATTCCATGAAGATTTGGAATCATATAGATCTTAAGTCCCTGTAATCCTGTTCTTGTCACACCATTTGCATCAGTGTGAGATAAGGTCAGAGAAAAGATGGAGATACCAATAATCATAACAACAAGAACTGGCATAAGAATTTTGCTATATTTTTCAATACCTTTTTCCACGCCACAGATAACGATAATTGCAGTAATCAAGAAGTAGATCAACATCCAGATCATTGGTTCCGGAGTGCTTGTAATATAATTTCCAAAATAGCTATCTGCAACGGCAAAACTTTCCTGTCCGGTCACATATACGGAAAGGTATTTGAATACCCATCCCCCGATGGTGCAATAGTAAGGAAGGATAATTACCGGTACCAGATAAGCAAGAAAACCAATTCCTCCCCAGCCCGGTTTAATTGCTTTGTAGGCTGTCAGTGGGCTTTGCCTTGTTTTTCTTCCAATGGCAATTTCTGTTGTCAATAAAGTAAATCCAAATGTTACAGTAAGGAACAGATAGCATACAAGGAAAAGTCCACCACCATCTCTTGCTGCAAGATATGGAAACCTCCAAATATTACCTAAACCAACAGCACTTCCTGCTGCCGCCATTATAAAACCTAATTGTCCTGAAAAATTTCCTCTTTTTGATTTATTTTCCATAATTATTATCTCTTTTCAGTAAATAAAATAAAGTTGACCAGTTACATTTCTATTGTACTATAGCATAAAAATGTTCTCAAGAAAAAAAGGATAAAGGATCCTTGTAATCAAAAATCCTTTATCCTTGCGGTCAGTTTTTAGCGATTTTCAGGGACATTCGAAAGCCGCTTCATTCCATAGGGATTGTTATTTTATTTTAGAAAGTGTCCTGAACGAATGCAATGAATTCGTTCTTTTCTTCTTCGGTATCAAGCTTGGCTGTCCACATATGGTTACCCATGGCTCCAGATAACATTTCTGGGATTTCTTCATCAAGAACAATCTTGCTGCCCCAGCGTTCTCTGATTTCTTCTGGAGTGTGGATATAAGGTTTGCCATAACGGCGGCCTGCGTATGCAGCAAAATATTTCTGCTGTGTCAGATCCACATAAGTCTTGTCGTATACAACCATATCTGCCCAGATGCTGTAGACATCAACACTGTTTGCATAATTGTACATGTCAGGTGTCCAGCCACCGGCTGGTCTCATATTTACTTCAAGAGCTACGATATCGCCAACTTCTCCAAGTCCTTCTTTTGCTTCCACAAGACGGAAGAACTCAAGATGGAAGAAACGGCTTTTTACGCCAAAGGATTTGATGGTTGCACGGCCTTTTTCTGCAAGATCTTCCGGCATCATATTTGCTGTGTAATATGCAAGATGACCTTTGTTATTTACGATATCAGCCACACTTCTTGGCCAGGATACACATGTTTCAAAAATGATATCTCCATTGCTGTCAGAAATACCGTCATAGGACCAGATATCTCCTGTGATGAACTCTTCCATGATGTATTCCACACCCGGCTGCTTTACGGAGAAGAACCAGTTCATGGCTTCCACATCTTTGATCTTGTAGCTATCTTCTGCGCCCATACCACCATCAGGTTTTACAAAAACAGGGTAGCCTACGCTCTCAGCAAATGCGATGGCATCTTCATAACGATCCACCATGTGATATCTTGCTACAGGAACACCTGCTTTTTCATAGAATGCTTTCATGGAAGATTTTCTACGAACGTTGGCAATCTGTGCCGGCTTCATACCTGTTGTGATATTGAAATCTTCACGAAGTTTTGCATCCTGTTCCAGCCAGTATTCATTGTTACTTTCGAGCCAATCGATTTTGCCATATTTGTGTGTGAAATAACCCATGGCACGAACCATCTGGTCGTAGTCTTCCATGCTGGATACACGGTAATATTCATTTAAGCTGGCCTTTACATTTTCAGATAATTCATCATATGGAGTATCTCCGATACCAAGAACGTTGACACCTCTTTGTTTTAAGCGATCACAGAAATTCCAGTAAGATGCTGGAAATCCTGGAGAGATAAATACAAAATTCATTCCTTTTTACCTTCTTTCCAAATAGTGTTTCCCTTATTTACATAAATCTATTATTTCTTTTCTTCCTGTGGAAGTTCTTTGCGGATTTCTTTTGTGCGGATTTCCTTGCAGATCTGATCAACAAATTCTGCGATTGGTTTCTGACCTTCATCACCTGCGAAACGGCTTCTTACAGATACGAGGCCTTCTTCCTGTTCATTTGCACCAACAACAAGCATGTATGGTACTTTGTTAAGACGTGCTTCACGAATCTTGTAACCGATCTTTTCGGAACGTCCGTCCACTGTAACAAGTACACCATTTTTCTTTAATTCTTTTTCTACCTGTGCAGCGTAGTCAAGGTATTTTTCAGAAATTGGAAGAACACGAACCTGTTCTGGACATAACCATGTTGGGAATTTACCTTCGTATTTTTCAATTAACCAAGCAAGTGTACGTTCGTAGCAGCCCATGGATGTTCTATGAATGATGTATGGACGCTGTTTTTCGCCATTCTGGTCAATGTAGTACATATCGAACTGTTCTGCAATTAAGGAATCCCACTGAACTGTGATCATGGTATCTTCTTTACCGTAAACATTCTTTGCGTTGATATCAACCTTAGGGCCATAGAAAGCTGCTTCTCCAACATCTTCTGTGAAGTCAATATTTAAATCTGTTAAGATCTGGCGGATAGCACCTTCCATTTCATCCCATTCTTCTGGAGTACCGATGTATTTTTCTGTGTTTTCTGGGTCCCATTTGGAAAGATGGTATGTTACATCTTCTTCCACACCTAATGTCTGTAAGCAATGTTTTGCAAGAGCAAGACAGCCTTTGAATTCTTCTACCATCTGATCTGGACGAACAATTAAATGACCTTCAGAAATTGTGAACTGACGTACACGTGTTAAACCATGCATTTCGCCGGAATCTTCGTTACGGAATAATGTGGATGTTTCGCCCATACGAACTGGGAGATCACGGTAGGAGTGCTGTTTGTTTTTATAGCAGTAGTACTGGAATGGGCATGTCATTGGACGAAGAGCCATTGTTTCTTTGTCGGATTCTTCGTTGTCGTTCATTACGAACATACCTTCTTTGTAGTGATCCCAGTGACCGGAAATCTTATAAAGATCGGATTTTGCCATCAATGGAGTTTTTGTTCTTACATAGCCCCATTCGTTATCCTCTAAGTCTTCGATCCATCTCTGCATTGTCTGGATCATTTTTGCACCCTTTGGAAGCATTAATGGAAGACCCTGGCCGATAACATCAACGGTTGTGAAGAGTTCCATTTCACGTCCAAGACGGTTGTGGTCACGAAGCTTGATGCTTTCTAAGAAAGCAAGACGTTCTTCTAAGTCAGCTTTCTTTGTATAAGCTGTACCGTAGATACGTGTTAACATTTTGTTCTTTTCGGAACCTCTCCAATAAGCACCGGAGGAGGATGTTAATTTGAAGGCTTTGATTGCTTTTACGTTCATGAGGTGAGGGCCAGCACAAAGGTCTGTGAAATCACCCTGTTCATAGAAACTGATTACGGAGCCTTCTGGAAGATCTTCAATAAGCTCTACCTTGTAAGGTTCTTCTTTTTCAGTCATGAAAGCGATAGCTTCTTCTCTAGGAAGCTCAAATCTGCGAATCGCTGGATTTTCTTTGATGATTTTTTTCATTTCTTTTTCGATCTTATCAAGATCTTCTCTGGAAAGAGATGGCATATCAAAATCATAGTAGAAGCCTTCTTCGATAGCTGGTCCAATGGCACATTTTGCTTCCGGATAGAGACGTTTTACTGCCTGAGCAAGTACATGAGATGCTGTGTGACGGAATGCTAATTTTCCTTTTTCATCATTGAAAGTAAGAATATTTAATTCGCAGTCTGCATCAACAACAGTACGAAGGTCCACAACCTCACCATTTACTTCACCGGCACATGCATTTCTTGCAAGACCTTCGCTGATATCTTTTGCGATGTCAAGTACGGACATTGCCTGATCATAAGCTCTTTCAGAGCCGTCTTTTAAACGAATAATCATAATTTTTTCCTCTTTTCTATAATATATGTATCGATTCGACCACAAATTTTGTGATTTGGAATCATTTTTTGTATGGATGCTTTCCTATAAATACTGCGATCCATTTTAATCATCATTCAGGTAAAAGAAGGAGGAAATCTGCTCCTCTTTTCCAAATAAATTGTTGTACTCTAAGTAACTGTACTCCTTCAATCGACTGTAATATGGGGAAGACTGATCATGGAGATTATAATAGTTTCCATCATCCCCCCAATAACCCAGGGCATTAATGCAAGGAATCTTCTGACGAAGCTCGGTCAGGTAATCCAGATAACCTGTTTTTTCCATTCCGGTTACTTCTGCAAGATAGGTGGACAGATAATTGTTACTTGTCCTTTCCACATATTGATCCTTGATATCATAGTTGGCCCAGATTAAAAATGGACATTTGTAAAGTCTTTCCAGTTCCTCACCTTCCAGCTCACTGATGTCTTTTTGCAACAAGGTGTTATAAAATTCTTCATCCAAATCTGGCTGATGGTCTCCGAAGAACACGATGACCGTTGGTTCTTCCACCTTTTCAAAGTATTCTACCAGATACTTGAGGGCATCATCGGACATTTTGATCATATTCAAATACTGTTCCACGCGACTAAAATAACGTAAGCTGCCTTCCAGCTTTACATCATCGCCAGTTTCATAAGTGGAGCCATCGTAGCTGCCATGATTTTGCATGGTGACATTGAACATGTAAAATGGTTTGCCATCTTCCTTATCACTCTCATACAGACTGATCAGTTTTCGATAATCTTCATAGTCTGTGATATGATAATTGACCGTATCGGTAAAGACGGAAAAATCATCTGAGCAATAAAAATGATCAAATCCCATGAGCGGATATATCTTATAACGACTATATCCTGTATTGTAATAAGGATGCAGTGCATAACATGGTCCATATCCCTGATCCTTCAATGTACTGGTAAGACCTGCTGTCTTATTTCTTAAGAACAACTGGTATGGTACTGAGTTATCTGGCAAGAATGCCAGGGTATTTCCTGTCAAAAACTCAAATTCAGAATTGGCAGTGTTTCCACCAAATACGGAAGAATAGGTGTAGCCTTTGATGGTATTTTTCAGACTACGGAAATAAGGCATGTAATCCTGCGATACCTGAAGATCTCCCAGATCCTTTAGATCTGCAAAAGACTCATTCATGATTACAATCACATTTGGTGCTTTTTCTGCCTTTTTTCCATTGCTTTCTTTCGCATCGTCTGCTGTTTTTCCATTCGCAAAATCGTCGATGATCTTCTGTGTCTTCTCCACAGAATAGCCATCTGGCTCCGTCACATGAAGGTAACCAAAGGTTCTGGCTGTGGTAAGCAAGGTTCCGTAGTAGCGATACTTGTATTGTGGACGATAGACTCGGAAATCCACGCCAATATCATGTAGAAATGTACTGTATACATAAACATGACAAACCAAAGCACACATCATTACACAGCCTACAAAATAGGCCACTCTTTGTCTTCTCCTCTTAAAAAATGGAACTTTCTTAAGCTTTAACAAAGCAGCGACGATGACCAATGCACCAAGCAGGAACTCTGCCGAATCCACATCCATCTGAAGCTGGTAAGTGTTGGCAACCGAAATGGCCGTCAAGAAAGAGAAGATATCCGATGCGATGAAGGACATACTTCGAAATACGGTCAACTCATAATTGAGAAAACCACAAAGGGCGGTCAGGATCATCATGACAATGGATGCATTTCTCACATTGCCAAAGAAGAACAGGATCAGATAGAAGATGACATAATAAAGAGCCAGATTCAAAAGGAAGTATTTCAGTGGTATCCGAAAAATTGGTACCCAAAACTGCTCATTATTATATAATTCTAGCCACAAGAATGCAAAAAATGGCATGCCAAACAGCAAAATATTGGTGATGATGGCATTGGTCTTCTTCTTCAGCTTTCCTCTTTTGATGGTCAAATATACAAGGATTGCAAATAAAATACCACAAATACTTAAGGAATCTGCGTAAAAACGCTGGAAGAAATTCGTCACATTTCCATTGTAGTAAAGGGACGGTGTCGCAAAGAATGCGGCAGCTAAAAATCCTTCCATAACAAGAAGGAAATTCCTTCCTGCTTTACTTCTGAAAAAATTTCGAATTCCCAAAAGTGATTTCCTTTTTTTCTGATTCTTATTACGGTTCGATTGGGGAGCACTTCTTTTTTCTTTCATAAAGAATGCTCCTTTCAAATACATTTTTTTCAAATCTTGATCAAATCATTGAAACCAAAGAAATAAAAAAACCTGCTCTACGTTTCCGTAGAGCAGGGACGATTGATCGCGGTTCCACCCTGCTTACCCACCTTAGTCTTTCAAAAAAGATAAGACTGGTGAATCAGCTTATTAAAGACGATAACGGTGTCGGCCGGGTCCGATTAAGGACCTCTCCAAGGTGGTCTTCCCACTAGAAACTTACAAGATGCTTTCAGCCACGGCATCTTCTCTCTGTTGTAAGGGGTTCTAAGGTACTCTCCTCTTCAATGAGTTCATCAATATTCTGAAAAAGCATGGCACAGTTTTGCCATGTAAATGATTATAGCATATTCATAAAAAATGTCAACCAAAGGCAAAAAACCAGGCGATAATCTGTGCCCTTCCAGAAAACTTTTCTTCCCGAATCATTCTACGGACTTCCTCCTTGCTAAAAAATCCAGGTTCAATCCATTCATTGGCCTCCGTATGATCCGCAAATTCGCCCTCCACTTTAGCCATAACCAGCCAGGCAGCAGAATCTGTAATATCCGGAGCCCCAAAAGATGGTGGCAAAACATCAATCACTTCTATGATAGAGAGCCCCGTCTCCTCATACAATTCTCTTTTGGCACATTCCATGGCATCTTCTCCATCATCAATATGGCCCGCCGGGAGATTATAACAGAAATCATTGATTCCCATGCGGAATTCTTTGCACAAAAGAATCTTATCCTCATGATAGCCCACAATTACCACACCGGATGGTCTTTTTCCAAGATCTGATTGGTCTGCCAATTCAAAATTGCTGACGATCTCATAAATTTTTTCTTTGCCAGCTGTATTGGTATAGTTTAATGTATAATTCTTCAAATATTTGCTATCTCTGGTTTTTTCCATAAAATTGAGATGTGGTATCTTTTTTTGATTCTCCATTTTCTCATTTTCCCCTATGTAAAAAGGAGCTGTTATAAAAACAGCTCCCTAAAAATATTTATATGATATTATCCTTCGATCAGTTCATTATATAACTGTTCGTATTTCTTCTTGGAAGCGCCCCAGGATAAGTCTTTCTTCATGCCACGTTTTACCATGTCTTTCCAAACGTCTGGATGTTCTTTGTAAACCTTCTTACTAAAGTTGATACGATCCACTAATTCTTCCTCATCATAGTTAGGGAAGGAGAATCCATCACCAGTATTCGCTTCTAAGTCTAAATGAACAACCGTATCTTTTAAACCACCAGTTTCACGAACGATTGGAACGGTTCCATAATGGAAGGAAATGATCTGTGTTAATCCACATGGCTCAAATAAAGATGGAACCAGGAAGGAATCTGCTGCTGCATAAAGCTTATGAGCAAGAGCATCAGAGTAAAGGATATTTGCAGAAATGTTGTTTGGATAACGGGAAGCATAGTATTTGAACATGTCTTCATATCTGGCTTCACCAGTACCAATTACAACAAGCTGAGTATCTTCATCGATGATACGGTCCATTCCTTTCTGTACAAGATCGAGACCTTTCTGATCAGTAAGACGAGAGATTAAACCAATCATGTATTTGTTTGGATTCACTTCAAGTCCAAGTTCTTCCTGAAGAGCTGCTTTGTTGGCAGCTTTGCCTTTTACGAAAGATCTTGTAGTGTAGTTTTTATAGATACCTTCGTCTGTTTTTGGATCATAAAGGGTATAATCAATACCATTTACAATACCGTAAAGAACATCTTTTCTGGCAGTGAGAAGACCATTGAGACCTTCGCCATAGAAGTCTGTCTGAATTTCATCTGCGTATGTTTCAGAAACAGTTGTTACATAATCTGCGTATACAATACCGCCCTTTAACATGTTGGCATCGCCCTTGTATTCCAGTTTTTCATAAGTGAAAAGATCCCCTGGAAGTCCGCTTAATCCCATCATAGTGTCAATATCCCAGATTCCCTGGAAACGAAGATTATGAATAGTCATCATTGTTTTGATGCCCCAGAAGAATGGATTCGCAGCGAATTCATTTTTCAGATATACAGGGATCAAACCTGTCTGCCAGTCATGGCAGTGGATGATGTCCGGTTTAAAGTCAATCACTGGAAGGATGGATAAAACAGCTTTGCTGAAGAATACGAATTTCTCAATATCTGTACGTGTATCAGCGTATGGTTTATCTCCTCCGAAATAATCAAGGTTATCAATAAAGTAATATGTGATGCCCTGATATTCGTATTTCATAATTCCAACATGTGCACTTGGAACATAAGGACCTGTACCCATGTAGAAATGAGTAACATATTCAAAATTATTACGGAATTTTTCTGGAATAATCTTATAGTTTGGAATTACAACACGAACATCCCATTCTTTTTTGTCGAATTCTTTTGGTAATGCTCCAACAACGTCAGCAAGTCCACCTGTCTTGATAAATGGAACACATTCGGATGCAGCAAATAAAATTTTCTTCATAGTAACCTCCTAAGTAAGCCCCTGCCATCTGATATGGCATTTCATTGATATTCTATATTCTACATTAATCTTTGAATATTTACTAGGAAATTTTCAGAAAAATCATATTATCTATTTGTATTTTCCACAAAATTCTTTTAAGAATGATAAAAATTCTTCCATTTCTTCTCTGGTGCCAATTGTAATACGAAGATAATTATCAATACGTGGCTTATTAAAATAACGCACATAGATATCTTTTTCTCTTGCTGCCATAAATATATCCTTGGCTGGGATTGTCTCATGACTCGCAAAGATAAAGTTGGCCATGGAATCCTGGAAATGGAATCCTAACTGCTTCATTTCCTCTTTAAACCACTCTCTGGTATCCACAATCTTTGCAACCATTTTCTGGAAATAGTCATCGTCCTTGATGGATGCAGTTCCCCAGAGAATGGATGGCTGATTCATAGTGTAGGAGTTGAAGGAATATTTCACATCATTGAGTGCTTTGATCAGTTCCGCAGAACCCATGGCATAACCGATACGCATACCAGCCATGGAACGAGACTTGGAAAAGGTCTGAACCACCAAAAGATTCTCGTATTTTTCAAGTAATGGCTGTGCGGAGATTCCTCCAAAATCAATATACGCTTCATCCACGATCACGATGACATCCTGATTATGGATCAGAATATCTTCTATGTCGGAAAGAGGCATGAGAACACCAGTTGGAGCATTTGGATTCGGGAAGATGACCCCACCATTTTCTCCATAATAATCTTCCTTTTTAATATGGAAGTTATCATCCAGTGCTTTTGTCTCAAATGGAATGCGGAAAACATCCGCCCATACATCATAAAATGAGTAGGTGATATCCGGGAAAAGGATTGGTTTTTCTGAATTAAAATAAGTCATAAATGCCATGGCGAGAACGTCGTCTGATCCCACACCGACAAAGACCTGATCCTTACTTAAACCTTTATAATCCGCAATTGCTTCCACCAGCATGGAGGCCGTTGGATCCGGATAAAGGCGAAGTTTATCAAACTGAGCAGGATCTTTCATAAGCTCAAGTACCTTTTCAGAAGGTGGGTATGGGTTCTCATTGGTATTTAATTTAATCATTTTTTCTTTTTTTGGCTGTTCTCCCGGAACATATGGAACAACCTGACGAATGTTCTTCTTCCAAGCTTTCATGGATTAACCCTCCATCTCCTGTAATTTGGACAGTTTCACTGCCTGGTCAGCAGCGATAAGGCTATCGATTACTTCATCAAGATCTCCACCTAAGATACCTTCTAAGCGGTGAAGAGTAAGTTTAATACGGTGGTCTGTTACACGGCCCTGTGGGAAGTTATAAGTACGGATCTTTTCCGCACGGTCACCGGTACCAATCTGGCTCTTACGAAGATCGGCTTCTGCTGCGTGTGCTTTTTCCTGTTCTAATTCATAGAGACGGGCACGTAATACTTTAAGGGCTTTATCCTTATTCTTTAACTGGGATTTTTCATCCTGACAGGAGATAACAATACCAGTTGGGATATGAGTCAGACGAACGGCAGAGTCTGTTGTATTTACACACTGTCCACCGTTACCGGAAGCACGGAATACATCGAAACGACAATCATTCATATCAAGATGAACGTCAACTTCTTCTGCTTCTGGCATGATCGCTACTGTGATTGTGGATGTATGAATACGTCCACCGGATTCTGTTGCAGGGATACGCTGTACACGGTGTACACCCGATTCATATTTTAAGCGAGAGTAAGCGCCCTGACCATTGATCATAAAGGACACTTCCTTAAATCCACCGATACCATTTTCATTCACATCGATAAATTCTGTTCTCCAACGCTGAGATTCAGCATAACTCTTATACATACGATAAATTTCAGCAGCAAATAACGCAGCCTCATCCCCACCGGCACCGGCACGGATTTCTACAATAACGTTCTTATCATCGTTAGGGTCCTTTGGAAGAAGAAGGATCTTAAGTGCTTCTTCACAATCCACAACATCCTGTTTTGCCTGAGAGAGTTCTTCTTTTAACATCTCTCTCATCTCATCATCGCTTTCAATCTCGAGCATCTCAAGACTCTCTTCGATGGTCTGCTTTGCTGCAGCATATTCTTTATATTTTTCTACGATTGGTGTTAAATCGTTCTGTTCTTTCATCAAAGCACGGAATCTGGACTGGTCGTTTACAACATCCGGCTCGCTGAGCTCTGACATAACTTCTTCAAGTCGTTTCACCAAATCTTCTAATCGATCAAACATAGTATCCTCCATGGTAAAAACCGCATAAAAAACGGTCATATTTTACTTTTGTATTTCATTTCTCTAATCGTGTATCTTCTTATGATAATATTCCCTTTACGATTCTGTCAAGACCTGCGAAATCTTTCACGATACAAACCTGACAAAAATCATTTTCCACAAGGAAATGTGACACATCCTGGCCCTGTTCTGCCCCAATCTCATACATTAAAGCACCAGAAGGTTTCAGATAATTCGGAGCCTGCTCTGTAATTTTCCGGTAGAAGAAAAGTCCATCTTCTGTGCCATCCAATGCCATATGTGGCTCATGGTCTCTTACTTCTGGCATGAGTCCTTCCACCACCTGACTTGGAATATAAGGTGGATTGGAGATGATCAGATCAAAGCATTTTTCTTCTTCGGGAAGATCAGAAAGTGCTCCAAATAAATCTCCTTGAAGAATATCTACCTTAGCGTCAAGTCTTCTGGCATTCTCCCCTGCTACTGCCAATGCTCCCTGCGATAAATCCGCAAGAGTAACCTGGGCATCTGGGAACAACAATTTCAGACTGATTCCAATACAGCCACTGCCCGTACAAAGATCCAGGATGCGAAGGGACTTACTGGTTAACTGTTTCCATTTAAGAAAATCAACAGCCTGCTCCACCAGACACTCTGTATCCTGTCTTGGAATGAGTACACGTTCATCCACCAAAAAATCATACCCCATAAATTCGCAATGTCCCATGAGATACTGAAGGGGAATTCTTGCTTCTCTTTTAGCAAGAGCTTCATAAAGCTCCGGCAATTTTTCTTCTTTCACCGGCATGCCCGGATCCATATAATAATCCGCTCTTCCCACTCCCATTTTCCAGTCTAAAAAGACCCAGGTTTCATAATCGAATGTCTCAATTCCTGCTTTTTGTAAACGGGAAGCGATCTCTGTTCTTAATTCCTGTAATGTCATCGAAGCAACCTCTTTTAATCTTCAATCTCACCATTTCTCATGGCTTCCTGATAAGCTTCCCAATCAAAGATGCTTTCCACGGAAGCAATCGCCACTTCGATCATGGAAACATCTGGTTCCTTGGTGGTCAGATACTGGAGACAAAGGCCCGGTTTACTTAAGAAATTCACCAGTGCAGAATTATTTCTTCCTGCCAATCGAAGGAATTCATAAGAGATTCCAGCAACAACCGGCACCAAAAGAATTCTGGAAAGGAAACGAAGCCAAAGAGTATCAACGCGGATAAACATAAACACAATGATGCTGATGATCATTACGATCAAAAGGAAGCTGGTTCCGCATCGTTTATGAAGTCTGGAATGCTTCATGACATTTTCTGGGGTCAATGGATCTCCACTTTCTAAACAGTTGATGGTTTTATGCTCTGCTCCGTGGTACATAAACACACGTTTAATCTCACTCATACGGGAAATTGCCACCACATATAATAAGAAAATGGATACACGGAATACTCCTTCAATCAAAGTGCGCACCATATGAGATGGAATATAATTCTTCAGCAGCTCAGAGAGAAAGAATGGCAGGATCATAAAGATAGCCACCGCCAAAACTACGGACAAACACATGGTAAATCCCATGAGGATATCATCCATTTTTTCTCCCAGTATTTTTTGCAGAGCCTTCTCCACACGCCCAGCTTCTTCCTGGCCGGCTTCCTCCTCCAAAAATTCAGCGGAGAAAGTCAGAGTTTTCATACCTACGTACAAAGATTCGCCAAAATTGCAGACGCCTCGAAGGATCGGCATATTTAAAATCGGATATTTTTGGGTCACCGATTGATATTCATCTTTTTTAATTACGATTTCCTGATTCGGTTTTCGGACACAAACGGCATATTGGTCACCATTTTTCATCATGATTCCCTCCATGACAGCCTGTCCACCAATACTCGTTCTCTTCATATAAAAATCTCCATAACTAAACTTAGGCGACGATACTTTGTATCACAAAGTTCTCTGTGATGCAAAGTACCGCCGCCTAATTAGAAACCTAGTGGTTAATTATTTAATACCATACTTACGGTTGAACTTATCAATACGTCCGTCAGTTCTAGCCTGTTTCTGCTGGCCTGTGTAGAATGAATGACATTTTGAACAAATTTCAACATGGATATCGTTTTTTGTGGAACCTGTAACGAATTCATTTCCACAGTTGCAAACTACCTTTGCCTGATAATATTTTGGATGGATTCCTTCACGCATCTTCTTCACCTCTTCAATGTTATAAGTTCATCTATAAAAGATGATGATCATCAATATTACTACGTTTCAAACAGCTCTCACAGTATATCACATATTTTTGCATAGTGCAAGGAAAATTTAATTTCTTTCCATCAAGATATTTCCGGCCCATTCGAAGTCAATTTTCTGAAAATGTTTGGACCCTTTCTTGCCCAGCTTATGGCCATATCGACTCTCGCAGGCACGATAATAATCCGGTGCGATAGGAATACGTCCAATTCCTTTTTTCTCAAAAAAGACTAAGAAATAAAAGTTTGTTCCATCTGTGTCAAAAAGGATGTTCATCAGATTGTCATCCTGCATCTGTTCCTTCAGCTGCTGTACATTTTCAATTTTCATAAATTCTACGATACGGTCATCTAACAGACGGTCCGCAATGAGAATTTTTTCCTTCAGATCATTGATATTGTCAACGACACGTCGATGTTTTACATCCACCTGCTCCCACATCTTCATGGAAGCTTCCACATTGGCATTCATCTCAGGTGCCAGATATATGATCATCTGCTTTTTGCTGTCCACATAAACACTTTCATAAGTAAGCGGTGCAGTCAGTCCACATTCTTCACAGGTGAATACAAATATATTATTCTTAAGTACTTTTTCTTTCAATTCCGGTTTTTCTGTAACATTAATCACAGAATATCTCTCACACAAATGGACCTTTCCACATTTTGGGCAGGCCAGCTCCTGTTTTGTTGAACTGGTTAATCGATTCATGGTTTTTGTTCTTCCCCCGATTTTCTAAAAATATCATGGTTTTTATTCTACCATAAATATAGAAAAAAACCAAGAAAAGAGATAGGATCCTCGCGGCATCTCATGGCAATCTCGTTCCTTCTATGAAAACCTATAACTTTTATTTATATTATATGAATGGATCAATTATAAATTATTCATTTCGTTAATTTAATAATAAACAGGTGTTTTTTATTGTTTATATATGATATATTTTTGTACGCTCTTAATTTTATAAAGGTATTTTTTTATCTGTTTTGGGACTTACCCATCGTATTTTCTCCATTTTTCATCCCTTTTCCCTTTTTTTACTTTGTTAGTTAATTTTCTATCGAAATATGACATCTTTTCATTTGAAAATCTTTATGTTAGAATTTCGATAAATTTTCGTAAAACTAAGAATAAAAAAACATTTTTTGAATTTTTAGATCTGTCATTATTCAAATGACAAATATTTAAGGGAAAACGGAGGATTAAAATGAGTAGACTTAAAGTAATGACCAAAAGCAGAGCTGAATCTGTGGTTGACGATCTCTATAAAGATTTGGAACGTCGAATTATCGCCAGCCCACCTGGTTTATGTCCAGTAGACATGACCGCTTCTTTCTTGAAACTTTTTCATGCACAGACTTGTGGAAAATGTGTTCCATGCCGTATCGGTCTTGGCTTATTGGAAGATTTGTTAGAAGATGTACTCGATGGCAAAGCAAGCTTAGAAACCCTGGACACCATCGAAAGAACTGCCAAATCCATCTATGATAGTGCGGACTGTGCCATCGGTTACGAAGCAGCTCGTACCGTATTAAAAGGCTTAGAAGGATTCCGCGATGACTTTATTGAACATATTCAGACCGGTCATTGCTCCTGCCACTTAGAGCTTCCGGTTCCATGTGTAGCAAAATGTCCGGCCAGCGTAGATATTCCTGGTTATATCTCCTTAGTTGCACAGGGTCGTTATCAGGAAGCGGTAACATTAATCCGTAAAGACAATCCATTTGTTACAGCATGTGCCCTTGTTTGCGAGCATCCTTGTGAGGAAAAATGTCGTCGTAATTTCGTAGATGATGCCATCAATATTCGAGGCTTAAAACGTTATGCGGTTGACCATTGTGGCGACATCGAGCCACCGATCTGCTCCCCATCCACCGGCAAAAAAATCGCCATTGTTGGTGGTGGTCCATCCGGACTTAGTGCAGCATATTATCTGCAGCAAATGGGTCACCAGTGCACCATCTTTGAACAGAGAAAAGAGCTTGGTGGTATGCTTTATTACGGTATTCCGAATTACCGTCTTCCAAAAGTACGCTTAAAATACGATATTGACCACATCTTATCCACTGGTGTGGAAGTAAAATGCGAAACATCCATCGGAGATGACGAAAACCAGATTTCCTTCAAGATGTTAACTGGAAATTATGATGCAGTTTACGTATCCATTGGTGCCCACACAGACAAAAAGCTGGGAATTCCTGGAGAAGATGCCAAAGGTGTTGTTTCTGCGGTTCAGATGCTTCGTGATATCGGCGAAGGAAATGCTCCAGATTTCACCGGAAAAAATGTCATCGTAGTCGGTGGTGGTAACGTTGCCATGGATGCAACCCGCTCTGCGATCCGTCTTGGCGCAAAGAATGTATCTGTTCTTTACCGTCGTCGTAAAGCGGATATGACAGCCCTCTCCGATGAGATTGAAGCAGCCATTGCAGAAGGAGCAGAAATCTTAGAGTTACATGCACCAAAACGAATCGAGAAAAACAGAAAAGGCCATGTAGTTTCCATGGTAGCCGATCCAAAGGTAATCGGTCTCATCCGTGGCGGCCGTCCAAGTCCAGCAGATTCCAAAGAAGCTGAACTCCATATTCCTTGCGATATCGTTATCATTGCCATCGGCCAGGATATCGTTTGGGAACCATTTGAACGCGCTGGTCTTCCAGTAAAACGCGGACGTCTTTTAGCAGACGATGACTGTATCATGGAAAATTGCAAAGGAATCTTTGCCGGCGGTGACTGTGTCACAGGTCCTGCTACCGTAATCCGTGCCATCGCAGCTGGAAAAGTAGCCGCTGCCAACATCGACAGCTATCTTGGATTCAACCACAAAATTGACTGTGACGTTGCAATCCCTGATCCATCCATCGAAAACAAACCACCTTGTGGCCGTGTCAACATGAAAGAACGTAATACCACAGAACGTAAACAGGACTTCGATCTTGTTGAAATCGGTATGACATGTCAGGAAGCCACACAGGAAGCACACCGTTGCTTACGTTGTGATCACTTTGGTTACGGAATCTTTAAAGGAGGTCGTCAGGAAGAATGGTAAACATTAAAGTAAATGATATCCCTGTAGAAGTAAAAGAGGGAACTACAATATTAGAAGCATGTAAACAGGCCAAATTCAATATTCCAACCCTTTGTTATCTGAAAGATATCAATGATATCGGAGCCTGTCGTGTATGCGTTGTCGAAATTAAAGGAATTGACCGCTTAGTTACCTCCTGTAACAACGTGGTAAAAGAAGGAATGGAGATCTATACCAACTCTCCAAAAGTACGTGAATCTCGTCGTATCAACATCAAAATGATCCTTTCCCAACACAACTGTGACTGTCCAACCTGTCCAAGAAGTGGAAACTGTCAGCTGCAGAAGATCGCCAATGATTTGGAAAGTGGTATCTATGATTTCAAGAAAAAAATACCAGTAAATAACTGGCCAAAAGATTTTCCACTGATTCGTGATGAGAGTAAATGTGTAAAATGTATGCGCTGTATCCAGATTTGTGACAAAATCCAGAGCCTCAATATATGGGATATCGCAAAGACCGGTTCCAGAACCACCGTTAACGTATCCCACGGAAGAAATATCAAAGATGCAGACTGTGCCCTCTGTGGTCAGTGTATCATCCACTGTCCAACCAACGCACTTTCCAGCCGCGATGATAAACGTCCGGTATTCTCCCAGAATGGTATCTTAAGTACCCGCACCAAAACTACTGTTGTACAGGTAGCACCTGCCGTACGTACTGCCTGGGCAGAAAGCTTCAACTTAAACCGTAAATTTGCTACCCCAGCTCGTCTTGCCGGCGCTCTTCGTGCCATGGGCTTTGACTATGTGTTTGATACCACATTTTCTGCGGACCTTACCATCATGGAAGAGGGAAGCGAGCTTTTGGAACGTCTGAAAAATCCTGAAAATTACCAGTGGCCAATGTTTACATCCTGCTGTCCTGGCTGGGTTCGATTCTTAAAGTCTCAATATCCAGAAATGACTCCTTGCTTATCCACTGCCAAATCACCTCAGCAGATGCAAGGAGCCATCATTAAAAACTATTTTGCAGACAAGATCCATGAAGATCCTGAAAATATTTATAGTGTATCCATCATGCCATGTGTTGCTAAGAAAGCAGAATGTGCTCTTCCAACCATGGACAGTACCGGAACCGGTCCGGATGTAGATGCCGTATTAAATACCCGTGAATTTATCAATTATCTTCGTTCCCTCAATATCGATATTCTCGATATTCCAGAAGACCATTTTGATTCTCCAATCGGTGATGGAACAGGTGCCGGTGTCATCTTCGGTGCAACCGGTGGTGTTATGGAAGCCGCTCTTCGAAGTGCTTACTATCTGACCACAGGTTCTAACCCAGAACCAGACGCTTTCAAAAATGTCCGCGGCTTAGATGGATGGAAAGAAGCAACCATCGAGCTCAATGGTACCGAATTAAAAGTTGCCATCGTAAGTGGACTTGGCAACGCTAGAAAACTGATCAAAGCGATCAAACAGGGCAAAGTATTCTATCACTTCGTTGAAGTTATGGCTTGCCCGGGTGGTTGTGTCAACGGTGGCGGTCAGCCAATCCACGAAGGAAAAGAAATGGCAGATATCCGCTCCAAGAATCTTTACTTCTTAGATTCCACCAGCGAGATCCGTTTCTCCCACGAGAATCCGGATGTCTTAAAAGTATATGATGAATATCTGGAAAAACCATTATCCAGACTTTCTCATAAATTGTTACATACAGATCATGATGCCTGGGAAATGCCATTGGCACCAAAAAAACGATAGAAAACTATCGTAATCTCCCTTCCCCAGTCTCATAATTGATACGGTAGGTCTCAAAGCCATTTACGATCTCCGTATCCATATAATGAAAGCGTCGTTCCACTCTACCATAATTCATATGGATATGCCCATGAAAATGGTATTTGGGACGATACTTTTCCAAAAGTTCAACAAAACAGAGGAAACCTCCATGTGTCAGGTTATCTTCATCCCCAAGACATTTGGCAGGAGTGTGGGTGACTAAAATATCAAAACCCTTCTTCCTCCAAAGCGTCCACCAAAGCTTACGAATGCGGCCCTTCATCTCACGTTCTGTGTATTGATGAGGGCCGTAATTGTATAATAAAGAACCTCCCAGACCAAGGATGCGGATTCCCTTATATTCAAAAATCCGATCCTCAATACAGATGCAGCCTTCCGGCGGCGTCCGGTCATATTTGCCATCATGATTCCCATGGACATAAAGAACCGGTCCATGAAACAAGGTGGCAAGAAAGGTCAGATATTTCGGATTCAAATCCCCACAGGAGATGATCAAATCAATCCCTTCTAATTTTTCCGGTCGATAGAAGTCATATAAACTTTTACACACTTCATCGCTTACGATCAGGATTTCCACCTTTTACTCCCCTTTCATCTTCTCCAAACCCTGTAGTTTCACCATCTGATAAGCCTTATCATTTAATTCATTGACATTTGGAATGGACCCAACAATATTTTCATTGAGCCAGTCCATAGTGATAATCTCCTCATTACTAAGCGTTTTTCCTTCTTCCCCATGAAGCTGACCATCCTGGTCATAAAACTCCCCTTCAAATGGATGGAAAGATCCATCTGCAATCGCTTGTTTATAATGGTTCACCATCTTTTGTACACCCTTTGGCATACTAGAAGAACAAACCACATTCACAACTCCTGTGGAAAGACCCCACCAATAGTTTATGGCTTTCTTTTCCTTATCTGAAATCTTCTTCCAGGTACCATCCATCATCTGGCGGATAATTTTCTCATAAATCAGCCCCCAATCAATAATACCTGTGGCTATATTTCGAATAGCTCCTTCTTCTTTGGTATAAAGACCAAATCGTCGGTTCACACCTTCCGCAGTAATCATATTTCTATTGGAAATAATCGAGGTATCTTCATTGATCGGCTCCTTAAATTCCTCTTTACGGCTCGCCCAAACTAATCGCACCTTAGCCGTTGGGTTGGTCATAGATACCCCAAGAGCAAATGCGTTGGCATTGGCAATGGTGGCATAAATCGGATAGTCTGCTTCATAACAGATTTCTTTATCTTTGGATAAAGCTCCCGCAATCAGTCCGATTAAAAACTTCTGTTCATAGACACGAACATAATATCCACGAATAGATTTCCAGGTCGATCTTGCTGCACAAGAAAAGATCTGAACCTCCGGATGCTCGAGCGCTGCTTTCAAACATTTCGGCTGAAGAATTGGAGTCGTTGCAAAAATCACATTGAATCCATCTTTTATGATAGCCTCGATATCCTCCATGTACTGACTGTCTGGAGAACAGATAAATTTCTCAAAAGCAATTCCTGTCTTCCACACGCTTTTCAAATGTCGTCTGCCCAGTTCATGGCATAAAAGCCAGCTGGAAGTTTCCGGTTCTCTGTCATACAAAAAGGCAACTTTCACCTTGTTGGCGGCAAAAAGCTTATCCCATAAGTTACCTTTCTTCTCTTCAGGATCAATGACATCTTCCACTTCTTCCCCGCGAGCCAAAAGGAATTCCTTCTTCATCTTTTTAATATCCGCTGCAATCTGAGTCGTATCCTTTTTACAGGCTTCTTCATAAGAGAAAATGTTCAAATAAATCAAAAAGGCATCCCCTTTTTGTTTTTTGGCTTTTTCCTTGACATTTTTTTCATACTGATAAGTAAAACGTTTCAAAAGGATCTGAAATTCTTCTCTCTCTTCCGGAGTCCAAGCTCTTTCCTTTTCCTTTCCAAGGACAAGTAAGAGTTTCTTATAATCTCCTTTTTCTGATAAATGAAGATTAAAAATTCCAGAATTTCTTTGGAAATCTACATATTCATAATACAGCTGCACTTTAGGATCCTCGCTGTATTCCGGCAAGATTCTTGTCACATATCCTTCAATCACCGCTGCCTCTAAATATTTTAAAACGCTGACACGCTTATTTCCTTCCAACACATAATATCGATTCATATACTCATAAACTTTGATCGGATCATGGATGCCCTCTTCCATCTGAGATTCCATTAGATTCATCCATTTGGCAGCAAACTCCGACCCTTCATCAAACAGAGGCAAAAAACTTCTACTGAATGCATTCTGTCGACCGGCTGTCTTTGTACCCACAATTAAATCAAGAGGAATTGATTGAATTCCCATTTCCTCAAGGCCCGCTGTTTTCTTTCCTTCCAGAATCACATCCAGCGTTTCCGGATAAGGATTCTCATGCTTAGAAGAAGCAGTGTGACATTCCTTTAAGCCTGCTTTTAATGCTTTTTGATAACTTTCAAAAACAAATGGTGTCATAGAAATTCCTCCTTTCTTAAACGAACATTCTAACACAAGCTTTCAAAGAAGGCAATCGTAGAAATAAACAAAAAAGGATGAATTTCACTTTCTCACTGTTTTGGTCCTATGTGTACTAGCTTTCTGTCGGACTATTTTCACTTTCTCACTGTTTTTGTC